>JBAXOY010000005.1:0-53765 GCA_037133055.1 Chlamydiota bacterium
CGTGGCGCCGCTCCTCCTCTTCATCGAGAACCAAACGCCCCCGAAGCGGCTCAATCCCGACCCTTCACGGCCCGGCGAGATCGAGGAATCAGTGAAGATCGCGCTCGCGTCGCCTGACGCGGCCCCGCTTCTCCCGCTGCTCGAACGGGAAACGGCGGCCGGCGCCGCCCGCCGGTTCATCCTCCTGGACGCGCGCCTCGCTGCGGACCCGCGCGCGCGGGCGGCCGTGCTCGGATCGCTCGGGGCGGACGGAGTGCCGGTCAGGGTTGTCCGCGTCGACGGGGGCGCCATTGCCGCGGAGCGGGAGCGGTTTCTCGCGGTATGCCGCCGGATGCGGACGCGCGGAGACATCCTGGTCGCCGCCACCGCGTTCAATGACGCGCTCGCGGCGCTCGCCGATGTGTCCGCGGACGCGCTCCCCGAGGAGCCCGGGGGGAGGGCTTTCATCCTCCGCCTGAACCGGGCGCTGAGGAAAATCGAATCCGATGCCCGCCGCGAAGGGTGAGGCGGGGAGACCTTCCGCGAGCGAGGCTCCTATGTATTCCACTATGAAGCCATGGGTGGGGGTTTTACTCGGCCTCTGCATCCTGTCGGCGTCCGCGGGTTCGGCGCCCCGCGCCCAGGAGATCCGGCAGGTCCGTCTGGAAAACGGGCTCACGGTCATACTTCGAAGGGTGGAGGGCGCGCCGCTCGTCTCCGTCTGGATCGGGATCCACGCCGGCTCTGCGAACGAGTGCCCGGGGATCACGGGCGCGGCCCACTGGTGCGAGCACATGGCGTTCAAGGGAACGGAACGCTACGGCCGCGATCAGATGAAGGACCTCATCGAGCGCGCGGGGGGCGCCTGGAACGGCTACACCTGGCTCGACCAGACCGGCTACTTCGAGACGCTCCCGAGCGGGGCGCTCGACCTCGCCCTCGACATCGAGGCGCAGCGGATGACTGCGAGCCTTTTCCTCCCCGAGGCGGTCGAGTCGGAGCGCAGCGTGATCATCTCCGAGCTCCAGATGGGGGAGAACGACCCGGAGAACCTCCTGGACATCGAGACCACGGCGGCCGCCTTCACGGCGCACCCGTACCGGTGGCCGACGATCGGCTGGCAGAGCGACATCGAGAAGATGACCCGGGACGACCTGTACCGGTTCTACCGCTGCGGATACTGCCCCGCGAACGCGACGCTCGTCGTGGCCGGCGAATTCGACGAGGATCGGACGCTCCAGGCGATCCGGACGAAGTTCGGCGCCATCCCGGCGGGGGAGCTGCTGGAGCGGCTTCGCACGGTGGAGCCGGAGCAGCGCGGCGAGCGGCGGGTGCGGATCGAGCGGGGGGGCACGACCGCCTACCTCGAACTTCTCTACCACACCCCGGCCATCGACAGCGAGGACTTTATCCCTCTCCTCGTGCTGAACGCGGCGCTCGGCGGCGCGGACGGGATCACCCTGCACGGGGTGGACTGGAGGGGGCAGGCCTCGCGGAGCTCCCGCCTTTACCGCGGGCTTGTGGACAAGGGGATCGCGGCGAAGGCGGGCTCCCTGTATCTCCCGACGAAGTATCCGTGTGTCTTCTCCGTGTATGCGACCGCGGGACAGGGGGTGGAGCTCGCGCGGCTCGAGCAGGAGACCGTGCGCCTGATCGGAGAGGTTGTCGAGCGCGGACTCGGCGAGGCGGAGTTCCAGAAGGCGGTGAACGGGCTCCGGGCGCGCTTCGTCTACGACTGCGACGGCGTGAGCGGCCAGGCCCACATGTTGGGATTTTTTGAGACGCTGGGCGACGCGGCATACCCATGGTCGTTCCTGAAAAAACTCGGGCGGGTCAGGCAGGAGGAAGTCAAGACCGTCGCCGCGAAGTATTTCGGGGATAAAAACCGGACGGTCGGATGGTATGTCCCGACGGGAGGGGCCGGCGGCGGCGCAGCCCGGTCGGCCCCCCCCCGGGTATCCGGGGGCGGACGGGGCCCGGCGGGGTATCGCGACACCGGCGGCGATGCCGCAGCGACCCCCGCCCCGGCCCCGCGGCGCCTGCCGCTCATACACCTGTGGGGATGGAAAAAGGACGCCGGAAATGACGCGGGCGTTAAGCCGGGGAAGGAAGGGGGGCAGCCGGGGATCGCCCTGAACGCCGTCCGGACCGTTCTGCCGAACGGCCTCACCCTCATCGTGCGGGAAAACCACGGCTCTCCCTCCATCGCCGCGCGGGTGGATGTGACCGCGGGGAGCGCCTATGATCCGGCCGGGAAGAGCGGGCTGGCGAATTTCACCGCGCGCATGCTCGATCGGGGCACCGGCGGGATGAGCGCCTCCCTGATCTCGGAGGTGATCGACACCTCCGGCACCGAGATCGAGGTCTCCTGCGGGCGTGACCGGGCATCTCTTTCGGCCCGGATGCTCGGCGAGAAGCTCCCGCTCGTGGCGGAGCTTCTTTCCCAGATGCTGCGGGAGCCGGTCTTCCCCGCGCCGGAGATGGAGAAGCTCAGGGGGCGGATCATCACCCAGATCGAGGAGGCCGCGCAGGACACCGCCGAGGTCGCCGGGGACAGGGCGTACGAGCTCATCTATCCGTACGGGCATCCGTACCGGCACCGAATCGCGGGAGACCTGAAGAGCGTGCGCGCGTTGAGGAGGGAGGACCTGATCGACTTTTTCACCGCGCGCTACACGCCGCGCGCCACGACGATCGTGCTCTCGGGGGACATCGCGCCGGGGGAGGCGGCAACGCTGGTCGAGAAGCATTTCGGGACCTGGGACGCCCGCGGGAGCGGGGGGGGGCCCACGCTCCTCGCCCCGCCGCTGCCGCTCGAGACGAAGTGGGAAAAGGCGAAGATACCCGACAAGAGCCAGGTGGACATCGCCATCGGCTGCCGGGGCGTCGCGCGCGACAATCCGGACTACTACGCCCTCCAGGTCATGAACACCGTGCTCGGCAGGTTCGGCATGGGCGGAAGGCTCGGCCGCGTCATACGCGAGGACCGGGGGCTCGCCTATTACGTCTCGAGCGCGTTTGTGCCGTACCGGGGCGCGGGCCCGTTCCTCGTCCGGGCGGGCGTGAACCCGAAGAACGTCGACGAGGCGGTCCGCGAGATCAGGAACGGTATCCTGAAAATGAAAAACGAGGGGGTCACAAACGAGGAACTCGCGGAGAGCAGGGAATACCTGGTCAACAGCCTTCCCCGGATGATCGAGACCAACGCGGGGGTGGCCGACGCGCTCGCGGACGCGGAGTTCTACCGGCTCGGCCTCGACTACTTCGCGCGCTACCCGGGGCTCATCGGGGGCGTGACCGCGAAGGACGTCCGCCGCGTGGCCAACGACTACCTCTACCCGGACAACCTCGCCATCGTCCTCGCGGGGCCGGTGGACTGATCCCGCACATCGGGATGGACCGGATGGCGTTCAATCTCCCCTCGGAGTCCGGCTGCTATTTCCACCCGAAAGGGTACGCCGTGCCGAATGCCTCCGCGCTCGCAGGGATGAATCCGCGTGTCTGCGCAGCGGCGGGCTGGAAGCTCACAAGAATCGGGAGCGGCAACGGGTGATACTTGAGGCTGAGGCGGACCCCCACGGCGAGGTCGTGCGAGTCGGTCGCGCAGTTCCAGTTCCCCGCCGCGAGGAGGTTCACACCCTCGTTCAGGAGATCCATGTGCTGCGTCGCATCGATCACGACAAACGCGGGCGCATGGGCCTGATCGCCCCCCGCGTCTCGGGGGAAGGTCGCCAGCTTGTTCCAGAAATCCCCTTCTCCCACAGAGGGGGCGTTCTCCGAGATGAAAATCGGGGTGCCGTTGAGCCACACGATGAGCGCGTCATCGTAGTCCGCCTCGATCGTAAGCAACTGGTACTCCCCCTTCGACGGTGCGACGAAGGGTATCCTCTGGAAAACAGCGTGTATGCCATTCCGGCTGTCTATCGCGGTATTGGTCCATGGCCACCCGGCCTCGCTATCGTACCCCGCGCTCAATTCTCCGTCATTCCATCCCGCCGCCGCATCGTCGAACGCGGGCTCCCACCACCTCCCGCCATTGTTCGCGGACCAGTCCGGATCCGGAGATTGGTCGAGTGCGGTGTAATCGACAAAATATCGCATCCGCGTCCCCGCCCCCTCGCCCGTATTCACCATGACCCGGCAGTTCAGGTCCTCCGCAGTGCGGGTAATCGTTGCGGCCGATGCCCATCCTCCCTCTATCGGCTCCGATGACTGGTGAATGATGTAGCCGCCCACGCCATGGTGGAAGTAGGTCAGTGCGCCCGGGGCCTCGAGGCCGGAGGCGCCGTCGTCGACCTGGTAAACTCCGACATACTCCTCGATCCTCGAATAGTGGATGTGCCCATGGACAAAAGCGGCCACGCCTTCCGTTTGGAGCAGGCTCCAGAATCGGTCTCTGTGTTCCGGGTATTCATCCAGGGAGTCGCCGATATGGCGACGCCACGGGAACGCGGGTTCGTGCGCGCAGACGATCTTGCAGGCTTTATCCGAATTCCGCAGATCCTGCTTGAGCCACACGAAAAGCTCGTCTCCCACGTCTCCGTCGGTCCCGGTATCCGAGGCTCCGTCGAAATATTCATTGATGACGGCGACATGGATATCCCCCGCATCGAAGGAGTACGTCGTCTCAGCGCAGTTCGGCGGCCCCGCGCGCTTGTTCCATGCCGGGTAGGAGGAGTATTTCTCCCTGAGCACCGGCATGTCATACGCATTGTCCTCAATATTATGGTTGCCGACGGCATAAAAGACGGGGACTGTCCCCACGGCGGATGCGGTGAATGCGTGATCGAAGCTCTGAGCGCCTTCGCGGGATATATACGGCATGTCCCCGAGAGTCACGATGCAGTCCAGTGACCAACCGGCGGGAATCTGCACGGGGAACTGGTTCAGATCGTCAGTGAGAGGGGCTTCGCCGGCAAGGTAATCCCTCGGGCAGGCGTCGGAAATGAAACCGATCGTGGTCTGCCCGAGCGCAGACGATACATATACAACACCCGAGTAGATTAGAGCGGCGGACGCTATGACTTTGTTACCGATCATGGCCACTCTCCCGCGTGTGACACTGTCACGTGATCTGAAAAAGATCAATCTTCTTCGCGGATGGACGACGTTACTCGAACAGGGGGAGGTATATCTCGCGCATCAGGACGTCCCACGCGAAGCGGCGTTCCGCCTTTTGCCTTCCCGCGCGGCCCATCTTCACGCGCAGCGCGGGATCGGCGATCAGGCGCGCGATGCGGTCGGCAAGCTCCGCGGCGTTCCCCGGCTCGACGAGGAATCCCGTGACCCCGTCCTCGACGATATCGATGAGCCCCCCCGCGCGAGAGGCGACGACCGGCTTCCCCGCGGCCATCGCCTCGACCGCGGCGATGCCGAACGGCTCCCGCCACACCGACGGCACCACGCAGATATCCGCCTCCGCGTAGAGCCGGGGAAGCTGCCCCTGGGAGTGCCAGGGCGCGAACCGTATCGACTCCTCCGCCGCGTGACCGGTGCTGTAGGTGGGGACCACGACCTCAAACCGCACCCCGCGCCCCTTCAGAATGCGCGCGGCCTCGACGAGGACGCGGAATCCCTTGCTCGGGTCGCCGCTCCGGCTCGTCATCAGCACCACGCATTTCTCCCGCGGGGGGGAGGACTCCGCCGCCGGGCTGAACGCATCGACATCGACCCCGGATGGCGCTACGATTACCGATCCGGTATGCGGAGCGAGTGTCTCCTTCATGAATTGGTTATAGACGATCACCCGCGACGCGGCGCGGAGGGCCGACCTCACCCAGTGCCGGTAAAGCGGCGTGAACGCGAGCGCCCCCAGGAACTCCTGGGAAAAGGTGTCGAGGGGCCTGAACCGGTGGTGCCGCAGGGCGCAGCGGGTGCAGAAGAGGGTGTCGCGGAGGTAGTTTTTCGGGCAGAGATTGCCGTCGAGGAACTGAGTCCCGTAATGCGTGATGCAGATCCCCTCATAGGCGTAAAACCTGAGGATCGGCTTGAACCGGCGGAGCGCCGTCGCCAGGGGGAACTTGAGGTACCAGCCGTCGCCGATGAAGATGTGGTCGGGGCGGATCTTCTCGACTGCGCGCCTGAAGGCGCGGGGGAGATACCACGCGTTGAAGTTCGCCCGGGTGAACGGGATGTGTTCGATGCGGAATGGGAGCTCGCCCGTGATGCGCCCGCGCGGGAAGAAGTCCCGGAAGTCGGGGACGAGGAGGGTCACCTCGTGGCGCGCGGCGAGTCGCGTCATGACCTCTTTCAGGTCTACGCGCGCCCCGCCGTCGGGGGGCCAGTTGAAGAGCAGGTCTATGAAAACTATCTTGGCCATCAGCGGTCAGACAATCCTCTGTTGGGATTTGGGATTTGGGATTCGGGATTTTTCACCGCGAGGTAAACATTCCCGGCGGGGTACGCGAGGTATTTCCAGTAGGTCACGACCCTCCGCACCGCGAAGCCGTTCTTTTCGAGGAGGCGCCTGATCGTCCGCGGCGAGCGGGGGGTGAACGGCCCGGGGATCCTGAGCGGCCTCGGGATCCACGCGGGGAGGCGGCAGCGGACCCAGGTGAACGGGTCGAAGATGACCGTCTGTGCCAGAAAGACGCCGCCGCTCCGGAGCGCTGAATACGCATGGGAAAAGAGGGAATCGATCTCTGCGCGGGAAAGATAGCTCAGCACCCCGACGCAGAGCATGACATCGCAGGAGGCGGGCCGGAAGGGGAGCGCCAGGACGTTTCCGCGCGCGACTCGCGCCCCGGGGATGTTCCCGCGGCAGACCGCGAGCATCGGCTCGGAAATGTCGAGCCCGGTCCAGCGAGCCCCCGCCCCGATAAGCCGCGCGCCATAGAAGCCGGGGCCGCAGCCGAGCTCGATGACGTCCCTGCCATTCACGGGGGGGAGGATCGACAGGCAGAGCTCCATTCTCGCCACGGTGCGCCCGCGGACATTCTTCTGGAATATCCCCCAGCGCTCGCCTACCCCCTGGCGATAGAGGCTCTCCCATTTCCTGGCCTCGTCGTCGAAGAGCGCCTTCTGCCCCATTCCCTTCTCTCTCTCTCTCTCGATAGCTTGATAGCTCGATCGCTTCTTTCATCCCGCCGGCACGTACAGGGCCTTGACCCGGTCGATTTCAGCCTGCTCCCGTGCCGCGTCCCACCCGAGCTCCCTGCCCATCAGCTCCGCGCACGCGCGCAGGCACGCGTCCGGCGGGCATCCCGCGGTGCCGAGCTCGGTGCGACGGAGGACGGCGTCGGCGAGCGTGAGGGCCATCTCCTCCCGCGCGGCGTGGACGATCTCCGCGGCGATGACCGCGGCCTGGCAGGGAAGCGGCTTCGAGAGGGCGCGGTCGCTTCCCGCGAGCGCGAGGATGTCGCGGTAGCGGGACCCGTAATGATAGACGAGGTGCCGCACGCTCTCTTCCCCGATCCACGCCGGTTTTGCGCGCACGGCCTCGTCGAGGAACTCGTCGAACCGCCGGATATCGCCCCCGTAGACAGGGGTGGAATCGCTCGTGCCCTTCCGGCGCGGGAGCCCGAGCTTCTTCAACGCGAGGTCCACGGCCTTCGCGGCGACGTCGCGCGCGGTGGTGTACTTTACGCCGACCACCGTGATGAGTCCGTCCCACCCGTGTCGCCCGCGGTGGTCGATCAGACGGTAATGATTCATGGTGATCGCCTCGCCGGTTTTCCTGTGCACGCGCCCGAGCGGCAGGAGGCCGCCGTAAAAGGCGCGCACGTCCCGCCGGCCGAGCCTCGCCGAGGGGTATGCCGCGTTGATCGCGTCGAGGAGCGCCGAGATCTCGCCCTCGGTGACGCGATAGTCGTCGGGACTGCCGCGGTACGGCGCGTGCACCGTGCCGACGAGCGTCACATCGCGCCACGGGGTGACGAAGTAGAGCCGCGACCCCTTCGCGGCGGGCGTCCCGGGCGCGGCTATCCCGGCCCGGCACGAGAGCCCCGCCCCGTACCCGTCGATGAACGATCGGGTCACGATGATCAGCCCGGTGGAGAGGGGGAGGGGAGGGGTCGCCGCCCGCGGGTCGAGAAGTGCGAGCACCCCGTCCGTCCACGGCCCCGCCGCGTTGAGAACGACCCTTGCCCGTATCTCGAACCGGCGGCCCGTGGTCCTGTCGAGCGCCTTCGCCCCTGTGACCCTGCGGCTCGCGGCAAGGAAGCCGACGGCCTCCACATAGTTGGCCGCGGCGACCCCTTTCCCGGAGGCGGCGAGGATGAAAGAGAGAAGGAGGCGCTCGGAGTTGTGGGCCTGGCAGTCGTACCAGACGGCGCCCCCGGTCAGGCCCTTTGTCGGGATCCCCGGGAGGAGCTCGAGGACCTTTTTCCTGGAGATGGTCTCCCCCCGAGGGATACGCTTCTGCGGGTCGTCGATCCTGTTGCGGTCGAAGCCGATCAGGTCGTTTGCGAGCATTCCGAAGAAGAGCGCCTCGCGCCCCTTGGTGAAGTGCCCGTAGGTCGGCATCACGCAGGGGAACGGATGGACGAACTGCGGCGCGATCTTCATCATGGTGCGCCGCTCGCGGATCGATTCGCGCACGCGGACGAGGTCCGCCTGCTGGAGGTAGCGGAGGCCGCCGTGGATGATCTTCTGGCTGTTCTGCGAAGTCGCGCCGCCGAAGTCGCCCCGGTCGATGAGAGCGACCCGAAGGCCCCTGAGCGCCGCGTCCCACGCCGCGCATGCGCCGTAGATGCCGGCGCCGATGACGAGGAGGTCGTACTCCTCCGCGTCGAGCCGATCGATGTCCCTCTTCATGCCGGCTCCCCATTCCCCTTATCCGGCTCGGACTCCGCTTCTTTTGGGATTTGGGATTTGGGATTTGGGATTTCTCTCCGGTCCCTGACCGGCTTTGCGGGAATGCCGTAGGCGACCGCGTAACCGGGGATATCCTTGTTCACCAGCGCGCACGCCCCGATGACCGCGTGGCCGCCGATGCGCACGCCGTCGAGGACGGTCGCCCGCGTCCCGATCCACACGTCGTCCCCGATGGATATCCCGCCCTTGGAGACCATGCCCTGCGCGACGACGGGGACGTCGGCGCGGTCGAAGGCGTGCTGCCCCCCCGCGAGGACGCAGACGCAGGGAGCAAGGAGAAGGTTCTCCCCCGCCTCGAGCGTGCTGGTGGAGGCGAGGATGCTGTGCGAGCCGATGCCGCCGCCTCTCCCGATGGTGATCGTCCCTTCCTTGGTGCGGAGAATGGCAAACCGCGAGACGATGGTGCGGTCCCCGAGCGCGATGCCCCCGCCCTTCTCCCCGCGCGCGTCGAGAGTGCTGTAGTCGTCGAGGGCGACATGGTCCCCCAGAGAGATTCTCCCCGGGTGCCGGAACGTGACGCCCGTTCCTATGATCACGCCGCGGCCCATTTTCCTGAACATGCGGCGGTAGAATAAACGGCGGAGGAGTATCCCGAGAGCCCCGGGGATGTTCCCGAGGAGCAGCATGCGGAGCTCGTAGCCGAGAAGGGCGAGGATTCCCCCCGATCCAAGCACAAGACTCCTGTACTTCGCCAGGGATCCCACGCGCGGGTCGAGGAGCGTTGCGCCGAGGAACTTCCAGTCGGGTATCTGTGTTTCCCTTCCCATTTTCACCGTCCGGCCGTACTATACCACAGTGCCGGACGGCCGCGCGAGCACGATCTGACGGCCGGCTGCCCGCCTGTCCAACCCAGCCTGTCCAACCCGCCTTGAAACCGCCGCTGAAAAGAGCTACAGTAGCAGTGGCACGCGTGCCCATTATGAAGAGACTTCACATCATCGCCGGCGGGGTGGTGCAGGGCGTATGCTTCAGGCACTACGCGCTCCGGAAGGCAGAGCAAATCGGCGTCTCGGGGTGGGTCAGGAATACCCCCGACGGCCGCGTCGAGGCCGTCGTCGAAGGCGAGGACTCCCGCGTCGAGGCCATGGCGGGCTGGTTTCGCCACGGGCCCCCGGACGCCGTGGTGGAGGAGTTCCACTCCTCGGAGGAGCCGTTCCGCGGCGAATTCGAGGGGTTTCGCGTGATGCCGTACGGCGGGTGATCCACACGGTCCTGCGGACGCGCGGACTGGAAAGGCGGCGGAAATGAAGTGGCGGAGGAGATTCAGGGGCTGGGCGGTCGTCGCGGACAGTCCGATGCGCCGGCGGACACGCAGGATGCTTCCCCGGCTCGCCGCGCGCCCGTCGACGATCAGCGCGCTCTCTCTCTCAGGCATGTCCTGAACCCCCGCACTCCCCGTCTCTATGGCACGCGCGGGGGCGCGGGAAAAGGGACGGCGGAGAATGGCCATCCATTGCGTCGCCGGAGAACGGTGTGGTACCATACCTGCCGTTACTCGTTGCTCGTTGCTCGTCACTCGTGAGGATCGCGGAACCGGAATCTGAAATCTCAAATTTGAGATCTGAGATCATCATGAAGGTCCTCGTCACCGGCGGCGCCGGATTCATCGGTTCGCACCTGGTCGAGCGGCTGCTCGCGCGCGGCGACGAGGTGGTGTGCCTCGACGACTTCAACGACTCCTACGACCCCGCACTGAAGCGGGCGAACATCGCCCCGTTTCTCGGGAACCCCTCGTGCGCCCTCGTCGAGGGCGACATCAGGGACAAGAAGGCCCTGCGGGGCATCGCCGCGCGCCACAAGTTCAAGGTGATCGTGCACCTCGCCGCGCGCGCGGGGGTGCGCGCGTCCCTCAAGGCGCCGCTGCTCTACGAGGAGGTGAACTGCTGCGGCACGCTCAATCTGCTCGAATTCGCGCGCGAACACGCCGTGGGGCGCTTCGTTTTCGGCTCCTCGTCCTCCGTCTACGGAGCGAGCAGCGCCGTCCCGTTCTCCGAGGATGACCGCGCGGACCGCCCGATCTCCCCCTACGCGGCGACCAAGAGGTCCTGCGAACTCTTCTGCCACGCCTGGCACCACCTCTACGGGATGCAGGTCACCTGCCTCCGCTTCTTTACCGTCTACGGGCCCCGGCAGCGGCCGGAGATGGCGATCCACCGGTTCACGCGGAAGATCTTCCGGGGCGAGCCGATAGAGGTGTACGGCGACGGGACGAGCCGCCGGGATTACACCTACGTGGACGATATCATGGACGGCCTGCTCAAGGCCGTCGACACGCCGTTTCCCTTCGAGATCGTGAACCTCGGGGAGTCGAGGACCGTCGAGCTCAAATTTCTTGTCGCGGCGCTGGAGAAGGCGATAGGGAAAAAGGCGATCGTGAAGGCCCTGCCCGACCAGCCGGGGGATGTACCCACAACCTGCGCGGACATCCGCAAGGCCCGGGAACTCCTCGGCTACAGCCCCCGCGTCCAGGTCGAGGAGGGGGTGCAGCGGTTCGTCGACTGGTACCGGCGCGTCAACCCGTGAGCGCCCCCGCTGCCCGGACAGGCGTCCGTGCTGCCCCGGTCTCGTGTGCGATGATTCCATGAATATGCTCCAGGCGGTCGTCATCGGCGTCGTGCAGGGGATCACCGAGTGGTTCCCCGTTTCGAGCTCCGCGCACCTCGTTTTCGCCGAGAAGGTCCTCGGGATAAAAACCTCCGGGGTCTCGCTCGAGGTGGTGCTGCACATGGGGACTCTCGCGGCCGCCGTGCTGTATTACCGCGCCCAGTGGGCTCGCATCCTGCTCCGGCCCTTAGACCCGTGGGCGCGCAGGGCGCTGGGGCTTCTCGTGCTCGCGACGATCCCCGCCGCCGCGGCGGGGCTCCTCGCCCACGACTGGATCTCGGAACGATTCCACGACCCGCGGCTCGCCGCGGGCGGGCTCGTCGCATGCGGCTTTTTTCTCGCGGTCGCCGGGAGGGCGCGGGCCGGCAGCGCCGAGATCGGGTGGGGGAGGGCGCTCCTCATCGGCACCGCCCAGGCCTTCGCGCTTCCCCCGGGGATATCGAGGTCCGGAATGACCGTGGGCGCGGGGCTCCTCGCGGGGGTGAAGCGGGAGCGGGCGGTCGAGTTTGCGTTCATGATGGCGGTCCCTGCAATCCTCGGCGCCTCGATCGTCCAGCTCCGGGAGATAGGATCCGCAGCCGAGGGTTTCGGGGCGGGACCGTTGTGCATCGCCGCCGCCGCCGCGTTCGTGATCGGCTATGCGGCGATCGGCATCTTACGGAAGGCCGTCGTTGCGGGCATGATCTCCTGGTTCGGGTACTACTGCATCGCGGCCGGAGCGGCATGGGCGCTATGGCTGCGATGAGCGGCGTCGTCACGGGGCTGGAGATCTCCGTCGCTCCCGCGGCGGTTCTGCGGCGCATGGGGATGGGCTCCTCCGGCGCGCGCGGCGCGGGGGAGATCGGGTCCCTGATCGCGCGCGGGATCGAGGCGGGGCGCCGCCTCGTCGCCCCGGCTGCGGTCTGCGCGACGATCGTGATCGAGCGCTGCGCCGGGGGCGTCGTCTCGTTCGAGGGAACGGGGTTCGTCATACGGAGCGCGGATGTGGCGGGCCTCCTCGCGCCCTGCGCGCGGGCCACGCTTATCGGGGCGACCGTGGGGCAGGGGCTCTCATCGGCCTCCGGGCGTCTCATGGCCGGGAAGGCGATGACCGAGGCGATGATCCTCGACGCCTACGGATCGGAGGCGGTCGAGGCGGTTGTCGATGCCGTGGTCGAGGGGCTGGGGCGTGAGGCAGGGGCGGCGGGGTTCACGCTCACGCGACGGTTCAGTCCCGGCTACGGCGACTGGCCGCTGTCCTCCCAGCCCGGAGTGCTCGATGCGCTCGGGGCCGCGCGGATCGGAATCGCCGCGGGCCCTGAGTGCATCCTCGCTCCGGAGAAATCCGTGACCGCGGTGCTCGGCTGGGTGTCGCGGGATACATAATGATGCCACGGTTTACTCAATGATGAAACCCATACTCGATGCGATGCGGGAGCGGGTCCTCCTCGGCGACGGGGCGATGGGGACCATGCTCCAGGATGGTGGGCTCCCCGACGGCGCCTGCCCCGAGGAGGCGGTCCTGAGCCGCCCCGCGCTCGTCGTCGGCGTCCACGAGCGGTACCTTGAGGCGGGGGCCGAGGTGATCGAGACGGACACCTTCGGCGCCAACTGCCGCAAGCTCGCCGACTACGGCCTCGCCGGGGAAGTCGAACGGATCAACCGGGAGGCGGTCCGCCTCGCCCGAAAGGCCGCGCTCGGGAAGGCGTATGTCGCCGGTTCGGTGGGCCCGCTCGGCGCCCAGCTCGCGCCGCTCGGGGCTCTGACATTCCAGGAAGCGGTCGAGGCATTCCGCGAGCAGATGCGCGCGCTCGCCCACGCGGGGGCCGACGCCCTGTTCCTCGAGACCTTTTCCGACATCCGCGAGGCGAAGGCGGCGCTCGTCGCGGCGCGGGAGGTCTCCGGCATCCCCGTGATCGCCCACATGACGTTCGGCGAGGAGAACAGGACATTCTCGGGGACCCCTCCCGATGTCGCGGCCGTGGTGCTGACCGCCCTGGGGGCCGCCGCGGTGGGGACGAACTGCAGCCTTGGTCCCGAGGGGATGCTCCCGGTGATCGAGGCCATGGCGAAGGTCACCCGGGCGCACCTCTCCGTGTTCCCCAATGCGGGGCTCCCCGAGCTCGTGGACGGCAAAACCGTGTTCCGGAAAAGCCCCGCGGAGATGGCGGCGTTCGCGGAGCGCTTCGCGGCCGCCGGGGTGAGCCTTGTGGGGGGGTGCTGCGGCACGACCCCCGCGCATATCAGGGCGATGGCCGGGGCGCTCGCGCGGAGAAAGCCGGTGAAGCGCGCGGTGCCGGAACGCCTGCGCCTGTGCAGCCGCACGAGGACGGTCACCCTCGATCCGGGAAATGGGCCGCTCGTCATCGGCGAGCGGATCAACCTGAGCGTCAGGGCGTCCATGGCGCGCGCATTCATCGGGGATGATACCGCCCCGGTGCGCGACGCGGCGATCGCCCAGACGCGGGAGGGCGCCCACGCCCTGGACGTGAACGCCGGGGCCCACGGGGAGTCGCTCGGCGTGGGGGCGGTCCCCGAGGCGGACCTGATGGCGCGCGCGGTGCGCGTCGTCCAGCGCTGCGTCGACGCCCCCATCGTGGTCGACTCGAGCAGCCCCGACGCGCTGGCGGCGGGCCTCCGCGAGGTGGAGGGGAGGGCGCTCATCAACTCGGTCACCGCGGACAAGGAGACGATGCCGAGGCTCCTCGCCATCGCGCGCGCCTACGGGGCGGCGATCATCATACTGCCGCTTTCGGGGAAGGGGATCCCGGAGACCGCCGCGCGGAGGCTCAAGCTCGCCGAGGAGGTGACGGCGAGCGCGCTCAGGGCGGGCATCAGGCCCGAGGATATCCTGATCGATCCGCTCGTGATGGCGGCGGCCGCCGCGCAGGATCAGCCCGGGGTGACGCTCGAGACGCTGCGGATGCTGAAGGCGCGCGGATGGCAGACGGTCCTCGGCCTGAGCAACGTCTCCCACGGGCTGCCCGAGCGGAGCAGCCTGAACGCGGCATTCCTCGCCATGGCGGTGGGGGCGGGCCTCGACGCGGTCATCTGCAACCCCGCGGATGAGCTCGTGATGCGCACCCTGCGCGCGGCGCGCGTGCTCGCGATGAAGGACGCCGGCGCGCGGGAATTTATCGCGGGGGTGCAGGCCGCCCCCGCCGCCCCGCCGCCCCCCGAGGAGGCCGGCGCCCCGACGCCCGCGCGCGTGCGGGAGCGGCTCCTCGCCGCCATCCTCGCCGGCGATCGGGACGGGGTGATCCCCGCGGTCGAGGAGGCGCTCGCGCAGGGGATTCCGCCGATCGAGATCAACGTCTCGATGCTGGCCCCCGCGCTCGAGGAGGTGGGGGCGCGGTTCGAGCGCCGCGAGATATTCCTCCCCCAGATGATCCTCGCCGCCGAAACGGTCCAGGCCGCCTTCGCGCGCCTGAGGCGGGAGATGAAGGGCGAGCGGATGCCGTCGCGGGGCAGGATCGTAATGGCCACGGTCCTCGGGGACGTCCACGACATCGGGAAGAACATCTGCTGCACCGTCCTCGAGAACTACGGCTACGAGATCGTGGACCTCGGCCGGAACGTGCCTGCCGAGGTGATCGCGGAGCAGGCCGCGGCGTCGGGGGCGAACCTCATCGGCCTCTCCGCGCTCATGACCACCACGATGCGGCAGATGGAGACGGTAATCGCGGAGCTCAGGCGGCGCGGGCTCACGCAGAGGGTCATGGTGGGCGGCGCCGTCGTCACCCCGGCCTACGCCCGGAAGATCGGCGCGGACGGCTACGCAAGAAACGCCGGGGAGATCGTGCGCCTGGTGAAGCGCCTGATGGGCTCCTGACGGCGGGCGAGAATCGGCAGGCGAGAATTCGGTTGACAAAGCCGCGATTCGGGGCAATACTGAGGTCCCTTGGAATAGCAAAAGGAGGAGGTAGCGTATGAGCATGCGTATCACGCGTATCATTGGAATGGCGGCGGGACTCGCCGTCCCTCTCGCCGCCCACGCGCAGGAGGCCGGCCAGATGACGGTGCAGTCTCTCCCGATCTACTGGCTTATCGCGCCGATTGCCTCGATCGCGGCGCTCGTCTGCGCATGGTTCTTTTATCACTCGATGATGCGGTGCTCCGAGGGCACCGACCGGATGAAGGAGATCGCCTCGTACGTTCGCTCGGGCGCCCGCGCCTACATCAGGCAGCAGTACAAGGTCGTCGCCATCTGCTTCGTCTTCGCGGCGCTCTTTTTCGCGTTCCTCGCCTTCGTCCTCCACGTCCAGTCGAAGTGGGTCCCGTTCGCCTTTCTCACGGGCGGGTTCTTCTCGGGCCTCTGCGGCTTTATCGGCCTCAAGACCGCCACCTACGCGAACTGCCGGACCGCGAACGCCGCCCGCACCTCGCTCAACAGCGCCCTCCAGATCGCCTTCCGGAGCGGCGCGGTCATGGGCCTCGTCTGCGTCGGGCTCGGGCTCCTGGACATCTCCATCTGGTTCTACGTGCTTACCATGGTCGTGCACCTCACCCTCGTCGAGACGACCGTCACCATCCTCTGCTTCGGGATGGGCGCGAGCACGCAGGCGCTCTTCGCGCGCGTCGGCGGGGGCATCTTCACCAAGGCCGCCGACGTCGGGGCGGACCTCGTCGGGAAGATCGAGGCGGGCATCCCCGAGGACGATCCGCGGAACCCCGCGGCGATCGCCGACAACGTGGGCGACAACGTCGGGGACGTGGCCGGGATGGGCGCCGACCTCTACGAGTCGTACTGCGGCTCCATACTCGCGACAACCGCCATCGGCGTCGCGTCGTTCGCGGCGGAGCCCGGCCTCATCCTCAACTCGATCCTGCTGCCGATGGTCATCGCGGGGGTGGGGACGCTCCTCTCCATCGCGGGGATCTTCGTCGTGCGGAGCGGGGAGAAGGCCACGCAGAAGGAGCTCCTCAAGGCCCTCGCCCGCGGCGTCAACCTGAGCACCGTGGGGATCACCATCCTCTCGTTCTTCTTGGTCTGGGGGCTTCTCGGCCGGAGCCATATCGGCATCTGGATCTCCATCCTGGCGGGCCTCTTCGCCGGCTGGATCATCGGCAAGGCCACCGAGTACTACACCTCGCAGGACTACAGCCCGACGCGGAACGTCTCCGAGCAGTCGCTCACCGGGCCCGCCACGGTCATCATCGAGGGGATCTCGGTCGGCATGCTCTCCACGTGGCCGGGGGTGGTCACGGTCTGCGTGGCGACGCTCGTCGCCTTCGGCGCCGCGGGCGGCTTCACCTCCCCGGAGATGGGGCTCTACGGCGTGGGGCTCGCCGCGGTGGGAATGCTTTCGACGCTCGGGATCACCCTGGCGACCGACGCCTACGGCCCGATCGCGGATAACGCGGGCGGGAACGCGGAGATGAGCGGCCTCGATTCGTACGTTCGCGAGCGCACCGACGCGCTTGACTCGCTCGGCAACACGACCGCCGCGACCGGCAAGGGGTACGCCATCGGCTCGGCGGCGCTCACGGCGCTGGCGCTTCTCGCGGCGTATATCGAGGAGGTGCGCATCGGGCTGATCCGCATGGCCGATCGAAGCGTCGATCATCTCGTGAACATCGGGGGTGCCGCCTTCGATAAGATCACCATCCAGCAGGCGAACCTCGCCTTCTTCATGGAGAAGTACAACATCACCCTGATCAACCCCAAGGTGCTCGTCGGGCTCTTCCTCGGCAGCATGATGGCGTTCATGTTCTGCGCCCTCTCCATGAAGGCGGTGGGGCGCGCCGCGCGCAGGATGGTGGAGGAGGTGCGGCGGCAGTTCAGGGAGATCAAGGGGATCATGGAGGGGACGGCCGTCCCGGATTACGCCGCCTGCGTCGCCATCTCCACGAAGGGCGCGCAGCGCGAGATGATGCTCCCGGCCCTGAGCGCCATCGTCATCCCGATCGTCATCGGCCTCGTGCTCGGCGTCTCCGGCGTCATGGGGTTCCTCGCCGGCGCCACCGCGACCGGGTTTGTCCTGGCGATCATGCTCGCCAACTCGGGAGGGGCATGGGACAATGCCAAGAAACACATCGAGCAGGGACACCACGGCGGCAAGGGGTCGGCGGCCCACAAGGCGGCGGTGACGGGGGATACGGTCGGCGACCCGTTCAAGGACACCGCCGGGCCCTCGCTCAACATCCTGATCAAACTCATGTGCATGGTAAGCGTCGTGGTCGCGGGCCTGATCGTGAAATTCGCGCCGCAGATCGGCGCGTTCCTGCACATGGGATCGGTATAGGGAGTGGAAGAGGAGGTGCCCATGGCGAAGCTGAGGATCTATTCCGAGATAAGCCTCAAGGCGGATTTGCCGCTGGAGGGTGTTGACGCCCGGACGCGGGACTTCGACGTGCAGCGGCATAGGAAAGAGGTGCTCGACTATCTCCAAGAGCGGCTCGCCGCGGCGTTCAAGGACTCCCGGGATCTCACTGTGCACTACTTCGAGTTCAGCGTCGCCGATGAGTAGCGGCGAGGGCCGCCCGGGGGCGGCGGGCAGCGGGCTATGAGCGCGCGCAAAAAAAGACCGGCGGTGGAGTGGTACCGCTGGGCACGGAAGCCGTTTCTCTTCGCCTTCTACAGCCTGGGGGCGATCTGCTTCCTCGGGTTCGAGAAGATCGAGGCGTTCCTCGGGGGCAAGATCGCGCCCACGCGGCCCGCGCCGCTCGCCGAGAAGCTCACGGTGACCTTCAACTCCGAGGGGGACAAGGCGGACCTGATCATCCCCTTCGTGCCGCTCTTCGGCGGCGACAGCAAGTGGATCAAGCTGAAGCCCGAGTACGTCTTCCGCGACCTGCGCCAGAGCGGCAGCACCCTGAAACTCACCGGGCATATCTACGGGAGGAACACTCCCGAGGGGCCCTACAAGGTCGCCGGTATCGTCTTCCTTTCGTCCCAGAAGGAGGTGGCGGCGTTCCTCCGCGACCTCGTGAAGCAGGGCCCGCCCCTCACGGTCGGCAGCGTGCTCGAGATCCGGCGGACCGGCGCGGTCCCCCATGCCAAGGGGCTGCTGCTCAAGATGGCCGTGGGAAGCCGCAAGACGGAGCTCGCGCCCGCGAGGGGCGGCGAGCGCCTGATCGGCGCGGGCCTCGAACAGACCGCCGCCTTTCTCGAGAGGGGGGCCGAGTACAAGCACCTTCTCATATCGGCCGACGCCCCGGACGCCGCCCGCTACCTCGACGCCATCGACGACCGCGGGAAGTCCGGGATGCGACTCTCGGTCTACGCGTGCCTGAACCTCTCGCTCGAAGTGATGGTCCCCATCTTCCTGCTCGAGCCGCAGATGGAGAAGATGAAGATGGAGGACGCGGCGCTCTTCCTCCTCGAACTGCCGGAGGAGGAGGGGCCTCCCCCCGACCTCCTGGAGGAACCCGCCCCCGAAGAGGAGGTCGCCGCCCGATGAACGCCCCCGCCATGCCGGTGAATCGGAGAATACTCGTCATTGAGGACGACCTCCACGTCGCGGAGATGATCGCCAAGATCGTCGAGCGGCACGGCTGCGAGGCGGTGACGGCCTCAGACGGCGTCGAGGCCATCTCAAAGGTCATGGCCTCGCCCACGCACATGATCATCCTCGACATCATGATGCCCTTCTTCTCCGGCTACTGGTATTGCGACGTGTTCAAGAAGAATCCGGCGACGAAGGAGATCCCGGTGGTCATCATCTCCGCGCTCGACAAGAAGAGCGACATCGAGAAGGGGTTGAAGCTCGGGGCGGACGCCTACGTGACCAAGCCGTTCACCGAGGAGGGGCTCATGGCGACGATCGAGTCCATCTTCGCGAGGAAGGCGAAGGGCGGGAAGAAGCAGAAGAAGCAGAAGAAGCAGAAGAAGCAGAAGAAGCAGAAGAAGCAGTCCCCAGGTACGTGAACCCGCTGTGCGTTCAACGTACAACCTCCAACTTTGAACCGTAGTCCCATGCGCTTCGATACGCTGACACTCAAATCCCAGGAGGCGCTTCAGGATGCGCAGCGCATCGCCGGCGAGGAGAACCAGCAGGAACTCTCGCCGCAGCACCTTCTGCTCGCCGCGATCGCCCAGCAGGATGGCGTGGTCGCCCCGCTCCTCGCGCAGGCGGGGGTGAGCGCCGCGGCGCTCAATGCGGCGCTCAGGGAAAGCATGGAGAGGATCCCCCGGGTCCATGGCGCCATGGCCGCGCCGCCCTCGCCCGGCCGTGAATTGCGCTTTGTGCTGGACGAGGCGTTCCGCGAGGCGGGCGCGCTGAAGGACGAGTACGTGAGCGTCGAGCACCTCCTCCTCGCGATGACGGCGGGGGGGGCGGGCGAGACGGCGGGGATACTGGGGAGGCTCGGGCTCGACCGCGATCGCCTTCTCAAGGCGCTCGTCAATGTCCGCGGGAGCCACCGGGTGACCGACCAGAGCCCGGAGGGCAAGTACCGGGCCCTCGATCGGTTCACCCGCGACCTCACCGCGCTCGCGCGCCGCGACAAGCTCGACCCGGTGATCGGGAGGGATAACGAGATACGGCGGGTCATGCAGGTCCTTTCCCGGAGGACCAAGAACAACCCGGTGCTCATCGGCGAGCCCGGCGTGGGCAAGACCGCCATCGCCGAGGGGCTTGCCCAGCGGATCGCGAAGGGCGACGTCCCCGAGGGGATGAAGAACAAGCGGCTCCTCGCGCTCGATATCGGGGCGCTCATCGCGGGGACGAAGTTCCGCGGGGAGTTCGAGGAGCGGATGAAGGCCCTCCTCAAGGAGATCGCCGCCGCGGCGGGGGAGATCATCCTCTTCATCGACGAGCTCCACACCCTTGTCGGCGCGGGCGCCGCCGAGGGGGCGGTGGACGCATCCAACATGCTCAAGCCGATGCTCGCCCGCGGCGAGCTCCGCTGCGTCGGCGCGACCACGCTCGACGAGTACCGGAAGCACATCGAGAAGGACGCCGCCCTGGAGAGGCGGTTCCAGCCGGTCTTCATCGGGGAGCCGTCGGTCGGGGACACCATCGCCATCCTCCGCGGGCTCACGCACCGGTACGAGGTGCACCACGGCGTCCGGATACAGGACGGGGCGCTTGTCGCCGCGGCCGCCCTCTCGCACCGCTACATCACCGACCGGTTCCTCCCCGACAAGGCGATCGACCTCGTCGACGAGGCGGCGTCGCGCCTCAAGATGGAGATCGACAGCCGGCCCACCGAGCTCGACGAGGTCGAGCGGCGAATCATTCAGCTCGAGATCGAGCGGCAGGCCCTCGGCAAGGAGAAGGACAGGGCCTCCCGGGACCGCCTGAGCAAGATCGAGCGGGAGCTCGCCGGGGAGAAGGAGACCCGCGACGGCATGCGGGCGCACTGGGAAGCGGAGAAGGGCGCGATCGCCCGGATCCGCGAGATCACCCGCAAGACTGAGGACGCGAAAGCGCGCGAGGGGATCGCGGAGCGAGAGGGCGATCTCGCCAAGGCCGCCGAGTATCGCTACGGCATCCTCGCGGACCTCAAGAAGCAGCTCGACGAGGCGAACCGACGTCTCGCCGAGATCCAGAAGGACCGGAAGATGCTGAAGGAGGAGGTCGACGAGGAGGACATCGCGGAGGTGGTCTCCTCCTGGACCGGCATCCCCGTCTCCCGACTCGTGGAGGGGGAGAAGGAGAAGCTCGTCAGGATGGAGGCGCGCCTCAGGGAGCGGGTCGTGGGGCAGGACGAGGCGATCGCGACGCTCTCCAACGCGGTGCGCCGCGCGCGGGCGGGGCTCGGCGACCCGAACCGTCCCGTCGGCTCGTTCATCTTCGTGGGCCCCACCGGGGTCGGCAAGACGGAACTCGCGAGGGCCCTCGCGGAGTTCCTCTTCGACAGCGAATCGGCCATGGTCAGGATCGACATGTCCGAGTACATGGAGAAGCACTCGGTCGCGCGGCTCATCGGCGCCCCGCCCGGCTACGTCGGCTTCGAGGAGGGGGGGCAACTCACCGAGGCCGTGCGCCGCCGCCCGTACACCGTCATCCTTCTCGACGAGATCGAGAAGGCGCACCCGGACGTCTTCAACGTGCTCCTCCAGATCATGGACGACGGGCGCCTCACGGACGGGCAGGGGAGGACGGTCGATTTCAGGAACGCCCTCATCATCATGACCTCCAACATCGGCTCCCGCTGGCTCCAGGAGTCGGTGGGCGCGGGGGAGGCGGCGGTCCGGGAGAAGATCACCGCGGCGCTTAAGGAGCATTTCCGCCCCGAGTTCCTGAACCGCGTGGACGAGATCGTCATCTTCCGCAGCCTCGGGGCGAAGGAGATCGCGCGGATCGTGGAGATCCAGCTCCGCCTGCTCACCGCGCGCCTCGATGAGCGGAAGATCGCGCTTCGCGTCACCGACGCGGCGGTCGCTGAGATCGCCCGCGCCGGCTACGACCCCGACTACGGGGCGAGGCCGCTGAAGCGCGTGATCCAGCGCTCCATCCAGGACCCGCTCGCCCTCGCGATGCTCGAGGGAAAGTTCCGCGAGGGCGACACCGTCGAGGTGGACGCCGGCGCGGACGGCGCCCTCGTCTTCCGGAAAAGAACCTGACCCGCCGGACCGGCTCATTACCCGCGCCCCTTCGGATTCACCGATCCCCCGATATTTCATTGCCCGCCCGCGCCGTAACGGTGTAGAATGCTTCCCTGCGGGGTCCGGGCAGGGCGGGACTCCGCGCACGGTAAGTAATTGTGGAGACGGGATGAACCGCGCGTTTCGAACCATCGCTCTTCTTCTCCTCGCGGCGGCGCTCTGCGGCTGCGGGGCCCGCGATGAGCGCCACTACGAGCTCGCGATGCGCTACAAGGAGAGCGGCGACTACGAGCGGGCGATCGCCGAGCTCCAGGCGGCGCTCAGGGTCAACCCGCGCTTCGGCAAGGCGTACAACCAACTGGGCGTGCTCTACGGAAAGGTCGGTGTGTACGACAAGGCCGCCGACCAGTTCAGGCGCGCGATCGAGCTCGACCCCTCGTTCTCCACCGGCTACTACAACCTCGGGATCCTCTACCAGTCCCACCTCAACCGGCCCGCCGACGCGACGGCCGCCTACCGGCGCTACCTTGACCTCTCCCCCGCAGGCCCGCGGTCCGAGGCGGTGAAAAAGATCGTCGAGGGGCTCATGGAGCGCCCGGAGGTCCGCGTGGCGCTCGCCGAGTCGCCGGAGGAGCAGCAGCAGGCGGCCCGGGCATTCGAGGACAGGGGGGAGTATGCGCGGGCAGTCGAGGCGTACGAGAAGATCACGGCGAAGGGGGGGGCGGCCGGCGCGCGCGCACACCTCGATATCGCGCGGATCTCGGAGACCAGGCTCGACAGGTCCGCCGACGCTCTCAGGCACTACCAGGCGTACCTCGACGCAAACATCAACGCGCCCGACGCGGCCGACGTCATGGCCGCGGTCGGAAGGCTTCGCGAGAAGGCGGCGCTCACGGCGGCCCTGCCCGCGGGCTCGGACGGCGCGATCGCCCAGGCGGAGGCGCTCATCAAGAGCGGGCGGCGGGCCCGCGCCATCGAACTTCTCGCGAAGGCCCGCGACGGCTCGCCCGACAACGAGCAGGTGCACGATCTCCTCGCGGAGGCGTACCTGCGCTCGGGGGACATGAAGGGCGCCGAGAAGGAGTACGAGTGGCTCAGGGCGCGCCAGGCCGACTTCGCCTACGGGAAGGAGCTCGCCGGCATCTACGGCGCCCTCGGCGAGGAGAACCTGAAGCGCGGCGAGTTCGCCCTCGCGGAGGAGAAGCTGCTCAAGGCCCTCGAGCTCGCCCCGAACGACGGCGCCCTGCACGGGAAACTCGCCCGGGCGCTCGCAGGGACCGGGAAGTTCCAGAAGGCGATGGACGAGGCGGGCGTGTCGAAGACGCTCGATCCCAAGGGGGTGAGCGATGGGGCGCTCGCAGAGCTCTCCCTGAACAACGCCCGCTATCTTCTCGCGCAGGGGCAGCACGAACAGGCCGCCCGCGCGTTCGGGGAGGCGAAGCGGATGAAGCCCGACCTCGACCTGACCCGCGACATGGCCGACATGTGCGAGGGGCGCGCGGCCGCCGCCTTGAAGGATGGCAGGTTCCCGGCGGCGGAAAAGGACTGCCTGAAGGCGCTCCAGTTCGATCCGAAGCGGGTCGGGGCGCAGCGGAAGCTCGCGGAGGCGTACGAGGGGATGGGGAACTACGACGCCGCGATCGGGGAGCTCGAGAAGGTCGCGGCGGCGGGCGGGGACGAAGGCGCCTCCGCCGTGAAGGAGATCGCCAGGATACACGAGACCTACAAGGGAGACGCCGCGAAGGCCGTCTCCTACTATAAGAAGTATCTCGACGCAAAGCCGAAGACCCCCGACGTCAAGGAGATCGAGAGGAAGGTGAAGACGGCGGACCGGGAGAAGGAGCAGGTCGCAGAGTATCAGCGGGCGGTCGCGCGGAAGCCGTCGAGCGTTTCCGACCAGTACAAACTCGCCGTGCTCCTCCAGCGCCAGGGCAAGTTCCGGGAGGCGATTGACGCGTATCGCAGGTCGCTCGCGCTCGAACCGGGAAATGCGCAGGCCCGCTTCAATCTTGCCTACAGCTACGACCGCCTCAGGATGTACGAGGAGGCCATCGCCGAGTACCGCAGGGCGATCCAGGCGAAGCCCGACTACCTCAAGGCGTACAGCAACCTCGGGGCCATCTACAAGCAGAAGCGCTGGTACGGCAAGGCGATCGCGTCGTTCCGGAAGGCGCTCGAAATCGATCCGAACTACGCGCACGCGCACCTCGGCCTTGGCGCGATCTACGCCGAGGGCCTGTACGACCGGCAGAAGGCGATCTATCACTACACGCAGTATCTCCGCCTCGATCCTCAGGGCCCGTTCGCGCCCCAGGTCCGCGGGTGGCTGAGGGGGAAGACATGAGCCGCATCGAACGGGCGAAATTCTTCCGGGCCGCGGCGCTGGCGTTCGCGTGCGCGGCCCTCGCGGCGGGCTGCGGCGATCGCGGCGACGGGAAGGCGGGGGGGGCCAAGGGCGCTCTCTACCATTACCGGCTGGCGGCAGAGAAGTACCGCGAGGGTGATTTCGACGCGGCGATCGGCATCTACGAAAAAACCCTCCAGATGAACCCGAAGCTGGCCGAGGCGCACCTCGACCTCGGGATCATCTACGACGACTACAAGGCCTCGAAGGACAAAGCGGTCGAGCACTATCGGGCGTTCCTCGCCCTTGAGCCGCGCTCCGCGAAGGCCGAGATGGTGCGGCGGTGGATCATCAAGGCCGGAGATGAGAAGGGCGCGGCCGCTCCGCCCGGGGTGTCCGCGGAGCCGCCGCCCTTCCCCCGCGCGGAGGGGGATCGCGCCCGGGAGGACCTTGCGATACTGAGGGCAGAAAACGAGGCCTATCTGAAAACGGTCGAAGCGCTGCGGAACGAGCTGACGCAGGCGAGGCAGGAGATCGCCGCCCTCCAGGCGTCCGGCCCGAGGGGCGCGGGAAGCGGGCCGGCCGCGGCCGGCCCGCCGGACGTCGAAGGGAAGGGCCCCGCCGCGTTGTCCGCGTCCGGGTGGGAGGCAGAGAAGGCGCAGCTCTGGGAGCGCTACCGGGGCGAGAAGGGGAGGTTCGACAGGGCGCTGGAGACGCTGAAGGAGGAGGTCGCACACCTGCAGGCGCAGAAGGCGGCGAGCGACGACGCGTTGAAAAAGGCGCACGTCAGACTCGCGGGCGCCGGGAAGGCGGCGGAGGGACGCGCCCCGGCTTCCGCGGAGGGGCTGTCGGCGCGGGAGATCGAGTCCGCTCAGGAGAGGATCAGGGAGATCGAGAAGAAGAGCTCCGCGAGCCTCAGGGACCGGGACGCCCTGGCCGCGAAGCTGAAAGACGCGGAGAGAAGGCTCAATGGATACCGCATGCAGGCGTCCTCCGACTCGCCGCTTCTCCTCTCGAAGGTGAAGGCGGACGCGGAGCGGGAGCGGGAGGACCTCAGGAAGTTTTACGAGAAAAAGTTTTCGGACTCCGTCGCGGGTTTCGCGAGGGAGCGGGGAGAGCTGCAGCGGGAGCTCTCGGAGGCGCGGCGGGCCGCGGGAAGGGGGCCGTCCGTCCCGGCCTCCACGCCGGAGCCGTCGCAGGCCGCGGCGAGGATGAAGGCCGACGCGGAGCGCGAAAGGGCGGAGCTGAGGCAGTACTACGAGCGGAAGCTCGCCGAGGCCGCGGGCACCGCCGGCCGCGAGAAGACCGAGATGCAGAAGGAGCTCTCCGAATCGCAGAGGGAGGCGGCCTATCTGAAGGCGCAGACCGAGAAGGCGCGCGCGATCGCCGGCAAGTCCGAGCAGTATACGGCCGGGGCGATGGAGCGCCTGCGGGAGCAGTTTCGGCGGGAGAAGACAGAGATGGAGGGGCAATTCAGGAGGGACAGGGAGCAGCTCCTCGCGAGGGTCAACGCGCAGCGCGCGAAGGCACCCGCCGCTGTGCCGGTCCCCGCCCCGACCCCGGTTGCCGCGCGGTCGTCCCCGTCTGTGTCCTCCGGGCAGGGGGCGACCTTGGCGAACCGGCGGGCAGGCCAACCCGCCGCGTCGCGGTGGGTGGAGCCCGGCGCCCGGAAACCCGCCGCCCCACCGGCGGCGACTCGGCGCCACAGAACGGCAAAGGGCGATACGCTCCGCTCGCTTGCACAGCGGTTCTACGGGTCGCCCGGCAGATGGAAGAGCATCTACGACGCGAACCGCGATACGCTCCAGGGCCAGAGTGCGTCGTCCGCGCTCCGGCCCGGCTGGATACTGGTTATCCCCTGACGGGGTGTGGGTTCATGGTTCAGGAAGCTCCGTCCGATCAATGCACCGCGTGTCACTTGCCGGGTCATTTCTCTTCTGGGCCGTCATGATGTGCCTCCTCTTCCAGAGGCACCAGGCCGCCTCGCTCTCTGCGGGGCCCGCACCGCTCCTCGCGCTCGCCCGCCGGGCGCCTGTCGCGCCCGCCTGGTACGGGCTCTATCACGGCCCCCGCAAACTGGGATACGCGACGGTGGCCGCGGACGCCGACGTGGTCGGCGACGCGGTCACCTACCGCCTCACCCTTCACGCGGGGCTGGCCCTGCCGGAGGCGGTCACCGTCCGGGGGGAGGCGATCGTGCGCGACCCCGGGGGACTGTCGGAGCTCATCCTCGAGGCGCGCTCCGGCGCCGGTGTCTTCCTGGTACGGGGGACGGTCAGGGATGGGGAGCTGCTCCTCGACGGGGGAGAGGGGGCCCGCCGCGCGCTCCCAAGCGGCGCATGCCTGCCGGCAGGCGGGGTCAGGCCCGCCGGCAGAATTCGCATACCGCTTGCGGGCATCGGAGAGACTGGGGCAACGGTGCGGGATATGGGGGAGACGGTGGTGAACGTGACGGGGGCGCTCACCACCGCGAGGCGGTATCTCCTCGCCACCCCGGCGGGCGAGGGGGGCGTCTGGGTCGATGCGCGCGGCGAGGTGCTGCGCGCCGAGTTCCCCGGAGGCTTCAGCGCCGCGCGGGAGCCCCGGGCTCTCGCGGAGAGGGCCGGGGACTAGCGATGCTCGATCTCACGGGGCTCACGAAGAGGTTCGGGGACACGACGGCGGTCGACCGCCTCGACCTCTCGATCGGCCCCGGCGAGTTCTTCGCGCTCCTCGGTCCGAACGCGGCGGGCAAGACCACGACGGTAAAGATGATCGCCGGGCTGCTCCGGCCGACCTCCGGGCGCATACGGATCGCCGGGTTCGACCTCGCCGCCGAGGGGACGCGGGCCAGGGCATGCCTCGGCTATGTCCCCGATGTCCCCTTTCTCTATGACAAACTGACGGTCGTCGAAACGCTCGATTTCGTGGCCAGCGTCTACGGGATGGCGGGCGGGGCGGGCGAGCGGGCCCGGGAGGAGGTGCTCGCGCGGTTCGACCTCGGGCGCGCGCGGGGGGACCTGGCGGAGGGGCTCTCGCACGGGATGCGCCAGCGGCTGGTCTTCGCCATGGCGATGCTGCACACGCCGAGGCTCATGGTCGTCGACGAGCCGTTCGTCGGCCTTGATCCGAAGAGCGCCTGCGCCGTGAAGGACGCCCTTAAAGAGCGGGCTCGGTCGGGGGGTGCGGTGCTCATGTCCACTCACACCCTCCCGGCGGCCGAGGAATTGGCGGACAGGATCGGCATCCTGCACCGGGGAAGGATGGTCGCAGCGGGGACCATGGAAGAGCTGAGGAACGCGGCGGGCGGCGAGGGGAGCCTCGAAGAGATTTTCCTCCGGCTCACCGCGGAGGGGGCGGGCCCGTGAACCAAACCATGGCCCTCCTCAGGGTGAAGGGAAGGATCCTCGCCAACCTGGTGCGCTCCGTCCGGCGCGAGCCCCCGCTCAAAATCGCCGTCGTGGGCCTTTTCGTGGCGCTCTGGGCCTGCGGCTCCTACGCGCTCACCCGGGAAGGGCTCGCCTTCGTCGCGGGATTCCCGGGCATCGGGGAATACCTGATGGGGAGGCTGCTCTACCTGTTCGCCCTAGGGATCTTCACGATGCTCATCGTGAGCTCCGCCCTCCTGGCCTATCCGCTGCTCTACGTCGGCAGGGAGAACGGTCTGCTCCTGTCGATGCCCCTCGCCCGGGCGGCGATCACCGCGTGCAGGGTCTGGGAGACGGTCTTTCTCGGCTCGTGGGCGTTCCTCCTGATGGGGGTCCCGCTCCTGCTCGCGTATTTCCGCGTGAGCGGGATGGGGTTTCGGGGATACCTGCTGTCGTGGCTTTTCTTCCTTCCCCTCGTCATCCTCTCCGGGGCGGCCGGCCTCCTCGCCGCGCTTCTGCTGGGGTGGTTCATGCCGCGCGGAGGCACGCACGCGGCGCGGCGCGCGGCGGCCGCCCTCTTTGCCGCGGCCGCGATCGCCCTTGTCGTGAGCCGGGGCGCGCCCCCGGCCGGTGGGGACCGGTCGCTCGAATTCCTGAACCAGGTCGTGGCGAAGTGCCGCGCCGCGTCATGGTTCCCGCTCCCGAGCAGCTGGGCCGCCGAGGGGATAATCGCGGCAGCCCGCGGTGCGCGCCGGGATGCGTGGTTCCTCTGGACGGCGCTCGCGAGCACAGTGCTGTTTTTCCTCGCCCTGTGCCCGGCCGCGGGAGAGCGGCTGCTGGCCGCCGGGCGGGACCTGCGGATGAGCAGGCCCGCGCACGCCACCCGGCAGCGTGACGTGCCGTCACGGGGGGCGTCACGGTCGTGGACGGCGCGCCGTTCGGCGTGGGGAGCCCTCGCGGCCAAGGACGCGCTCACCTTCTGCCGGGACTTCAGCCAGTGGGGCCAGTTCGCGCTTTTCTTCGGTCTCCTGGGCCTGTACCTCCTCACCCTGCGCGCCATGCCCTATGACCTGGGGAGCGAGTTCTGGCAGTACCTGCTCTTTATCCTGAATCTCTCCGCGCTCGGGTTTATGCTCGCCGGGCTGAGCAGCCGTTTTTTCTTCCCCCTGATGAGCCTCGATCTCGCGCGCTTCTGGTTTCTGGGTGTCTCGCCGCTCGGGCCGGGCAGGGTCCTGCGTGAGAAGTACCTGCTCTGCGCGGCTTTCACCTCCGGGATCACCGTGTTCCTCGCGTTGCTCTCGGGCCTCATGCTCGGTGTCCCGCGCCTTCTCCTCGCGAGTTCGTTCGTGGCGGTCGGCTGCATGGGGATCGCGATCTCCGGCCTCTCGGGGGGGCTCGGCGCGCTGTACCCGAATCTGAAGGCGTCGTCGCCCGCCGAGGTGATCTCCGGTCTCGGCGGAACGATAGTGCTCATCGCCACCCTTGGCTACATCCTGTGCGCTCTCTCTCTCCAGGGGCTGCCGCTCTACCTGCGGCTCAAGGGCGCGCTGCCGGGGATATCGTTTCCCGTGTGCCTCTGGGGGTGCATCGGCGTCCTCGCCGCCGTCAGCGCGGCCGTCGCGGCCCTCACGCTCCGCGCGGCGAAGAGGAGCCTGGAGCGGGCGGATCTGTGAGCGTGGATCTGAGATTTGAGATCTGAGATTTGAGATTATGAAGGGGACGAATCCGATCAGGATCGCGCAAAGCGCGGGTTTCTGTATGGGGGTCAAGCGGGCCCTCGACCTCGTGCGGCGCCTCGCCCGCGACTGCCGGGGGCCGATCTACACCGACGGCCCCCTCATACACAATCCGGAGATCGTCGCCCTGCTCGAGCGAGAGGGGATCAGCGCGCTGAGGAACGGCGCGCCGCCGGAGCGCGGCCTCATCGTTATCCGGGCCCACGGCGTATCCCCGGAGCGCCGCGAGACGCTGAAGCGGATCGGCCTGCCCCTCCACGACGCGACGTGCCCGGATGTCGCCAAGGCCCAGGCGATCGTGCGGAGGCATGCGCGGAAGGGGTACGACATCGCGATCATCGGCGACAGGGGACACGCGGAGGTCGAAGGGCTGCTCGGCTTCAGCGAGGGGCGGGGCCATGTCATCGGCTCGCGCGGGGACATCGGGGAGCTGCCTCCCGGCGTCCGCGTGTGCATCGTGGCCCAGACGACGCAGGAGACGCGGCTTTTCAGGGAACTTTCCGGGCTCATCCGTGAACGCGCCGCCGAGTGCACGGTATGCGACACGATATGCCGATCGACCAAGGAGCGGCAGAGGGAGACACTCGAAATCGCGCGGAGCGTCGACGCGGTGATAGTCGTCGGGGGGAGAAACAGCGCCAACACGGCGCGCCTCGCCGCGATTGTCGAGGGAGAAGGCGTGACCGTGATCCATGCCGAGTCGGAAAAGGACCTGCGCGAGGAAAGGTTCGAGGGGCTGGGTCGGATCGGGATTGTCGCGGGCGCGAGCACGCCCCCGTGGTCGATCCAGCGCGTGGCGGAGTGGCTGCGCGCGCGCCGGACCGGTCCGACGGGTCGGCCATCCGACATGTCCGGCGGCTCCGACCCGCGGAAAATAGTGTGTTGACGCATACAGGAGATGCTATACTTTTCCAAGGTTCGTGTGTCTGCGATCATGGGGGTGAAATGATGAGACGAATTGCCGCGATGATGGTGGGGCTGCTGCTCGTCTGCGTGCTGGCTTCGTGCGGGACCAGGAGGGGATACCGGGACGACGATCCCTACGTGTACAAGCGGGGGAACTGGAACTTCTCCAAGGGCGGTCTCTTCGACGACATTCCGCAATTCACGCAGCAGACGCTTCAGAGCATGTTTGATTATGGCCCGCAGCCGGTAGACCCGCCGTCGGAGTACGAGACCATCACCGCCGCCGGCGACTCCACTTCTTCCGGCGCTGACACCCTTGCCGCGTCCGATGCAGCCGGCGCCGGCGCCTCCGGTGCCGCGCGCGCCGAAATAGCCTCCGATGCCGCCGAGGCCGCCGATGCCGCGGTCTCCGCGGGCAGCGGCGCCATAGAAGCCGGCGCCCCGAAGTCCGTGGGCGGCCGCATCGCCGCCGAGGCCGCGGGCGAAGCCGCGAATGCCGCCGCCAAGGCCGCGCAGCCGGAGATGACCTGGAAATAGCCGGAAGCGATGCGCGGGGACTGCGATGAATTTTGCGGTAGCGGCGTCCGTTTCCGCGGTGGTGTGGGCCGCGTTGAGAACGGGCGTGGGGTACTCCGCGGGTGTGGCGTTCCTCTACTGTTGCGGCTTTTTCGTCGCGAGCGCCCTGTTCCTCGGCGTTTTTTTGGATCCGGGAAGCGCGGAGAGCGCGAGATGAGTGACAGGAAATCGTCCTCGCAGGGGGAGAAGGACCGCCTTTTGATGTTGCGGTGCGCGGGGCGACGCCCCGCATCTTCCTGCACGCGCCTCATGCGGATGCGTGTCGCCGAGGGGGATTTCAAGGGCGCGCTCAAGGCCTACCGCCTTTTCTGCAAAAAGAACAACGCCTCCCGGGGGCCCGGCCGCGTCCTCGCCTGCGCCTGCGCGGAGGCCGGCAACGTGCGGGCGGCGGTCGCGGTTTACCGCGACCTGATCCGGCGGTTTCCCTCCGACTACCCCTTCTACAAGGATCTGGAGAAGATCTACCTGCGCTCCGACCAGCCCCGCCGCGCCCTCGCCCTCTACCAGGGCATAGGCCCGGGGAATCCTTTGAAGAGGAAGAGCCTGAAACGCCTCACCGGGATCTATTGGCGCCTCGGCGATATCGGACGGGCGGTCTCATGCCTGAAGCGGGAGATAAGGGAGTTCGGATTTACGCCGCGCCTCGGGAGGGAGCTCGGCAAGTTCTACCTGCTGAAGAAGCGCTATGTCGGCGCGATCGAGCAGTTCCAGAGCGCGCTCGCCCAGGACAAGGACGACCGGGAGACGAGGACCTGGCTCGGCATCGCCCTGATGGAAAACGGCAACTTCGAGCTCGCGGAGTACGAGTTCTCGGAACTGCTCCGCGAAAAACCGGGGAATTTTCAGGCCCTCGTCCACATGGCGGAATTGCGCATCAGGGAGAACAGGCTGGCGGAAGCGCGCCTCGCCCTCGAAGAGATGGATCAGCGCTGGCCCCGCAATTCCCGCGTCACGCTCTGCCGCGCGGAGATCGAATTCCTCGAGGGACACCCGGACGAGGCCGCGCGCCTCGGAGAGCAGGCGCTCGCCACGGCCCCGTTTTACTACACCTGGGAGCAGGTTCGCTGCCACCGCATACTCACGCACGCCTACCGGGCGCTCCGGGAGACGGCGAGGGCGAGGCTCCACCGTGAAATGCAGGAGGCGCTCCGGCAGTCGCGCGACGTCTTCGGCGGCCTGATCCGGATTGCCGAGCTGAAGATCAGCACCGGCGCGCTGGGAGAGGGGAAGGAGATTCTGGTGCGCATCCTGGACCTGTACCCGGGAAATTCGAGGGCCCGGGTCGCGCTCGCCGAGGTGTACCTCCGCGAGTCGGATTGCCGAAAGGCCGTCGATACCGCCGAGGGGGTGCTGAGGGACGGCGCCCGCCGCTACACCATGGACATGCTCCGCGCCCACGCCGTGCTCGCCCGGTCCTACGCGCGGCTCGGCAAGAAGGTGCAGGCGGCGTTCCATCGCCGCCAGCGCGCGCTGGTCCGGGCGCACATGGGCGCATAACGGGTTTGTTTCAGGGGGGCGATGGAGGGGTTCATTGATGAGTAAACGATGTGCCGCGCTCATAGTGTTCGGGTTTGCCGCGAGCGCCTTCGCGGCGGCGATCGAAACGCCGGAACATGGGTATCGGGAGGCCTACCGCCTGGTGCGGGAGGCGAAGATGGCCGACTACAACGGCAACGCGGACCTCGCGGCATGGAAATGGGGCGAGGCGAAGATGCTGCTCGAGAAGATCAGCCGGGAGTACCCCGCATGGAACCACGACGTGGTGCTGGGGCATCTGGGCGAGGCCATGCAGCGGTTGCAGAAAACCGCGCCGTCCCCCGCGAAGGCCTTCGAGATATCGGTCGAGGAGACCCGGGGCCTCGCCGGGAGCATCGCGGAGTTCGACGGCGCGAAGGTCTCGATGCTGAAGCAGATGGAGTGGGAGAAAAAGAAGCTCTCGGAAATCGAGAAGCTCGCGCGCGATCTGGCGCGCAAGGAGAACGCGCGACGGATACTCGGGCTGGAGGAGGGCGCGACCATCGCGCTCGCGGATATGCGCCGCGCGGAGGCAGGAGAACCGACCCCCGACCCCGAGTTACAAAAAGAGGCCGAGAAGACAGCGAAGGGAGAGGCGGCGGCGCTCGACTCGGACTCGGACTCGGACGGGTTGACCGATGGCGAGGAGCTCGAACTCGGCACTGATCCGGAAGATTCCGACACGGACGGGGACGGCCTGACCGACGGCGACGAGGTCAACCAGTATGAAACCGATCCGCTTGATATAGACACGGACGGCGACGGCTGGGAGGACGGCGAAGAGGTGGAGCTGGGTTTCGATCCCCTTGACCCGGACGATCCGGGGTATGACCCGAGCTAGGAGTCAAGGAAAGGAGGGGCGCGGTGAAGGTGCGTGCTGCAGGAACGATGGTGGTGCTGCGTATATGTCTCTGTGGGCGGCCTCTGCTCGGCGCGGAGGCGGCGGATCCCGGCGCGCTCATCGCGGCTGCGGAAAAGGCGAATGCGGACGGGGATAAAGTCGCCGCCCTGAAAGGCTACGCGGAGGCCGCGAACGCACTGCGGGCGTCGGGAGCGCCCCTGGCGAAGATCGACGGCTGCACGGCCGAAAAGGACCGTCTCATGGTGGAGATGATCCTGGAGATGCAGAAGCAGCAGGTTGAGGTCGTCCAGCTCCAGCGCGGCATCGCGCAGCGGGTCGTCAAGATCTCCCAGACCGACGCGGATATCCAGGCGCGGGTCAAGAAGAACGAAAACAAGATAAAGGAAATCGAGACGCTCCTCCTCGACATCGCGAAGTGACCCGGCGGGTCAGCGGAGCCGCATCAGGCGGAAGAGATTCCTTCTCGGCTCCTTCGCGCGCGGGTCGAGGCGCCGGGCGGTCCGCCATGCCCGCTCCGCCTCGTCGCGGAGCCCAAGCGCCGCGCAGCATGCGCCCATCCCCGAGTAGACCGGCGCCGCGCCGTGGAGAAGTTCCGCGGCGGCCCTGAACTCTCCGAGCGCGCGCCGGTAATCCCCCCGCGCGGCCAATGTCCTCCCGAGATTCGCCCGCGCCTCGCCGTTCCGCGGCTCGATCGCGATGAGTTTCTCGAAGCAGTCGATCGCCCCCTCCGTGTCTCCCGTGCGCGCGCAGTGGATCCCCCGTGCCTGGAGCAGCGCCGCATGCGCCAGGCCGATCTCCTCCCATTGCCCCGGGGTGAGGCGCGCGTCCCGGAGCGAGTCGCTCAGGCGGTTGATTTTCTCCAGGAATCCGCTCCTGCCCGGCTGGAGCGCCGCGGCCTGCATCAAGGCCACAAGCGCCCCGGCCGGGCGCCCCATGGCCTCGAGGGCCACCGCCCTGTTGTAGCGCGGAGACCACCCCTTCGGATCGAGGCTGGCCGCTCTCGCGTAAAGCGTAAGGGCCTCGTCGTATCTTCCCCTGCGCTCCCGGAACAGGCCGAGGCTGTTCAACGCCGTCGGGGAATCGGGATCGCGGGAGAGCGCCTCGGAAAAATACCGCTCAGCCCCGGCGTCCTCACCGCGGGCCGCATGCACCGAGGCGGCGGCCACAAGCGCGCGGGCATTGCCCGGGTGCAGCGCAAGAACCTCACGGAGTTTCGCGAGCGCCGCGTCGTACTCGCCCTGCTCCTTGAAAACGATCGCCGACTCGAACTGCCCACTCCCGCTCCGGGGGAGGCCGCGCTCGATCACCTGGAACTGGGCGAGGGCCTCGTGGAAACGCCGCTCTCGGCGATACGCCTCGCCGAGGCACGCGCGCGCGGTGAATTCCCCCGGGTCTGAGGCCACCGCCCGCTCAAACGCATCGCGCGCGCGATCGTCCCAGCCGAGGGAGGTGTATGTTCGCCCCAGGTCGATGAGCGCGATCGGGGGCCTCGGCACCGTATACCGGAGAATCTCCTTGATGAGGGCGACGGTGTCGTCGGAGCGCCCCTCACTGCGGTAGACGCGCGAGAGAAAGAGCTTTGCCCTCCAGCTGGACGGCGATACCTCGAGGGTTCGTTCCCAGAGCACCTGCTCGCTGCGCCAGTAATCCGTCCGCTTGACCGAGGCGATCAGCCATGAGGCCGCGAGGGCGAGCGTGAGGGCTGCGACGCCGACTCGCGCGCGGGGGGGGCGCGCGGCGCGCTCGATGAGGATCGCGGCGCAGAGGCAGAAACCCGCGGAGGCAAGATAGACCCGCTGTTCCGCGAGAGGTCGTCCCGAGATGAAGACGATGTTTGACACGGGCAGAAGGGGGGCCAGGGCGAGGGCGAGCGCCGCACCCCACGGCTTTTTCCCCATAAGCCCGCGGGCTGCGCAGGCGAAGGCGAGGGCGACCGCCGCGGCGCCCAGCAGCAGCGCGGTATGCGGCGGGAAGACCGGTATGGCGAAGAACCGGTCGAGGGAAAAACGCGCGGGGAAGGCGAGCAGGGCAAGATAGACGGCGAGGGTCTTCGCCACCGCCGCCGCGCGCGGGTAGGCGCCGACGAGGAGAGAAGACGCGGGCGAGGGGCGGCTGTAGGGAAGGACGCCGAGCTTGACGAAGAGGAACAGGGCGGCGATCGCGGCGAGCGGCACGAGGCCCGCCCACGCGCGGCGGCGCAATCGGCCGGGAGCGAGGAGCGCGGAGGCGCACATCAGGGGCAGAACCACCGCGCTCTCCTTGGTGAGGCAGGCGAGCACGAACGCGGCGCACGCGCAGGCGTAGAGACCCCGCCCCCGGCTCTCAGCGGGGGAGGGCGTCGTCCTCGGGGCCGGCGGGCAGGCGCCCCCGGCCTTCCCGACGCGCGCCCAGCGCGTGAAGGCGCACACGCACACAAGCGAAAAAGCCGCAGAGAGGAGCTCCGACCGGTTCTGTATCCAGGCGACCGGCTCGCTGTGCATCGGGTGCAGCGCGAAGAGGACGCCGGCGGTGATCGCGAGGGGGGCGCTCCCGAAGAGGATCCACGCGAGCGCCGCGAGGGCGGCGCAGTTGAAGGCGTGCAGCAGGAGGTTGGAGGCGTGGTAGCCGGCCGGGTTGTCGTCCCAGAATGCGTGGTCGAGGCTGTAGGATGCCATCTCGATCGGGCGGTAGTCCTCGGCGAACGAGAGGCCCCGCCAGTACGCGGGGGTGAAGAATCTCGGCAGGCCCGAGGGGGTCCCGAGCCACGGGTTCCCGACGATGAGCGCGTCGTCGTCCCAGAAAAAGGGGGCCTCGATCGAGCGGCCGAACGCGAGCGCCGCGAGGAGCGAGACGCAGAGAAAAATGACGCCGAATCGCGGATGGGATTTCATGGGGCCCGTGGGTATCATTATGCCAGAGACCCCCCCTCCCGTGAAGGGGCTTTCACGGACAGCGCGACGGGCGAAAAAATCTCGCACTGTCCGCTTGACAGGCACTAAGTGGAATGATAGCATGTCGTCGCTCGTGGTGCGCGCGCGGTATCCGCCGCATACGGGGCGCTATCCGGGCGCTGTCCATGCAGCGAACCTGATCATAAAGGAGGGGCCAATCAGGATGAAGACCGCACTGCGTCGCCGAGGCGTTTCGCTGACACCGCGTTATCTCATGATCGCCCTTACCGCGTGTGTGTGCGCCCTCGGCGCGAGTCTTCGTGTCCCGGTGTACGGAAGCGAGTGGGCGAATCTCTCCGCCGGGTCCGAGGAGAAGGGCCTTCGCGCGGTCGCGGTCGATCCGATGAATCCCCAGCGCGTCTTCATCGGATCCTCAAAGGGGGTTTTCACGAGCGGAGACGGAGGGAAGGTGTGGGTAAACTGCCTCGACCTCTCCGCCGCGAGGCGCCCCGTCCCCGCCGATCTCGGCCCGGCCCAGAAAGCGCTCGTCGAGGGGCTCCTGGCCGCGGGCGACTCGGGTGAGATCACGGGCGTCACCGCACTCATCATCGATCCGGCGAACCAGCAGAAGATCGTCGCGGGAAGCGTGGACGGGATCTACGCCTCGACCGACGGAGGGAAGAACTGGATGAAGGTGAACGGCGCGATGAAAGACAAGCCGGTCACCGTGCTCGGGCTCGCCATCGATCTCTCGAACCCCGAGATGGTGTACGCGGCGACGCTTGACCGCGCGCTGCTCAAATCAGGGGACGGCGGCAAAACGTGGAGCCCGGTCGAGCTTCCGGGCGGGGAGAAGACCGCCGCCTCGGTGGCGGTGCACCCGTTCGACTCGAATCTCCTGTACGTCGGCACCCCCGGCGCGGTCCTCAAGACCAAGAACGGCGGGGCGGCGTGGGAGAAGCTCGCCGCCCAGCCGAAGATCGCCGAGAGCATCGCGATCGATCCGGTGAACCCCGACGCGGTGTACATCGGGACCTCCTCGGGCCTCTACAAGACCGCCGACGGCGGCGCGACCTGGAAGGAGATCGGCGCCGACGCCCTCGGGCAGAAGCAGGTGCGGAAGGTCGCCGTCTCGCCCTCCGACTCGAACGCGGTATACGCGGTCGGCGCGGCGGGGATCTACGGATCGAGCGACGCGGGCGCGAAATGGCGGGAGCTCTCCAAGGGAACGAGCCTTGCCAACGCCATGGCCATTGCCTTCGATCCGCTCGACAGCGGCACGATCTGGGTCGCGGCCTCGGGCGGTCTCTACCGCACCGCCGCCGCAAAAGGGCCGGGGGCCGCCGCAGCGGCGCCGGCGCTGACCGGTGATGCGCCGGATGAGGGCGCGCCGAAGGCCGCCGAGCAGAAACCGGAGGAGCCGAAAGCCGAACAGAAGGCCGAGAAGAAAGTCGAGGAGATCGTTCCCGCCCAGACCGTCCCGGCGGAGGAGCAGGTCGCGGCGGTGTCGGTCGAGGAGCCGTCCGCGGCGAAGGACGCCGGGAAGGCGGCGGAGGGCGCGGCGCCCGCGGGCCCCGCGATCCCGACAATCGACGATGTGCAGACGGTCCTCGGGCAGTTCTCGCACGAGCCCACGGTGCAGGAGATACAGGAAGTCGCCATGCGCTTCGCCGAGGTGCACCCGGACATAATCGAGGGGTGGCGCAAGGGGGCGAAATACCGGGCGCTCCTCCCGAAGTTCAAGATCGTGTACGACTACAACAAGCAGAAGACCATGGGGGAGAAAAACGGCGTCACGAAGGACATCACGCGGGAGGACAACGATTTCAGCGGCATCCAGGACAAGACCGACGACTCGCCCATGACCGGCCTCGAGATCATCGAGACGATATCCAACTCGAACGACAACAAGTACAAAGTCCAGGACGGCACGAGCTCGGAGAATGCGGACGCGCGCAGATTTCAAAACAACTACACCTTCTCCTTCCAGTGGGATTTCGGCGATTTCCTGTTCAACCCCTCCCAGATAAGAATCAGCGACGAGTCGCGCGACCTCGTGGAGCTCCGCAACGACGTGCTGGAGGAGGTCACGCAGTTCTACTTCCAGCGGCGCCAGCTCCAGATCGACCTGCTGCTCTCGCCGGCCGAGGAGCTCCGGGAGCGGCTCCGGCTCGAGCTGCAGCTCCAGGAGGTCACGGCGAACATCGATTACCTCACGGGCGGCTACCTGACCCAGCGCCTGAACGATGTGAAGGCGGGCAAGACCGGGAAGCCCAACGTCGTCAAGCGCCTCTTCTCCATCTGACGCGGCTCCGGGGGGCGGTGCGACGTGGGGATCCTCACCGTCACGCTCATCCTCTCATGCGCCCTCCCGGCCCAGCACCGGGGCCCGTCGCTCCTCCGGTTTTTCACGCTCCGGCCCACGCCCCCGCCTTCCCCCCGTCCGGCCGCGCCCGGCGGCGCCCTGCCGCTCCTGAGCTTCAGGGACCTCCGCGCGTATGACGCCGCCCTGACGGGCCCGGGGGAGCGGTGCCGCATCGCGGTCCTCGGCTTCCGCTCCGCTCCGGCGCGCAGGGAGGACGAATGGCTTGGCGTCGAACTCGCGGATTCGCTGGCGCGCAAGCTGGGGACGCTCGGCGGCCTCGAGTGTATTGACCCCGCCGCCGTGCGGTCGTTCGAGCGCCGTCACGCGAAGGGGCGGATGGCCGGGTTCGACAAGGGCCAGCTCGCCGTGCTCGCGCGCCGCGCCGGGGCGGAAATCGTCGTCTCGGGAACGCTCGCGCGGAAAGGCGACGCGCTCGCGGTGGAGCTCAGGGTGATGAGGCCCGAGACCGGCGCGGTGAGCGAGCGGGTGCGCGTGGAGGGGCGGAGCGGGCGCATCTGCGAGATCGAGGCGCGGATGGCCTCGCGCGTCGCCTCCCTCCTCGGCGTCCCCCCGAGCGACGCGGAGATGGAGCGGCTCGCCGGGTGCCCCACCTCGTCCCCGGCGGCGTTCGAGGAGCTGGCCAGGGCGCGGCAGGCCGCGGACGGGTCCCACACCAAGATCCGGCACCTCCAGAGGGCGGTCGACGCGGACCCCGGGTGCGTCGAGGCGCGGTGCATGCTCGGCGACGCCTACTACGGCATCGGCGTGACTTACCAGTACGTGGAGTGGTTCAACATGGCGCTCGCCGAGTACCGGAAGGCCGCCGCGCTCTCGCCGGGATGCGCGCGGGCGTACAGCGGGATGGGGCTCGTGTATATGATGAACGGGCGCTATGATCTCGCTCGGCGCGCGCTGGAGAAGGCCGTGGAGTCGGACCCGGGCTCGAAGCAGGCGCGGAGCTCGCTGGCGCGCCTGACGGGAATGGGGTTTTAGCGGGGGGGGCCGTACGCGGTGCGACGGGCGAAAAAATCCCGCACTGTCCGGCTTGAACGGCAAAAAAGGAAATGATAGCATGTTGTCGCTCGTGGTGTGCGCGTGGGATCCGCCGCATAGGGGGCGCTATCCGGGCGCTGTCCCTGCAGCGAACCCGATCATAAGGGAGAGGCCAATCAGGATGAAGACCGCGCTGTGTCGCCAAGGCGTTTCGCTGACACCGCGTTGTTTCCGGATCATCCTCACCGCATGTGTGTGCGCCCTCGGCGCGGGCCTCCACTGCACCGCCGCAGCGGCGCCGGCGCTGACCGGTGATGCGCCGGATGAGGGCGCGCCGAAGGCCGCCGAGCAGAAACCGGAGGAGCCGAAAGCCGAACAGAAGGCCGAGAAGAAAGTCGAGGAGATCGTTCCCGCCCAGACCGTCCCGGCGGAGGAGCAGGTCGCGGCGGTGTCGGTCGAGGAGCCGTCCGCGGCGAAGGACGCCGGGAAGGCGGCGGAGGGCGCGGCGCCCGCGGGCCCCGCGATCCCGACAATCGACGATGTGCAGACGGTCCTCGGGCAGTTCTCGCACGAGCCCACGGTGCAGGAGATACAGGAAGTCGCCATGCGCTTCGCCGAGGTGCACCCGGACATAATCGAGGGGTGGCGCAAGGGGGCGAAATACCGGGCGCTCCTCCCGAAGTTCAAGATCGTGTACGACTACAACAAGCAGAAGACCATGGGGGAGAAAAACGGCGTCACGAAGGACATCACGCGGGAGGACAACGATTTCAGCGGCATCCAGGACAAGACCGACGACTCGCCCATGACCGGCCTCGAGATCATCGAGACGATATCCAACTCGAACGACAACAAGTACAAAGTCCAGGACGGCACGAGCTCGGAGAATGCGGACGCGCGCAGATTTCAAAACAACTACACCTTCTCCTTCCAGTGGGATTTCGGCGATTTCCTGTTCAACCCCTCCCAGATAAGAATCAGCGACGAGTCGCGCGACCTCGTGGAGCTCCGCAACGACGTGCTGGAGGAGGTCACGCAGTTCTACTTCCAGCGGCGCCAGCTCCAGATCGACCTGCTGCTCTCGCCGGCCGAGGAGCTCCGGGAGCGGCTCCGGCTCGAGCTGCAGCTCCAGGAGGTCACGGCGAACATCGATTACCTCACGGGCGGCTACCTGACCCAGCGCCTGAACGATGTGAAGGCGGGCAAGACCGGGAAGCCCAACGTCGTCAAGCGCCTCTTCTCCATCTGACGCGGCTTCAGGAGGGGGGCTACCCGCCCATCCGCTTCATAAGCGTCTCGACCTTGATGGCGTTCCGGAGCGATTCCTCTCCCTGAGGGGTCTTTTCCCCGAAGACGGCCGCCGCCTTCTCGTAGTGGATCCGCGCGTTCTTGAAATCCTTGGTGAGGTAGTACGAGTTCGCGAGCTCGAAATGGGCGGCCCCGTACTTCGGGTTGTCCTTGACGGCCTTTCCGTACTGGATGATGGCCATGTCCCACTGCTTCTTCGTCGCGTAGCAGCGTCCCAGGTTGAAATACGCCGAGCTCATGCCGGGGTCGCACGCGGAGGCCTTCTTGAACGCCCCGATCGCGATATCGATCTTTCCCCCCGCGTAGTAGCAGCATCCCGCCCCGTTGTAGGCGTTGGCGCTCTTGGGGTCCAGATCCATCGCCCTCTTGAACACCGCGAGCGCCTCCTCGAATTTCTTCTCCCTGAGAAGTTTCTCCCCCTCCGCGACAGCCGCCCGGGCGTCCCGCGCCGGGGACCCCCCCGGCGCGGCGGCGGGCTCGGGCGGCATGCCCGCGGGAAGCGGGGAGATCGCGGGTGCGGCCGCGGGCGCGCTGCCGGGGAAGAGCGGATCGAGCCCCTTGAGCGGCTGCTGGGCCACAATCGCGGCGGCGACGATTCGGACGGCGAGATACGGAATCATGGGCTTACTCTCCTGGTAGGGGACGGGCACTACGATAATGGAAGAGGGGAGCGATGTCAAAGCATTTCACGCGACAAGCATTTCACGCGGAGGGCCGGAGGGCCGTCCTGGACAGGGCGGTCCTGGGCGTGTGTACAACGGGCCGCGGCGGTGATACCATGTGACCCGAAGTCTCAGGGGTCCGCCCTATGAAAATCGATTCTGTCGCACTCGATGGTCTCCCCGCGTCGCCCCATAGTGTCTTCGCGTGCGGCGCGGACATGAAGAGCAGGTTCTCGTTCTTCGCCGACGGGCGCCTTCATCAGTCGGAAGATCACGGCGACCTCTCGGACCCCCCGCGGCTCTCTTGCTTCCTCTCCGACGCGCGCGCGATGTGCGACGGCCTCGGCATCGCGCCCGGGATCGTCGCGCACGACATGCACCCGGCGTATTACTCCCGTCTCGCCGCGGACCTGTTCCCCGGCTCGCGCCGCGTCGCGGTCCAGCATCACCACGCCCACGTCGCCGCCGCTCTCGCGGGGGGGAGCGGGAGGAATGAGGTGATCGGCATCGCATTCGACGGGACCGGGTACGGCACGGATGGGGCCCTCTGGGGCGGCGAGTTCCTCGCCGTGTCCCCCCGGGGGTGGAAGAGGTGCGGGCATCTCGGGTATCTCCGGATGCCCGGCGGGGACGCGGCGGCGCGCGAGCCGTGGAGGATGGGGCTTTCTCTGCTCCACTCGGTGATGGGAAACGCGGCGTTCGATGCGGCAGTCCCGTTTGACCTCCCCGCGGGTGCGGCGGGGCCGGCGCTCGCGGCGATGCTCGACAGGGGCGTTTTCTCTCCGCTCACCTCGAGCTGCGGAAGGTTGTTCGACGCCGTCGCCGCGATACTCGGGATCGCGCGAGAGACGCAAGCCGAGGCCGAGGCCGCGATGGAACTCGAGCGGCGGGCGGCCGCCTCGGACGACGGGGGCGAGTACCCGTTCGAGATCTCCGGGGGAGGGGATGGGTTCGAGGCGGGGTATGGCGGCTTCGTCCGCGCGATGACGGCTGACATCGGCCGCGGCGTTCCGGCCGAGGTCGTGGCGCGAAGGTTCCATAACGGTCTCTCCGCCCTCATCGTCCGCGGCGCGGAGGAGATCAGGCGCGCGCGGGGGTGCGCCTTCGCGGCGCTCTGCGGCGGGGTGTTCGGGAACCGGCTGCTCAGGGAGACGGCGTCGCGGATGCTCCGGGAGGCGGGCTTCACACTCGTCGATACCCCCTTCGTGCCGGCGAACGATCTGGGGATATGCGCCGGGCAGACGTGGGTTGCGCTGCACGGGGATGAGTGAAAAATGTGCGTGGCGGTCCCGGGGAAAATCGTGGAGCTGCTCGACGGCGGCGTCGCCCTCGTGGATTTCATGGGGGTGAGGAAGCGCGTGGCGCTCGATCTCATCGAGGACGCGCGCCTCGGGGAGCATGTCATCGTCCACGCGGGGTTCGCCATACAGAAACTGAATGCGGAAGAGGCGCGTGAAACCATCGGATATTTCAGGGAGCTCGCCGGATCTCATTGAGGGATTCCGGAGCAGGGGCGCGGCCCGGGCGCTTCTGGAGAAGGTCCGCGCGTACCCCGGGCAGGCCTCGATCATGGAGGTGTGCGGGACGCACACGGTGGCCCTCTTCAAGACCGGGATCCGTGATGCGGTTCCGTCCTCGCTCCGCCTGATTTCCGGGCCGGGCTGTCCCGTGTGCGTCACGCCTTCCCGCGAGGTCGAGAAGGCGATACGGCTCGCCTGCCTGCCCGGGACCGTCCTCTTCTGCTTCGGCGACATGGTGCGGGTCCCCGGCGCGCGCGGGTCGATCGAGACCGCGCGCGCCGGGCGCGGCGCCCGAGTGCGCGTGATGTACAGCCCCCTCGACGCGCTCGAGTTCGCCGCGCGGGAGCGGGAAACGCGGGTCGCCCTCTTCGGCGTGGGGTTCGAGACGACGATACCGCTCTTCGCCTCCGTGCTGCGGAGGGCGAGGGGAGAAGGACTGCGGAACGTGTATCTCCTTTCCGCGTTCAAGCTGCTCCCCCCGGCCATCGAGGCGCTTCTCGCGCGCCCCGGCTTCCGCATCGACGGGCTGATCCTCCCGGGGAACGTGAGCGCGGTGATCGGGGCGGACGCGTACCGGTTCGTCGCGGAGCGGCACCATGTCCCCGGCGTCATCGCGGGCTTCGAGGCGGCCGATATCTTGCAGGCGATCCTCATGCTCCTCGATATGATCGACAAGGGGAAGGCGGGAATCCTGAACGAATATTCGCGCTTCTCGACCGATCGCGGCAACGAGAAAGCGCTCGCGGCGGTCCGGGAGGTCTTCGCTCCGCGCGACTCGGAATGGCGCGGGCTCGGGGTGATTCCGGCGAGCGGGCTGGGCTTCAGGGAGGAGTTCTCTCGGTTCGACGCGGAATCACTGCTCGCGGAGGAGATCCCTCCCGTTCCGGAGCCCGAGGGGTGTCTCTGCGGGGACGTGATCGCGGGGGCGCGCGAGCCCGAGGAGTGCGTCCTCTTCGGAAGGCGGTGCACCCCCTCGGCCCCGATCGGCGCCTGCATGGTCTCCGGCGAGGGCACCTGCGCGGCGCACTACCGCTATGGGCGATCCAGCCGACCTGACTCTTCCTCCCCCCTTTGAAGGGGCGGCCGCCCATAGTTCCCCCTTCCCCCTTGAGGGGGAGGGATGGGGTGGGGGGGGAAACAACGGCCCAAAGCTGAAAGTCCAAAGTCAAAGGCAATGAGATATGGATACTGAACGGATCACGCTCGGCATGGGGGGAGGCGGCACGCTCTCCGCGGAACTGATCGAGGAGATCTTCCTCGGCGGGTACGGCAACGAGGCGCTGAACCGCCTCGACGACGCCGCGGAGGTCTCGCTCGACGGAGCCCGCTTTGCTTTTACCACCGACTCCTACACCGTGAAGCCGGTCTTCTTCCCCGGCGGCGACATCGGCAGGCTCGCGGTGTGCGGGACCTCCAACGACCTCTCCGTGAAGGGGGCGCGCCCGCGCGCGATCTCCGCCGCGTTCATCATCGAGGAGGGATTTCTCCTCGGCGATCTGAAAAGGATCGTGCGCTCCATGCGCGACACCGCCGCGGGGGCCGGGGTCGAGATCGTCACCGGGGACACGAAAGTGGTGAGGAGGGGGGAGGCGGATGGCATCTTCATCACCACTTCTGGGATCGGCGCAATCATCCCGGGGATGAAAATCTCCTGCGCGGCCGCGCGCCCCGGGGACTCGATCATCGTTTCCGGCACGGCGGGAGACCACGGCGCGGCGATCATGAACGCGAGGGAGCAGCTCGGCTTCACGCCGGAGATCGTGAGCGATGTCGCCCCGGTCCGGGGGATCGTCGAGGCGCTCGTCCCCTGCGCCCCCGCCCTCCACGCCATGCGCGACCCGACCCGCGGGGGCCTCGCGAGCGCACTCAACGAGATCGCGCGCGCGTCCGGGGTATCGGTGCGGGTCTTCGAGGATCGCGTGCCGGTCGCTCCCGGTGTGCGCGCCTGCTGCGAGCTTCTGGGACTGGACCCCCTCTATATGGCGTGCGAGGGGAGGGTGGTCATCTTCGCGGCGCCGGACTCAGCGGAGGAGATCCTCCGGCTCGTCAGGGGCGCTCCCGGGGGAAAAGATGCCGCCGCCATCGGCGAGGTTGCCGGCCCCGGGGGGGAACCGAATGTGCCGCCGGTGATCGTCGAGACGGGAATCGGCACGAGTCGCTTCCTGCCGCTCCTCGATGGGGATCCGGTCCCGCGGATCTGTTGAGCGGGGAGGAATGGAATGCACGAGCTTTCTATCGTCCAGGGAATACTCGGGATCATCGAGAAAGAGCGGAAGGCCCGCGGGTTTACAAGGGTGAAATCCGTCGAGGTGCAGTGCGGACACTACAGCTGCGTTTCGGAGGAGTCCCTTGCGTTCTGTCTCGAGGCCGTTGCGACCGACCCTCACATGAAGGGCGCCGCGCTCAGGCTCGTGCGGATGCCCGCGATGTTCGTATGCCGGGGGTGCGGCGTGGAATTCCCGGGGACGGGCCCGGAGACTCGGGTTTGCCCGTCCTGCGGTGCGGCCGATCCGGAGCCGCAGATGAGATCCGAGCTTTTCGTGCGGTCGCTGGAGGTGGACTGATGAAGATCACGCTTATGGACCGCGTACTCGAGGCGAACGAGGCGTGGGCCGAGGAGAATAGAATAGCGCTCGCCGCGCGCGGGGTGGTGATGTTCAACCTGATCGGCTCGCCGGGGGCGGGAAAGACGACGCTCCTCGAGAAGACGATCCGGCTCCTCTCCGGCGGGGCGGGGGTCGCGGTGATCGAGGGGGATGTCGCGACGAGCAGGGACGCGGAGCGGATAGGGAAGGCGGGCGCCCCCGTCGTCCAGATCAATACGGGGGACGGGTGCCACCTCGGCGCGAACGCAGTGCACGCCGCCCTCAAGGAGCTCTGTGCCGCCCGCGCCCCGAAGATCGTCTTCGTCGAGAACGTCGGCAATCTCATCTGCCCCGCCGAGTTCGACCTCGGCGAGTGGGGCAAGATCGCGGTCCTGAGCGTCACGGAGGGGGACGACAAGGTCGAGAAGTACCCGCTCCTCTTCTCCCTCGCGCGGGCGCTCGTGGTCACGAAGATCGGACTCCTGCCGCACACGAATTTTCGGATGGGTGAGGCGGAGAAGGAGTTCCGGAGGGTCAACCGGGATGCGCCGATCTTTGCGCTGGACAGCCTCAGCGGGGACGGGTTCGGCTTGTGGATCGAGTTCGTCCGCCGGGCTGCCCGGAAACGGTAAGAAATCACCCTTCCACCCGGCTACATGTGTTACACTGTTGTATACATCAAGGAAACAGAGGAGACCATCCCATGACCACGATTCCTTTCGCCCTGTGGACGCCGGGCCTCCCCGAACTGCTTGTCATCCTCTTCATCATCCTGCTCCTGTTCGGCGCCAAGCGCCTCCCGGAGACGATGCGAAGCATCGGCAAGGGGGTCAAGGAGTTCAAGAAGGGAATGAAGGAGGCGGAGGAGGACGAGGACGGCAAAGATGAGAAGCGACCTCCCGCCCCCTGACGCGGCCGCTTCCCCGGTGGCCGAGGAGAAGCCCTTTCTCGATCACATCGAGGACCTGCGGCGGACGATGCTGAGGGCGGTGCTCGCCTACGGGTGCGTAGTCCTCCTGTGCATACCCCTCACCCTGAAGGGTTACACGGTGGGGCTCCTGAAGCGCCCCCTGATGCGGGCGACCGCAGGGGGCGCGCCCGCGACGCTCCCGACGCTCACGCCCGGGGGCGGGTTTGCCGTGGCGATGAAGGTGTCTCTCGAGAGCGCGATAGTCCTTTCGCTGCCCCTGCTCCTTTATTTCATCGGGGGGTTCGTGTTTCCCGCCCTCACGAAGCGCGAGCGCGGCTATTTCGTCCCGGCCCTCGCCTGCGGCGCCGCGCTCTTCTACGCGGGCATGGTGTTCTGCTACTTCACCACGCTTCCCTGGGCGCTCCAGTTCTTCTGGAACTTCAACCGCCTCATGGGGATAGATAACCTCTGGACGATCAACGAGTACATCTCCTTCGTCAGCCGCACCCTGATCGCCTTCGGCCTCGTCTTCGAATTTCCCATGGTCGTCCTCTTCCTGGTGAAGGTCGGGATTCTGAGCCGACGGGTATTGAGTCAAAACCGGAGTTATGCTATAGTGCTTATCTTCGTGCTGGCGGCCGTCCTGACCCCGGGGCCCGACGCGGTGACGCAGTGTCTCATGGCGGCGCCCCTTGTGCTGCTCTACGAGGCGTGCGTTGTGGGCGCGCGGTTGATGGAGCGCCGGGCAGGGCGGAGGCGCGCGGGGTAAGCGGCGGTTACCGGCCGCGGATGCGTTCAGCGTGTGCGGGGCAGTAGCTCAGTTGGGAGAGCACCACGTTCGCAACGTGGGGGTCGAGGGTTCGAATCCCTTCTGCTCCACCATTATTGTGCGCGGGCGCCGCGCCCCTTTCGCGTGGGGACCGGGCGCCTATCCCCGGAGTGACGTATGCTGCGTGTGCTGATTGAGGCGATGCGGCCCCGGCAGTGGATCAAGAACCTCATCATCTTCGCCGGGCTCCTCTTCTCGAGAAGGTTCCTGGACCCGCGGGATCTCCTGACGGTCTGCGCGGCGTTCATCATCTTCTGCGCCCTCTCCGGCGTCGTCTATCTCATCAACGACATCGCGGACGTCGAGGAGGACCGGCGCCACTCCCTGAAGCGCCTGCGCCCGATCGCCTCGGGGAGGCTCTCCCCCCGCGCCGCCGCGGTCGCGGCGGCGGCCGTCGCGGCGCTCTCGCTCACGGCGGCCTGGCGCATCGGACCGGCGTTCGGGGCGACGTCGCTCGCGTACCTCGTGCTGCTGCTCGCCTACTCGTTCCTCCTGAAGCACGTGGTGATCGTCGACGTCCTGGCGATCGCGGTGGGGTTCGTGCTGAGGGCCGTGGCGGGCGGCGAGGCCATCGGGGTGGAAATCTCTCCGTGGCTGCTCATCTGCACCATACTCCTGGCCCTCTTCCTCGCCCTGAGCAAGCGGCGTCACGAGCTCGTGCTCCTCGAGGGGGACGCGCCCCTGCACCGGCCGATCCTCGAGGAGTACTCGACCTATCTCCTCGACCAGATGATCGCCGTGGTGACCTCCTCCACCCTGATGGCCTATGTCCTCTACAGTCTTGCGCCGCGGACGCAGCGCGAGGTGAGCGGCACCCTTTACCTGACGATCCCGTTCGTCCTCTACGGCATTTTCCGCTATCTCTGGCTGGTGCACCGCAAGGACGAGGGGGGGAGCCCCGAGATGACCCTGCTCTCGGACAGGCCCCTGCTCATCGATATCCTGCTGTGGGCGGCGACGGTGGGCGTGCTCCTGTGGATGAAATGACCCGCGGCGTCTTGCGGCTTGAACCGTTTGAACCGTTTGAACCGCTTGAACGATCGTGGGAGTAGGGGGGCCGTCAGGGCCCCCCGCACGGGAGGAGACACACGACGAGAAAGGAAAGACGGGATGACATGAAAAGGACCTGTGTGGTGACGGGGGGCGCCGGGTTTCTCGGATCCCACCTGTGCGACCGCCTGCTCAAGGAGGGCTTCGCGGTCATCTGCATCGACAACCTTTTGACGGGGAGCGTGAGGAACATCGAGCACCTCGCCGGGAACGGGGACTTCACCTTCATCAAGCAGAACGTCACGGACTACCTCTACATCGCCGGCGACGTCTACTTCATCTTCCACTTCGCCTCTCCCGCAAGCCCGATAGACTACCTCGAATTCCCCATCCCGACGCTCAAGGTCGGGGCCCTGGGCACGCACAAAACCCTCGGCCTGGCGAAATCCAAGGGGGCGAAGTTTCTCCTCGCCTCGACCTCCGAGGTGTACGGCGACCCCCTTGTCCACCCCCAGCCGGAGAGCTACTGGGGCAACGTAAACCCGATAGGCCCCCGCGGCGTGTACGACGAGGCGAAGCGGTTCGCCGAGGCGATGACCATGGCCTACCGCCGGTACCACCATCTCGACACGAAGATCATCAGGATCTTCAACACCTACGGGCCCCGCATGCGCGTGAAGGACGGGCGCGTGGTGCCGGCCTTCATCTGGCAGGCCCTCCGGGGCGATCCGCTCACCGTCTTCGGCGACGGGAGCCAGACGCGGAGCTTCTGTTACGTCTCGGACCTGATCGAGGGGATCTTCAGGCTCGCGATGTCCGACATCAACGACCCGGTCAACATCGGCAACCCGCGGGAGATGACGGTAAACGAGTTCGCGCGGGAGATCCTGCGCCTCACCGGGAGCGCGAGCAGGGTCGTGTACCGCGAGCTCCCCGTGGACGACCCGAAGGTGCGGCAGCCCGACATCACGAAGGCCAAGGCGCGGCTCGGGTGGGAGCCGCGGGTGGGGCTCGACGAGGGGCTCACCGCGACGATCGACTATTTCCGGAAGGTCTTCGCCGAGGAGGACGGCCGGGTTGCGGGGACCGGCGCGGGGGGCGCGGCGCGATGAACGGGGTGAAACAGCCGTCGCTGACGGTGTTCTTCCCCTGCTACAACGAGGAGGAGAACGTCGAGAAGCAGACGCTCGATGTGGACCGGGTCATCGGCGAAATCGTCGAAGACTACGAGGTGGTCATCGTGGACGACGGGTCCACCGACCGCACGGGCGAGATCGCCGAGCGGCTTGCGCGGGAGCATCCGCACGTGCGGGTCATCCGCCACCCGCACAACCTCGGCTACGGGACCGCGCTGCGGACCGGCTTCACCGGCGCGAAAAAAGACCTCATCCTTTACACGGACGGCGACTGCCAGTTCGACATCCGCGACGTCCGGAAGCTCCTTCCCCTGATGCGCGAGGGGGTGGACATGGTGGTCGGCTACCGGGAGAACCGCCGGGACAAGCCGCTCCGGAAGTTCGTGTCAAGGGTCTACAATTTCATCATACGCATGGTGTTCGGGCTGAAGGTCCGCGACATCGACTGCGCCTTCAAGCTCTTCAGGAAGCCGGTCTTCGACCGGGTGGAGATCAGGTCGGAGCGGTTCCTCGTGGACACCGAGATCCTGGTGAAGGCGAAGCGGGCGGGGCTCACGATCGTCGAGACCCCGGTGACTCATCTGCCCCGCACGCACGGAAAATCCAGCGTTTCGCCGGGCGATGTCTTCCACACCCTCCGCGAGCTCTCCCACCTCTGGCTCCACATCTTCATGGTGAACTGGAAGAAACTCATCCTGAGCTCCCTCGTGAGCCTCGGGTTCATCGCCTTCTTCGTGAGGAACATCGACTATCGCAGCTTCACCGCCGAGATCGGGAGGGCCGACCGCGGCCTGATCCTCCTCGGCCTTGCCGCATACGGCCTGAGTTTCTGGTTCCGGAGCATCCGCTGGCGCCTCATCCTCCTCCCCGAGGGCCGGTTCAGGATCGGCGAGCTCTTCTCGGGGATCGTGATCGGCTTCATGGCCAACAACGTCCTCCCCGTGAGGATGGGCGAGGTGGTGCGGGCGTATGACTTCGGCCGCACGCACCGCATGTCGAAGAGCCTCTGCTTCGCCACGGTGGTCGTGGACCGGATGATGGACGGCCTGACCCTCATCGCCTGCCTCGCCGCGATCCTGATGTTCGCGAGCTTCAAACCGGTCGTGAACCGGCTTTTCGTCCTCGGGCTCCTCACCTTCTTCTCCCTCTTCATCGTGCTCTTCTACCTCGTCGCGGGCAAGATCAGCGGGAGGGAGACGGGCATCTACCGCGCGATCGACAACCTCGGCCAGCGGTACCTCAAGGCGGAGGGGCAGTTCGTCATATCCAATTTCATCAAGGGGCTTGAGGTGCTCCTCCAGGAGAGGATCATGCTCGCGGCCTTCGGCGTCTCGCTGCTCGTGTGGCTTTCCGAGGCGGGGATGTACGCCTGCTTCATCCGCGCCTTCCATCTCTCTCTCCCGCGATGGGCGCCGCTCTTCATCCTCTGCATCGTGAACCTCGGCCTCATCGTCCCCTCGATCGGCTACGTGGGCACCTTCGAGTGGTTCTGCAGGCTGGCCCTCCTCCAGTTCGCGGGCGCCGCCATCGATCCCGCCCGGGCCGCCGGCTACTCGATCGCCCTGCACGCCACGCAGTACATCCCCGTGACGCTCCTCGGGATCTGGTTTTTCATCCGCCACAACTTCGACGTCGTCAAGAGCCGGGACGAGCTCCGGATCGCCGGGCTGGGGGGCTGATCGTGAAATGGGGGAAATACCTCGGCTACGCAATCAGCGCCGTCATCCTGTGCATCATCGCCTTCAAGTTGCGGGACGAGTGGGGGAAGGTCGCCGAAAGCCTGAGCAGGTTCGACTACCGGGTCCTTGTCCCGGCTCTGGCCATTTATGTGGCGGGGTTCATGCTGCGGGCCGTCCGCTGGCAGTGCATGCTTGCGCCGCTGAAGCGGATCAAATTCACCAGCTCGTTCAACGTGGTCATGATCGGGTTCATGGCCAACAATATCCTCCCCCTCCGGATAGGCGAGTTCGTCCGGGCGTGGGCGCTCAAGAGGAAGGAGGGGGTGAGCGGCAGCGCGGGGTTCGCGACCATCGTGGTCGAGCGGGTGTACGACGGGCTGACGCTCGTCGGGCTTTTTGCCCTCGTCCTGTTCTTCAGCGCCACCTCGCCCGAGATGAAGCGCTATGCCGCCCTCAGCGCGCCGGTCTTCCTCGCGGCCTACGGCCTGCTTCTCTATGCGGCGTTCCGTGAAGAGCAGGCGGCGCGGATCATCAAGGGGTTCACCCTCGTTCTCCCCCTGCGGCTCCGCACCCGCGCGGACTCGCTCGTCGACTCGTTTATGCCGGGGCTCCGATTCCTCTCCTCGTGGCGCAGCCAGGGGACCGTCATCGCCCTCTCCTTCGCGATCTGGTTCATGGAGGGATGCGTCTTCTGGATCGTGATGCGCGGCTTCGATATGGCGACTCCCCCCTACGCCGCGTTCTTCACCCTGGTGATCGTCAACATCGCAATCATGGTGCCCGCGGGGCCGGGGTACATGGGCACGTTCGAAGCGGCCGCGGTGGTGGCGCTCGCGCCATTTCATGTGTCCGACAGCGCGGCGATCAGCTACATCCTCGTCGTGCACGCCCTCCAGTACGTTTCCGTGACCGCCCTCGGCCTCTACTTCATGAACGCGAGCGGCTGGAGCCTCCGGGAGATCGAGGAGGCCGAGAACGGATGAAGGCGGTCGTCATCGGCGGCGGGATCACCGGCCTCAGCGTCGGCCACGCGCTCGCGAAGAAGGGGCATCAGGTCACGCTGATCGAGCGGGACGCGCGGGCGGGAGGGCTCGCGGGGTCGTTCCGCGCCGGGGACGTCTGGCTGGAGCAGTTTTACCACCATATCTTCAAGACCGACACCGCACTCCTCGCCTGGATCGAGGAGCTGGGGCTTTCCGGCCGGCTCATCTGGCGCCCCTCGTCGATAGGGTTCTTCCGCGGGGGTCGTGTCCACCCGTTCACCACCCCGTGGGACCTGCTCCGCTTTTCTCCCCTCAGTGTAGTGGATCGGGTGAAGCTCGGCCTCGCGGTCAGGCGGTTCCAGCGCACGGAGGAGTGGGAGTCGCTCGACGGCGTGACCTGCCGGGACTGGTTCTCGGAGCACGTGAGCCCCGCGACCTACCGGGTGGTGTGGGAGCCCCTCCTGCGCCTCAAGTTCGGCATGGAGTGCGACCGCATCCCCGCGGCGTGGATCTGGGGGAGGATACATCCCCGGGCCCGGTCGAGGAGCAGGGGGGGGATGCGGGAGGAGCTCGGCTATCTCGAGGGCGGATTCGAGCTCATGCTGGAGAAGATGAAGGAGGCGCTCATCGCCCGCGGTGTGCGGATCATGGAGGGAACGGCCGCGGAGTATGTCATCCAGGAGCGGAACCGCGTCCGGGGACTGGTCGCCGGAGGCCGGGAGATATTCTGCGACGCGGTCGTCTCCACGGTCCCGATCCCCTCATTCCTCGAGATCGCCCCCCCGCTGCCGCATGAATACCGCGAGAAGCTCGCGGGCATCCGCTACCAGGCGGCGGTCTGCCTTGTGCTCGAGTGCGCGGAGCGGGTGAGCCCGGTCTACTGGCTCAACATCAGCGATCCCTCGATACGCTTCGGGGGGCTCATCGAGCACACGAACTTTGTCTCTCCGTCGCACTACGGGGGGAACCATATCGCCTATATCTTCAACTATATCCGCGAGGACGACCCCCTCTTCCGGATGTCGGCGGACGACTACTACGCGTTCCACGAGGCGTCCATCATGCGCGTGAACCCCTCGTTCCGGAGGGAGTGGGTGAGGGGGAAGCACCTCTTCCGCGCGCGGCACGCCACCGTCGTCTATACCCTCGGCTACCGGGAAACGATGCCCGGCTTCGCCACGCCGGTCAAGGGGCTCTACATGGTCAACACCAGCCAGATCTACCCGTACGACCGCAACATGAACAACTGCGCCGCGCTCGGCGAGCGGTTTGTCTCCGAGACGAAGCTCACGGGCGCCTGAATCCGCGGCATGATCCCATGACGAAAGCCCTCGGCCTTTTCTCAGGCGGTCTCGACAGCGTCCTCGCCGCCCGCGCGCTGATGGAACAGGGCATCGAGGTGACGGGAATCTCGTTCGAGACCCCGTTCTTCGGCTCCGGCAGGGCCCGCGATGCGGCGAGGCAGCTCGGGGTCCCGCTCATCGTCTCCGACATCACGGAGCCCCACCTTGCCGTGATGAGGCATCCCCGCCACGGCTTCGGCTCCGCCATGAACCCGTGCATCGACTGCCACACGCTCATGGTCGCCCGGGCGTTCGCGGTCATGAGGGAGAAGATTTTCGATTTCGTCTTCACCGGGGAGGTGCTCAACGAGCGCCCGATGTCCCAGAACAGGAATTCGCTGAAGATCGTCGAAACCCAGTCGGGATGCGAGGGCTATCTCCTGAGGCCTTTGAGCGCAAAGCTCCTCGACGAGACGATCCCTGAAAAAGAGGGGA
>JBAXOY010000006.1:0-47258 GCA_037133055.1 Chlamydiota bacterium
TGCTCGAAAACTGCCTCCTGCCGCCCCACACTACTTCAAAGAGCTAAACTATTACGTCTCAAGTCCCATCCCAGTTAATAGTTAAGGTCTGACCCCAAGAGGTTAGGCGCGGATCGAGATCTCGGCCGGGGTCACGCGGGAGACCACGCCGGTGATGCTCGCGTGAAGGGGGGCGCCCAGTGCCCCCTCGGGAACGTCCGCGATCATCTCCCCGACCTTCACCCGGTCCCCCTCTCTGACCAGCGGCGCGCACGGAACCCCCACGTGCTGCTTCAGGGGCAGGGTCACCGCGCCCACCTCGAGCGGCTCGTCCGCGAGCGGCGCATCGGCGCCGTACTCCTCGATCTCGAAACGAGAGACGAGGCTCGGGACCGGCGGGCGGCGATAGTCCCTTTCGGGGTGCGCGGCTACCTGCGTCCTCTTGTGGATCGGCTTCGCCCCGGATTTCTTCAAATCCGCGGCGAGCGCCCGGATAATCCGCTCGGGCGAGAGCATCGTCGGGCAGGAATACATGCCGCAGAGGCCGCACTGGCAGCAGAGATACGACTGCGCGATGACGCGCGGGTCGATCTCTCCGGGCTCCTGGTAGGCGACGGCGCCCATGATGGCGTGCGGTTCGAGCGTGTGCCCGAGCAGGAACCGCGGGCAGAGATCGGTGCAGAACCGGCACCCCTCGCACGCGGAGCGGGCGATCTTCACGTCATGCTCGATGGGTTTCCTCTTGTACCGGATGAGCTTGTGGCCCTCGGGGAGCACGATGAGGCTCGTGGTGGTCTTCAGCACCACGCCCTTCGACTCGGCGCCCATCATCGGCCCGCCATCGATGACCGCGCGGGACGCGGCCGTGGCCCCGCCCGCCGCAGCGATCGCGTCCTCGACGGAGGTCCCCACGGGGACGCTCAGGGTCTTCGGCTCCCGCACCGCCCCCGTGACGGTGAGCCACCGGTGCGTGACCGGGCGCCCGTCGCGCGCGCGGCGAATATTGATGAGCGTCCCGACGTTCTGCACCACGACGCCGATGTCGAGCGGGATGCCGCCCTCGGGAACGATCCTCCCCGTGACGTCGCAGACGAGCGCCTGCTCATCGCCCGCCGGGTAGTAGTTCTCGAGGAGGTGTATGGCGATATCGCCCCGCGCCCCGCAGCCCTCGAGCGCGGTCACGGCCCCGTGGTACTTCCCCTTGAGCGCGATGATCCCCTTCTTCGCGCCGGTCGCCTCCATGACCAGCTTCATCCCCTCGACGAGCTCGCACGCGTAGCGGGTCATGAGCTGCTGGTCGACACGGATGAGCGGTTCGCACTCCGAGCCGTTCGCGATGACGCAGTCCGCGCGGGCGCTCATCTTCTTCCACGCGGGGAATCCGGCGCCGCCGGCCCCGACGACCCCCGCCTGCCTGACCTGTTCGACGATGCCCATGTCTTCTTTCTCTGTCCTATAGGTCCTATAAGCCCTATAGGACCTATGACTCCAGGAACCTCGCCAGGCACTCGTGCGAGCGCTCGACGATGACGCTGTTGATGAGCCCCGGATCTTCCCCCCGGGGCCGGCGGTCACGGTCTATTCGCAGGGATACGGCTCATCCCTTTTTAATCGCGGGAACGCACCGGTCATGATGCCCCCTTCCCGGAGGGGGGAACCTGCGATTCCAGGCCTGCCAAGTATTCCCGGTAGTATGACGCGTTGTACCCCTGGACCCACCACCCCTCGCTGAACGGCCCAACCCCGCGCACCGGGGTTCGGCGCAAGAAAGCCATCCCCTCCACCACTTCGAGCAGCTCCCACATGGCGTCGGCTTTCAGGATTTCGTACATCCTCGCAATGGTGGGAATCTGAATGTCATCTATGAGGAGGAGTCCCCCGGTGGAGATGTGGGGGTAGAAGCAGTAGTACTCCAGGTCGGGGAACGGATACGCGTGGGGGCCATCAATAAGCACGATTTGCAACTCGTGTGAAAAATGGTACCTCGGCAGGGTCAACTGGGAGGGCCCCTCAATGTAGGTGACGCTTCGCGAATCGAATAGCGGCGAACTTTGAACTTGGCTGATGCTCCCTCCCCCCTCCATCGCGAACACGAGATGGTGCGGCGACAGGTGGGAAAAGAGTACCGTCGTCTTGCCGGAACCGGTCTCCGCGGAATGGCGGAGATCGACGATCTTCTGGGCATGCGCTGCGATAGCCTGCAGATGCCGACCGGTCGCGGCGCCCGCCGTATGCCAATCGCGCGGGAGTGTATCTATCTCGTCGATAAGGCGTGAAATGTCGGCTGTCATGACCTCTTTTTCGCCCATCCGCAGCGCGGATGTGCATCCTCACGACTCCAGGAACCTCGCCAGGCACTCGTGCGGGCGCTCGACGATGACGCTGTTGACGAGCCCCCCCATCTCCTCCGCGGCCGCCCTTCCCGCGGCAAGCGCCTCCTCGATCTCGCGCTGCGCCCCGGAGAATACCACAATGCACTTCCCCCCCTGGGCGTTCGCGAGGCGAATGTCCGCGATCTCCACGCCCGCGGCCTTGACGCCCGCGTCCGCGGCGCGCACGCACGCGGGGACGCCGTAGGTCTCGATGACCCCCGCCGCCCCGTCCCCCACGCTCCCCGGCTCGCCGCCGACCGCCGCGACCACGCGGGGGTGGACGCGGGGCAGGAGGTGATGCTCGGTGATGGTCTCGCCGAGTTCGGACTCCCGCGCGGCGGCGAGCGAGGCCCCGAGCGCGTCCACGTCCCCCGTGACCGTGACGATGTATTTGCCCGGGCAGACGGTCCGGGAGTCGAGGATGGTCACGGGGGCCTCCTTCACCAGCAGGTCCGTGATAAAGATCCCCCCCGCGACGCTGTTGAATTCGAGGACGAGAACAGCAGGTTCCACGGGCGCTCCAGTCCGCCGCCGGCGTTCAGATCCCGACCGGCAGGTACTCCCTCAGTTTCCCCGCCACCAGCCCCTTGATCTCCTCGAGGCGCGCGGGCGTCTCCGCCTCGAAACGCATGACGATGACCGGCTGCGTGTTCGAGGGCCTGATCAGCCCCCACCCGTCCCCGAAGATGACCCGGACGCCGTCGATATCGAGGGTATCGTAGCGGGCGGAAAAATAGCGCTTCAGCCCCTCCACGATCTCGAACTTCTTCTCGTCGGGGCAGTCGATCCGTATCTCGGGCGTGGCGCAGGTCTTGGGGATGTCGGCGAGAAGTTCGGAGAGCGGCCGGTCGGCGCGCGAGAGTATCTGAACCAGGCGGCAGGCGGCGAATGTCGCGTCGTCGTACCCGAAATAGCCGTCGGCGAAGCAGACATGGCCGCTCATCTCTCCCGCGAGGGGGGCGTTCTCCTCGCGCATCTTCTGCTTGATGAGCGAGTGCCCCGTCTTCCACATGATGGGGACTCCCCCCGCCTTTTCGATCTCGGCCGCGCAGAGGTGCGAGCACTTGACGTCAAAGATCACCCGGGAGCCCGGCCGGCGCTTCAGCAGGTCGCGGGCGTAGAGGATGAGCAGCATGTCCGTCCAGATGATGTCCCCCTTCTCGTCGATCACGCCGATCCGGTCCCCGTCGCCGTCGAACCCGATCCCCGCGTCCGCCTTCATCTCCAGCGTCTTCGCCCGAAGGTCCCGCACGGCATCGGGGAGTGTCGGGTCGGGATGGTGGTTCGGGAACCGGCCGTCCGGCTCGCAGTAGAGGCAGGTCACCTCGACGCCGAGGTCGCGCAGGATGCGCGAGCTCGTGGGACCGGTCGTGCCGTTCCCCGCGTCCACGACGACCCTGACCTTCCGCGGCCCCATCGAGGTCCTCTCGACGAGCGCGCGGCAGTACTCCTCGGCCACCGACGCCTCCTCCACGAAGCCGTCGCCGCGCGCGAAGTCGCCGGACTCGATGATCGCCCGCACCTCCCGGATCTTCTCCCCGTAGATGGTGGATTTCCCCTCGGCGATCTTGAAGCCGTTGTAGTCGGGCGGGTTGTGGCTCCCGGTGATCATCACCCCGCCGCCGACGTCAAGGGCGAACAGGGAGAAGTAGAGCATCGGCGTCGTCACCACCCCGAGATCGGTCACGCGCATCCCCGTGCGGACAAGCCCTTTTAGGATCGCGTCCCGGTACCCGGTCGAGCTCAGGCGCACGTCCCGCCCGAGCGAGATCCCGGCGATCCCCCTGCGGGAAAGGAAGGTCCCCACCCCTTTCCCGATGAGCTCCACGGTGCGCTCGTTGAGGTCTTTCCCCACGAGCCCCCGTATGTCGTACTCCCTGAAGATGTTCGCCGGTATATTCGCCATGGAAATCCTTCCGGGACCGCACTGCATCAGGAGGGAACGGTCCGCCCCCCCTCCCTGTCCCTCCCCCTCCGGGGGGAGGGGAATCAGGGCTGTCCGCCCGCGCACACGCAGCGCCCGAGGATAGCCCATCCGCGGGGCGAAGTCAATCCCGCGCTGCTGCCTCCCGCGCCGCGGCGCGAGCCGCGATGCCGCACAGCGCACCCACCGCAAGGCCGGCAAGGCAGTCGGACGGGTAGTGCATCCCGAGGTACACGCGGGAATAGGACACAAGCCCCACGAGCAGGGCCAGCGGGACCATGAGCTTGCTGAAGCGCGCCCCGAGCACCCACGCCGCCGCCATCGACGAGGCACAGTGACCCGAGGGGAACGACCAGGTGGACCGGAACACCTTCAGAGACGGAGTGTTATGAATCAGCCGCACCCCGTCGAGGGTGAGAAACGGCCTCGCCCGCGCGACGAGCGGTTTGAAGAGCAGATCCACGGACAGGCAGGCACATGCGAGCGCGATGAGAAGGCCGAAGAGCGTCTCCTTCCCCTTATCCCGGTCGAGCGCCCATGCCGCGAGGCCGATGAGCAGCCAGATGAGATTGAAGTCCGCCGACGAGCTCGCCCCCCACATGAGATAGTCGAGGGCACGGCAGTGGTGCGAATTGATCCAGCGGAAGATGGCGATGTCCATGCGGGGCCCTCTCTGCCCACCCTAACGCTTTCGGCGCCACCAGGACACGATACGGTCACGGGCGCCCTTGATCTTTTTCAAGTCCCATCCGAGCATGGCGGCCCCCGCGATGATCAGCAGCGTGCCGGGGATGACGGGCAGAAAAAGGCCCGCCACCCCGATGACCAGCAGGGTGTACCCGCCCGCGATCCTCGCCACGTGCCGTACCCGGCCCATCGTCTCCCCCGCGCCGATGCGCGCCTCGATACGCCGCAGAAGGCCGCTCACAGGAGGCTCCCCCCCTTGCCGCCTGCCGAAGCCCCGGCGCACGCAGGGGCGGGGGGGGGGGAAATACCCACCGCACGTGAGGCCTTGCGACGCGCCCCCGGAATGGGATTGTCCGGGGCGCCGACACGGTATATACTACATCGAAATCACCACGGCGGAAAGGGCTTGTGGGCATGGCCCAGAAGATTCTGGTCACGGGGGGCACGGGCTTCACCGGGGGACACCTCTGCCTGAAGCTGGCGGGGCTCGGGCATCGCGTGCGCGCCATCGCCCGGGCGCCGGATAAAGCCGCGGCGCTCGCGAAGGCGGGCGTGGAAGTCGTCCGCGGAGACCTGAAGGATCGCGAGTCGCTCGTCAGGGCCGCCGGGGGCTGTGAGGTCGTGTACCATATCGCCGCCCTCTACCGGCAGGAGGGGGTCCCGGAGGGCGAGTTCAGGGAGGTCAACGCCCTGGGCACGCAGCGCATGCTCGAGGCGGCCCTGGAGTCCGGCGCGCGGCGCTTCGTCCACTGCAGCACCGTGGGCGTGCACGGCCACGTGCGCGAGGTTCCCTCGAACGAGGATTCACCCTACCATCCCGGCGACATCTACCAGGAAACGAAACTTGAGGGTGAAAAGCTCGCGCGCGAATTCTTCCGCTCCCGCGGGCTCCCGGGCGTCGTCTTCCGCCCGGCGGGCATCTACGGCCCCGGGGACATGCGGTTCCTCAAGCTTTTCCGCACCATCAATTCGGGGCGCTTCCGGATGATCGGGAGCGGGAACGTCTTCTACCATCTGACCTACATCGACGATTTGACGGACGGGATCATCCTCTGCGGCACGAAACCCGGGGCGCCCGGCAACGTGTACATCCTCGGGGGGGAGCGCTACGTGACGCTCCGGGAGCTCGCGGACACGATCGCGGATGTCCTGGGGGTCGGGATCTCGCGCCTTCGCATCCCGTTCGCCCCCGTGTACGCCGCGGCGTTCCTCTGCGAGAAACTGTTCAAGCCGCTCGGGCTCGAGCCGCCGATCTTCAGGCGCCGCGTCGACTTCTTCCGCAAGGACCGCGCCTTCGACATCTCGAAGGCGAAGCGCGAGCTCGGCTACGCGCCGCGCGTGGACCTGCGGGAGGGATTGAAGCGCACCGCCGAATGGTACCGGGGACAGGGCCTGCTGTAGGGAATACCCATGAAAAAGATATGCGTCCTGGGCAACTTCTCCGGCCGCAACGCCGGCGACGCCGCGATACTGGGCGGCCTCCTCGAGGACGTCTCCTCGCGCTACCCGGACACCCTCTTCACCGTCCCGACCATCAGCACCGGCTTTGTCAGGCGGGCCTTCTCCCGCTACCGGGTGAAACCCGTGTCGCTCATGCCGTGGAACCTGAGCCTGAAGATCCTCGGGCTCCCGGTCTTCACCTCGACGCTCGGCGCCGACCTGATCCTCGTCACCGACGCGATCCTCTTCGAGCGCCGGCTCTACGACCCGACGCACAACTACCTGTCCACCCTCGCCTTCGTCCTCCCGTTCGCGCGGCGCCGCGGCGTTCCCCTCGTGCTCTACAACATGAGCCTGGGGCCCGTGAAAACGCCGCGGGGCGAGTGGCTCCTTACGCGCGTGCTGCGCAGCGCCGACCTCGTCATCACCCGCGACGCCGACTCCCACGACCTCGCGCGGCGCCTCGGCCCGTTCGACGAGAAGCTCCGCCTCGGCGCGGACTGCGCCTTGAACGTCGTCCCGTCCGGCGACGGGCGCCTCGGGGAGATCATGCGGCGCGAGGGGATCCTCTCCGGGCCGCGCCCGACCGTCGGCTTCAACATCAACCGGTATATCGACGCCGACATCGTGCCCCCGGGGGGGAAGGGGATCGACCGCGGGCTGTTCCTCGGCGCGGTCAAGGCGGCCGTCGACCGGGCGGTGGACGAGTTCGGCGTGGACATCCTCCTGGTGGTCACCCAGCCGATGGACATGGAGATCACGGGGGAGCTCATGCGATCCCTCGCCCGGCCGGAGCGGGTGAGGATCATTTCCAACCGCGACTACTCGCACAACGACCTCGCGAAGGTGCTCTCGCGCCTCGAGATGCTGATCGCCCTCCGGACGCACACGCTCATCCTCGCCTCCGCCGGCGGCACCCCCGTCGGCTGCGTCGTGTCGTACCCGAAGAACCGCGGCTATATGCGCTCGATCGACATGGGCGACCAGCTCCTCGAGTTCGGCGACTTCTCCGCCGAGACCTACTGGGGGCTGGTCGAGCGGACCTGGCGGCGGCGCGCCGGGCTCAGGGAACGGCTGGCCCCCGCCATCGCGAGGGAGAAGGAGAAGGCGCGCCGCAGCGCCGAGCTCCTCGCGCCGTTTCTCGCATAACCGCCGGCGCAAAACAGGGAAATCCGTACGCTATGCCACCGACATTCCGCGGCGCCGGGAAAGGCGTCGCCCGGGCCGCCCTCGGCCTCGCCCTCATGGCCGCGGTGGTCTGGTGGGCGGGGCCCGCGCGCGTCCTCGAAGGCCTCGCCCGCATACGTCCGATCTGGATCGTCCCGATCCTCGCCGCCGCGTACCTCGGCATGGCGATCAGTTGCCTGCGCTGGCGGGTCCTGCTCGGGGCCCGCGGGATCCGGGTCTCCGTCCACCTGCTCGTCTTCTACTACACGATCGGCTACTTCTTTTCGAGCTTCCTCCCCAGCATGTTCGGGGGCGACATCGCCCGAAGCTACATCTTCGGGAAGAAGATCGAGAACCAGATCGAGTCGTTCGCCTCCGTCTTCATGGAGCGGCTCACCGGTCTCACGGGGCTCGTCCTCGTCGCCGGCGTCGCCACGCTGCTGAACTTACGCACGCTCCGCGGCGCGGGGCTCCTGCCGTGGATGGGCGCCATCATCGCGGGCTTCTGCGCCTTCCTGTTTCTGGTCTTCAACCGCCCCCTCGTCGAGAGGGCGGGGGCCGTGATCCGATGGAGGAGGGTCGAGGCATGGAAGAGAAAGCTCCTTCTGTTCCACGACGCCGTCTATTCGTTCAGGGCCGAGAAGCGGGTCATCGCCATCGCGATCTTCTATTCCATCCTCTTCCAGATCCTCACGAGCGTGAACACCTGGATCGTCTGCCTCGCCCTCGGGCTCAAAATCGGGTTTCTCGACATCATGGTCGTCGTTCCGATCATCCTCCTCATCTGCGCCGTTCCCGTCACCCCGAACGCCGCGGGCATCTGGGAGGTCGCCTTCATGATCTTCTTCTCACGCCTCGGCTACGGCCCCGTCGCGGGGACGAATATCGCCCTGGTGCTCAGGGCGAAGAACATCGTCGTCGCCCTGGTCGGCGGCCTGTTCTATACCGTGTCGGGGAGCGTCCCGCGCCCGACGGAGGTCCGCCGTGAAACCCCGTGAATGGCTCGCGTACTCGGCGGCGCTGCTCGTCCTCGCCGCCGCCTTCAGCCATCCGCTCATCCTGCATTTCCGCACCGGGATGCCCTACTCGTTCATCCCCGTAGAGGGGCTCGAAGTCGTCCACCAGCAGCCCGGCGACTCCCTCCAGCTCATGCACCGATTCTGGCTCTTCACCCAGGCGATCCGCGGCCGGATCCCGTTCTTCTCGAACCCGTACGAGTTCTCGTCGCCGGAGACCCCTCCCCTCTTCAACACCCAGGGCATTCCGATCTCGTTCGTCTTCGCCCTCTTCGCCCCGCTCGGGAACATCGTCGCGTACAACCTCCTCGTGCTCCTCTCCTTTCTCGCGTCCGGGATCGCGATGGCGCTGCTCGTGCGCGGGCAGACCGGGAGCCGCGGCGCGGCGCTCTGCTGCGGCGCGCTCTATGCCTGCCTCCCCTACCGCCTCGGCCACCTGTTCGGCGGGCACCCGGGCGGCTTCGTCTTCTGTATCACGCCGCTCATGCTCGTCGCGGTGGACAGGGCGTGGCGGGGGGAGCGGGGCTCGTTTCTCTGGGGCATGGCGGCCGGGGCCTGCATCCTCTGCGCCGCCTCCGTGGAGCTCCACCAGACCCTCTACCTCGGCCTCCTTCTCCCCGTGTATGTCATGATGAAGCTCATCGAGTCGGCGCTCAGGCGCGGCGCGGCGGAGACCGTGCGGGCCTCTCGCCTCCCGCTCGCCGGCCTCCTGCTCGTCTCCGCGGCCGCGGCCGGATACCTGCTATGGGTCAAGTACTTCTTTCTCGCGACCTCCGCCATGGGCGGCGGCAGGGCGCTGAGGACCGTTCAGGGCCTGAGCCCCGGTCTCCGGGATCTCTTTTTCAAGAGCGCCAACGCGGAGAAGAACGTCTGCCTCGGACTCCTGCCCGTGCTGCTCGCCGCGTGGGGGTTCGCGGCGCGGCGCATCGAGATCCGGAGGGGCCTCGCCCCGCGGGGCGCGCTCGCGCGGCTCTACTTCTGGGCGGGTCTCTTCGGGATCGGCTACGCCATCGCGCTCGGCACCGCCCTTGAGAGGTTCGTCCCCCTCTACTCGTGGCTCCATCGCACCGTGCCGTTCCTGGCCTACTCCCGCACCTCGAGCCGGGTGCTGAACATCGCCGTCCTCGGGTTCTTCGTCCTCGCCGGGTTCGGGCTGCGCTCTCTCTTCGCGCGCGGCCGCGGGGGCGCAGCCGCGGCGCTCTTCGCGACCGCCCTCGCGCTCCTCGACTACCACCCGAAACGGTTCATCGGCGTGAGCCTCATGGGCGGACAGGACCGCGTCTACGAACGGGTCCGCCGCGAGGGGGCGAGGAGCCGGCTCCTCGAGCTCCCGATCTGGCCGGGGGACTCCTCGTGGACCTCCATCTACGAGTACTACGGGACGCTCACCGGGGTCCCGATCGTGAACGGCTACAGCCCCGCCGCGCAGCTCCGCTACCAGGAGCGGGTGTTCATGCCGCTCAGGACCCTGAACATCGGTGAGATCCGCGCGGGGCAGCACGCGCTGCTCAAGGCATGGGGCGTCCGCTTCGTCGTCCTGCACCAGGACGCGTTCCCGCGGCGGGTGAGCCGCTACCCGTTCGGATTCACGCGCGAGAATCTCCTGCGCTCCCCGTACCTCGAGTTCGTCCTCCGCGACGGCCCGCACTTCCTGTTCAGGGTCAGGGGCGAGCCGTCCGGGCCGCCGCAGGAGTTCGCCCTGACGAGCCCCGTCGGCGCCATCTACCCGGCGCAGAAGATGGAGACCGACGTGGGCGTGTGCACACACGACAACGCCGCCGCATCGGGGCAGTCGCTCTCGTCCACGGCGCCCGGCGCCTCCGGGGTCCTGATGCGCGGGCAGCCGCTCCTCTACCCCACGGGCGACTACACGCTGTTCGTCAACCTGAAGGCCGGGATCGGGGCGGGCGGGCCGCGCGCCGCGATCGAGGTGTTCGACGCGAACGGCGGCCGGTCCCTCGCGGCGCGGCAGGTCTCCCCCCGCGACCTGCCCGGGACGCACGAGTACCGGATGATCGGGCTCGATTTCAGATGCGGGGAGCCCACGGTCATCGAGTTCCGCGTCTCGCGTGAGGGCGGGGGCGCCCTCTGGGCGGATTTCGCCTACGTGCTGTTCAAGGCCGAGCGCGATCCGCGGAGCGCCTACGAGGCGGAGGACCTCTTCCACATCGGCTCCGCGGTCGATGACCGCGAGGCCTCCGGCGGGCGCGCGGTGGAGGTGGGGAAAGACGAGGACGTCTCGATGCCGATGGTGAGCGGCCCCGCGCGACTCTACGGGCCGGGGCGCTGGCGCGTCCGGTACCGGCTGAGGGCGGAAGGGGCGGAGCCCGGCGTGATCGCGCGGGTCGAGGCGGTCAACGCGTTCGGGGGGACCCTCGCGGGGCGCGACGTGACGCGGGATGAACTGGCGGGGTCGGCCGGGTACCGCGAATGCGCGCTCGAGTTGAACCTCGAGAAGCTCGCGCCCCTCTCGTTCCACGTCATGCAGTTCAACCGGGCGCGCCTCTGGCTGGACCGGATAGATATGGAGCGGCTACAGGACTAGCTCGGCGCACTCCTCGATCTCGCCCGCGGGGAGGCTGAGCAGGCCGAGGAACATCCCCATCACGATCCCCCGGTAGATCTCCATGATCGTCCGGCCGATCGCGCGCCACGAGAACCGGTCCTCCGCCCTTTTCCTGAGCCGGCTGCCGCGCTCGGCGGCCCCCGCGGGGTCGCCGAGCGCCGCGTCGAGCGCCGCGGCGTACGAATCCTCGTCTCCCGGCCTCGCGTAGATCCCGTCGTCGCCCAGGACCCTGCGGTTGACCGGGGTGTCGAAGACCACCGCGGGGAGCCCCGCCGCCATGTAGTCCAGGAGCTTCAGGTTCGCCTCCGAGGGGTGCATCTTGGGCGATACGGCGATGTCGGAGGCGGCGAGATAGCGGGGGATCATCGTCTGGTAGTCCACCCTTCCCGTGAAGCGGGTCCGCTCCCCGAGCCCGAGCCCCGCCGCCATCGCCCTGTATTTTTCGACGTCGGGATAGCCGAGGATCAGGAAAAACGGGGCGCCCTTCCCGCCCCCGATTTTGGCCGCGGCCCTGAGCAGGATGTCCACTCCCTGGTACTCCGTGAGCACCCCGGTGAAAACGATGATCGTGGTATCCGTGGGGAGGCCGAGCTCCTCCCTGAGCCGCGCCTTGTCGGCGGCGGGCGTGAAATGCGCGGTGTCCACCCCGTCGGGGACGAGGTGGATCCTCTCCGGGAGCGCCATGCGCCTTTCCCGGAGGAGGTCGGCGACCATGGGCGATGACACCGTCACCGCGTCCGCCCGCCGGATGGATTCCCGCTCCAGAAAGCCGAGGATCCGGTACGCGGCCCTGTTCCCTCCGAGGAAGCGGTGCGCCATGCACTCGTCCGTGAGGCTCCCCTGGATGTCCACGATCATGGGGATATTCCTGAAGCGTTTGTACAGCCCCCCCACGAATCCCCCCTCGTGCAGGGAGGCGAAGAGGAGGTCAGGGGGGCGGGAGGCGAAAGCCCTCGCGCAGGTCCCGAGCAGGAGGAGGTCCATGTAAAACTTGTGGACGGAGGGGCCGGCCGATGTCTTCCGATACCAGGGGATGCGGAGTGAGCGGTGCGTCTCGATGCCCGCCACATCCCTGCCCAGGTGATACGTGCAGAGGACGACCTCGTTCCCCAGCTCCTGGAGCGCCTTCATGACGCCGAGGATCCTCACGTGGCATCCCCGGTCGGAAAAAAAGGGCGTGGGCGCGATGACGCCTATTCTGCGCATGACTGTTCCCCCGGCTCCCCCGGGACGCGCGTGAAAGGCGCCCCAAGGGGACCTGGCTCAGAGCACCGGTACCTTCGTGCCCGGCTTCACCGCGGACTCGGCCTTGGGCAGCGTGACGGTGAGAACGCCGTTCTTGTACTCCGCCTTGATCCCGGCCTCCTTCACCTCCGCGCCGATGGGGATGACCCGCTCGAAGCTGCCGGCACTCCTCTCGTGCAGATACCAGTCGGGGCCCTTCCCCTCCTCCTTCACGACCTCCCGGCTGCCGCGCAGGATCAGGTTCCCCTCCTTGAAGGTGACCTCGATTTTGTCCTTCTCCATCCCGGGAAGGTCGCAGGTGACCGTGAACGCCTTGTCGGTTTCGGAAAGGTCGATGTCGGGAGAATACTCGAGCGCCGGCAGCGCCCACTGCGCGGGCGGCCTCGGGCCCATCCGGCCGAAGCTCTCCTCCATGATGCGGTTGATCCTGTCCTGCATCATGCGGAGCTCCATCAACGGATCGTCGCCCCCGTACCACGGACCCGCGACGGGCGGGCGCATCATCGGCGCCGCCGCCGGCTCGTCCGCCGGGGACGGGGTCGGCGCGCCTGCCGAGGCGCAGAGCGCCGCGAGCGGGGCTGCCGCAATCAGAGCCGCCGCCGTGCTGCACAGTACCAGTTTCATGTCACACCTCCTTGGTGAAGTGGTTTAAACCGCAGGACATCGCTCAAAAGGCCGGGACCCCCTTCACAAAACGCTCCTTCTCTATGTCCCCGGCGTCGACCGCCACGACCGCCTCCGCGCTCGCCGCGCCGCGCGAGAGCTTCACGAGCCTCCCCCGCAGCACGTGCACGCGCTCGTTCGGGTAGAACTCGCCGCGAAGCGAGCTGTCGGCGATGATCAGGTCGATCTCCCCCGCCGGCGCGCCGTCGAGGTACGCGTCGCCGAGCCTGAGCACAAGGGGCATGTACAGGGAGTGGAGGGTGTCGATGACCGTCCCGAACACCTCGACCGGCTCCCGCACGAGCTCGACGCCCTGCCCGAACACGGGGATCCGCGCCCGGTCCGAGTAGACGAAGAAGCAGCAGACGGGGACGCCGTCGTGGAAAAGGCGCAGGGGCCAGAATTTCCCGTACTCGATGCAGCGGCGCTTCGGGTCGGTGTAGGTCAGGCGCCGGATTTGCAGGGCGATCTCCATGTTCTCCTCGGGCGCGCCGAAAAAAACCAGGTTGAGCGCCCCGTCCTCTTCCTCGCGCCCGTAGGCCAGCGGGCCGGTGACGCCGAGATTCTCGAGCGGAACGCCGAACAGGGCGGCGAGTTCCCTGATGCGCCTGCCCGTTTCCGGGAAGCGGTCCATCGCGCAGCGCATCGACTTTGCGCCGCTGAACCAGCCCTGCATCCGTTTCAGGTCAAACGGGTAGTGGTACTCCGTGATGACCGGCCCGGACGCGGGGGGCTTCAGACCCGGCTCGATCCGGTACAGGTTCTCCATCTGCGCGTCGTGGGGGATCAGGACGCGCGCGCCGGCCTCCCGTCGCGTGGTGAGGCTCTCATACCGCCTGCCGTGGATCCGGAAAGACCCCGTTTCGCACGGGTAGTCGATGATCTTCCCGTAGAACTGCCCCGGCGGATGCCAGTACCCCTCAGCGCAGACGAAACTGCCCGAATCCTTGAGGAAGAGGGTGGCGTCAAGGACGCTGGACCCAAGCTCCTCGATGGGGCAGACGACCCGGGATATCTCTCTGGCGAAATCGTCGGTCATGGCGCTCCCGGCGCTCCGGGAGCGAGAGCCCCCGTGCATTTTTCGCGGTCGCGGAACATCATACCAGAACCGCGCCCGGATTCAAAAAGGAAAAGCCCGCGACAAAGGAAATGCCCGTTCCCGAAAGCCCGTGGGAAAACCGGTAATGGGACAGGGGGTACAACTCCTATTCTGTCATCCCGGCGAAAGCCTAGATCCAACTTTGAAGCAGCCCGCAGATGAACGCAGATCGTCAGGATAGTCAGGATACACAAGGGGGACAAAAGCGGCGGGATACCCACATCGGACGCAGATTTCGCGGATGAACGCGGATCAAGAAACAGCACATGATTTTCAAGAATGCATGGGACGCGGATTGCCGCGGATGAACGCGGATTATTAACGCAGCGTGCTCCCATCGCGAACCTTTAATCTTGACCCATTGCGGTATCTGCGTGCTCTGCGTTCATCTGCGTCCCAAAAGCCTTTGTATCTTTGTTCCGCATCGTATCCGCGTCCATCCTGACAATCTGCATTCATCCGCGTCCAAAGTCTCTTTGCCGTTTCCTTTGTGGTAAAACTATCTTTATCCGCGTTCATCCGCGTCGATCCGCGTCCAAAGTTTCTTTACCGTTTCCCTTTATGCCTTCACGCCATGGTCTTATCCGCGTCCATCCTGACAATCTGCGTTCATCTGCGTCCCGGCGTTGAAGCGTGTAACGCTAAGAAGATACCCCATATACGTGAGACCGTACAAGAACCGGACCTTTTGCGCTTGACAGCCCCCCGGTTTTCGGCTATCTTCCCGACGCTTCAGGGATACCGGCTCTCCACCGCAACCGGACTCCGGCGCGCCGCTGCCGGAATGGGGGTGTACCGTGAATACGATTTTTGTGTGGGGCGACGACATCGAAAGGGTGAAGGACAAGCTCGTCAAGATTTACAAGATGAAGTGGAGCCGGAGTAAGAAGAGGTTTTTCCGCGAGAAGCTCGACGCGCGCGGCATGAAGGCCATCATGAATTTCTGCCTCAAGGAAAAGATCAACTACAAGACCGATGACGGCAAGAGCTACGAGGTGGTCAAGGCCGAGGAGTTCGACACCTCCCCCCGCGAGCTCAAGGACTGGGCGCCCGACGTGTCCAAGGTGACGACCGGCATCGAGGAGATCGACTACGAGCAGATGTGGGACGAGCACAAGGAAGAGGAGTAATCCCTCCCCCTCCTGAGTCCCCCCCGTCGGCCCCCCGCCGGCGGGTAACTCCTCATGTTCATCTCACCGCGAAGCGGGCGCTCGCGTCCAGGAACGCATCCGGGCGTCCGCGCACCGCGCCGAACGCGTCGAAGAATGCGACCACCACCTCATACCCCCCCTCGGGCGCGGCGCCGGGCACCGCCGCCGAAAGGATCGCGCACCTGAACGGCGCGCCCAGCGCCGGCATGAACGGCGCCACGGGCCTCAACTCCGCGCCGAGCGTCGCCGCGTCGCGCATCGACCCGTCCGGGAGCACCACCGCCGCGTACGCGCAGAACGGCCGCTCGATGGACTGCCGAAGCACGAACGTCGCCGTGACGTGATCGCCGCGGCTGAAGTCGCTCCCGTTCAGCGCCATCTCTGCCGGGGGTGAAAACGTCGGGGCCGGCGTCGGGGCCGGCGTCGGGGGCGGCGTCGGGGTCGGGGTCGGGGTCGGCGTCACGGGCGGCTCGACGGTCCCGACGAGGAGCGAGGGGTCGCCGAAGACATGCCAGGTGTCGAACATCTCCACGCCCGCCGATCCCGCCTCGTCCATCATCCTGCACGAGCCCGCGTAGCAGAGCGCCCCGAAACTGAAGTACGCATCCGCCACGAGAAGGTCGTTCGACTCGTCCTGGGCGATCATCGGCGGTTCCCACGACTGGTTGATGGACGACATATAGGCCGCGATCGCCCCCGTCGGCTCCCCGTCGTGCCTCGCGCGCAGCCACGCCTCCGCGAAACAGGTCCCGGAGGTGAACGCCCCGTTCACGCAGGCCACGCTGAAGATGAACGGGAGCTCATTGTTGTTCGTCAGCGCGTTCACATCGCTGTTGGAAAACCCCGTCGTCCCCCACGAGGTCATGCTCCCGTGCCCGCAGTAGTTCACGATCCCCCGCCCGGCGTTCAGCGCCACGCTCACCTGCGAGTCGGTCGCCCCCGCGCCGTAGATCTGATCCACCGGGGTATAGCCGTGATTCAGGAGGTCCGCGCGGATGTTGTCGATGTGCTCCCAATCGTACTCGCCGTCGTCCCCGGTGCCGTATTCAGAGCCGATGCCCGTCCCCCGGCTGAACCACGCCTGGGAGGGGGAGGGCACGGTCTCGTAGTCGATCGTCCGCCGCACCTGCGTATCGACGTCGTCTCCCGATTCGGCGGAGAAACGGCCCACGAGGATGTCCGGGTAGTCGTCGCCGCCCGCGAGTTTCGCGTAGCTCGGATCGGAGGCGCCGCCGGATGCCTCGGGCGCGGCGATCTGGGCGGCATCGCCCACGAGCAGGACAAAGGAGAGCGTCCCCCCGTCGTACACGCCCCGGATGTAGTCCTTGATGGAGTCGGCGTCGTTCCCTATCGCCGCGACGCCCACCGCCGTCGTCGGGATGCCTCGCGCGTTCTTGTGGTCGACGAGCGGCTGGATGTTCGCGAGCCACGCGTCGTGGCAGATGATCAGCATGCCGCCCTCCTCGTCCGGGGGGTCGTACATGCGCGCCCCCTCCCCGTTGAGGAAATGTCGCCCGTAGATCCGCTCGAATGCGGCGGACGGCTTCCGGGGGGCCGTCCGGCGATCGAGGACGTTGATGCGCCCCGCCCCCGCGGGTGCGACCTCCAGCGTCACCGCGGTATAGACCCGGAGCGTTTCTGTCACGGGGTTGTAGCGGAGCGGGTGAAGTTCCACCACCACGCCGCGGCGGTCGCGGAGGACATACGGCTCCCGCAGGGAGGCGAGCTCCGCGGGGTACCAGGCGTCGACCCGGTAGGCGTCGCCGATCGTGTACGGCACCCGCGAGGGGTCCGTCGTGCGGTAGATGTTCCCTTTCGAGGGGGCGAGGAGGACGCCCGTGAGATCATGGTATTCCGCCGAGACCACGCGCACCGACATCTCGGCGTCGTCGGGGATGACGACGCTGCGGCAGACGCGCGGGAGCGAGGGGGCGCCGCGCGCGAGGATGGCGCTCTCCCCCGGGAGGGCGACGAGGCGGTGCTCCGCGCCGTCTATCGTGACGGTGCGGGAGGAGAATGCGCCGATCGTGTAGCGGATCTCGATGCCGTCCGCCGCGTTTCGCGTCACCCGCGCGTCCACGGCCCCGCCGCTCCGGCCGTATGCCGTCGGCGCAGCAATCACCGCCGCGACGCAGACCACAACGCCGCAGAAACGCGCCCTCGCCGCGGCCGCCGCGCGTGCGAGCGCACTCCGGTTGCGCGTGCACATCTCCGAAAAGGCATTTCCGATCCCCCAACGCACCGACGAGGGCGCGGGCACGCCGGCGCCGCGGGTCATTTCGATCAACTGCCGCGTGTGCGGTTCATCGGCAATCACGGCGATCAGGGCCGAGGGGTCTATGAATATTTTCATGGGAGTCCTTCATGTGCACCCGCACACTATTACTCCTAGCACACCAGACCCCCTCATGCAATACCGAGTGCCGAAGTAACCTCTCAGTTCGGATGGATCCCTCACGCGGGCTTCAGCATGAACTCCTTCACCGCGAGCTTCGCGAGGTCGGCGGTGCTGCCCAGGCCCAGTTTCATGAGGATGTTTCTCCGGTGTGTCTTCACCGTCTCGGGGCTGATGGCGAGCCGTTTCGCGATGTCGCTCCTCCCCGCCCCCTCGGAGATCATGCTCAGGATCAGCTTCTCCTTCTTCGTCAGCTTCTTCCACCCCTCGATCACCCTGGCCGGATGCGCCGACAGGATCACCTCCGCCACCACGTCCGAGAGCATCGGGCTCAGGTACCGCCTCCCCGCCGCCACCGAGTCCATCGCGCATATAAGCTCGTCCGCCGCCCCGTCCTTCAGCAGGTACCCCGAGACCCCCTGCCGGACCGCCTCCGCCACGTACTCACGGTCCGCGTACATAGAGAGGATGATGACCTTCACCTTCGGCAGCGTCTCCCGGATGTGCCGGCAGGCGTTCAGCCCGTTCAGCCTCGGCAGGGCGATGTCCATCACCAGGATGTCCGGCCGCAGCTTCTTCGCCAGCTCGATCGCCTCAACCCCGTCCCGCGCCTCCCCCACCACCGTGTACCCCGCGCACTCCCCGATCAGGTCCCGCACGCCCTTCCGCATCAGGGCATGGTCGTCCGCCAGCAGCACCCTCTTCACCCGGGCCGCTTTTTTCCGCGTCGGGCCCGCTCTTCCCGGTCTCATGATCTCATCCCCCTTTGTCGAGTGCGCCGTATGCCCGCGGGGGCGGGCACGGTCGCCTCGATCTTTGTCCCCTCCCCCGGGCCGGACTTGACGGCGAATGTACCCCCCACCCCCTCGATCCTTTCCCGCATGCCGGTGAGCCCGAGACCCGTCATCCTGTTCGCGCGCAGGGGGGCGAACCCCTTGCCGTCGTCCGTCACCCGCAGCGCCAGCGCCCCCCCGCTCCCGCGGAGAGCAATGTCGATCCGCCTGCACCCTGAATATTTCAGGGCGTTGCTGAGCGCCTCCTGCACGACGCGGTACAGGGCGATCTCGATCCTCGCGTCGATCTTCCCCCGGATACCCCGTGCGGCAAAGGTGATCTCCACCCCGCTCTTCCCGGCGAGCGACTTCACGAGCTGCGCCAGGGAGGGGACCAGGCCGAGGATGTCGAGGATGGGCGGCCGGAGCCGATGCGAGATGGTCCTTACGTCGTTCACCGCGGCGTCGATGAGGGAGATCGCGTCGGCGAATTCGCGCATTGCGGGGTGACCGGTCCGCCCGAACTCCCGTTCGATCCGCTGCAAATAGAGCTTCGTGGCCGTGAGGCTCTGCCCCACCTGGTCATGGAGCTCGAGCGCGATGCGCCTGCGCTCCTCCTCCTGGAGGCCGATGAGCATCTTCGAAAAGCTCCTCAGGTTGTGTATCTCATCGGCCCTATTCCGGTCGCCCGCCTCGATCGCCACGTCCACGCTCCCGGTGATCCTCCCCTCCCCGTCCCTCACGGGATAGGCGCCGATCAGGTAGCTCCGTCCGCCCGCAGCGACGGACTCTCCCCATGACGGTTCACCCGTGCGCATCGCCAGGAGACAGGGACACTTCGCGCAGGGACGGCGGAGTCCGTGCAACAGCTCGTGACAGCGCCTCCCCAGGAGTTCCCGCGGCTTCATCCCCACCCGCCGCGCGGCGGCCCAGTTCGCCCAGACGATCCGCATCTGCCTGTCCTTGTAGGTGATCGCCTCCTCCACGCTGTCAAGGATGCGCGTTTTCTCTTCCTTGGACCGCGCGAGCTCGCTCGTCGCTTTCTTGATATCGGTGATGTCGCGGCAGGTGCCGACTATCCCGATCAACCTCCGCTTCGCATCACGCAGCAGTGTCGTCTGCATCAGGGAAGGGAAGCAGGTGCCGTCGCGGCGCACGTGCGCGACCTCTCCCGAGAAATGCCCCCCGGCGTGTGTCCGCGCGAGCGCGGCCCGCACCACGGCCATCTGCGCCGGGGTGTGAAACACGGAAAGGTATTTCCCCACAAGGGATTGAACCGTGTACCCGTGCATGGCCGCGAAAGCCCGGTTGAGGTACAGCAGCCGTCCCGCGACATCGCTCACCGCGATCCCCTCGCTGCTCTGCTCCACGGCGGCGGAAAGCAGCCGGAGCTTTTCCCTGTTTCCCCTCTCTTCCGTGCTGTCGATGAACGCAACCTGGACGGCGCGCCTCCCATCGAAGCGTATCCGCCTCGACGACATCTCGATATCCTGAACCCTCCCATCCGCGCGGATCAGCCGGCAGGCAGAGCGCAGCGGGACCTTTTCCCCCGCGAGTCTCTTCTTCAGGCTCGACAGGACCCTGCCCCGGTCGTCCGGGTGTATCCGCGCCGCAATCTCCACGGGGGTAAGTTGGGTGAGTTTCCTGATGCTCATCCCGCTCATCCGCGCGGCGGCGCGATTGGCGAACACGATCCTCATCGGATCGCCCTGCAGGACTATGGTGCCTTCGACCGCCTGTGCGACGATGGCGCGGTATTTCGCCATGGAATCCAGAAGTCCTCCCTCAATGCGAGCCCGTTCGGCCGTATCGCCGCGAGAAATGCGTATGCCCGGACATTGCCTCACCCCTCTGCGTTCCATACCTTATCCCCGTCGTGCCGACCACACATAATAAAAGCGCGTCCGCTCATCGGCGCGCGTCTTACAATCGTTCCGCCCGAGGAAACCCTGTCACGCTCTTCCTAGCCCCTCCGCCGGTGAGAATTGTCGCATAGTACCGGCGATCGCAGTCAAATATTTTGCGGAATGTCTCACGTGCGGTGGGTGGTTACCCCCCCTACCCCCCCAAGGGGGGAGGGGAAAAAGGGGAAGACGGCTCTCGATGCGGGGAATGCTTTATGCCTCCGGCGACACGAAGAGGAACCGCTAATGGACGCGAATGAACGCGGATTGATGGGAGGGTTATTCGCGTCTATCGGCGTGCATCCACGGTTGGAATCAAGCGGCGACGGGGACCCGCAGCCCTCCAAAATGTGTTGCGCGGGCAGTGGAGGGCTGTCGGCTCGACCGCCGGGCACAAAAAGGGCAGCTCGTCTGTGGTTTCACAGCGAGCTGCCCTTTCGCTTCAGCGCTGCGGGCTTTCGTCAGAGGTTCTTCTCAGCCAGTTGCCCTACAGTCACCTCGTCCCTCAGCCCTTCCAGGCGCCTCTCACCGATACCGGGAATGTCCCTGAGCTCGGCCACGTTTTCAAACGTGCCTACCTCCCTCCGGTATTTGATGATCCGCTCGGCGATGTCACTGCCGATGCCCGGAAGGCTCAGCAGCCTGCGCTTCGAGGCGGTGTTTATATTCACCTTCCCCGCGGCATACACCGGCGTCCCGACCATCGCGGTCAGAGCAACGAGTGCAACCAGAACTACCATTACTATCCTTTTCATGTCCATCTCCTTTCTAGAGAAGTAGACTTATCAGACGAACTGTCTGAATCATAGGTAGACTAAGCATTATACGTGCCAATATACACATTGCTTTAAGTATTTGATCTACCCATTCTCTTGCAATGCATTACATACACATACTTGAAATTATGAATCATCGGGCCGGACACAAAGCGATGGACTATATAATATTATGATATATTACTATGCTGCTTATGGTATATACATTTCCGGAATATGTGTGCTCGGTATTGACTTCTTTTACCCATTTCGTATAATGATTGCATCATATGGCGACAGATTTGGCTTTCATGGACTCAACTGATTCGGAAAGAAGAAGACTATGACTCCCGAGATGAAGCAACAATATGTGGTAAACAAGCTCTTCTCCCTCCTTCAGGCCGCGCAGGAGGTTTCCTCCACCAGGGACAAGACCAAGCTCCTGGAGGCGATTGTCTGTTCCGCGACCAAGGTGGTCGAATGCAGGAACTCGTGCCTGATGCTGCTCCGCCCTGAATCCGAGGAGCTCGTGGCATACGTCGTGGTCGGCGCCGACAAAGATCATATGCAGGAGGTCCGGTTCAAGGTCGGCGAGGGCATCGCGGGATGGGTCGCGAAGCACGGCGAGCCCGTGCTGTCGAACGACGTCCAGCACGACCCCCGCTACTCGCACAAGCTCGACCAGATCACGGACATTCCCCTCCAGTCCATCCTCTGCCTCCCGCTCTCGTCGAAAGGCAAGGTGCTCGGGGTTCTCAACATCATCAACAAGCCCGAGGGCGGGCGGTTCACCGAGGAGGATCTCCACCTCGCCCAGGCGTTCGCGGGGCAGGTTTCCATCGCGATAGAGAACGCGAACCTCTACGACGCCATGTCCAAGGAGAACAAAATCCTCCGCGAGCAGCTCGACATGGCCCCGCGGCTTCTCAAGAGCTTCTCGCCCGCGATGAGGGCCGTCATCGAGATGGCGCAGCGTTCCGCGGAGAGCGACGCCACCGTGCTCCTCCTCGGAGAGAGCGGAACCGGCAAGGAGGTCGTCGCGCGGGCCATCCACACCTGGAGCGACCGCACCAGCCGCGCCTTCGTGGCATTAAACTGCGCCGCGCTCCCCGAGCAGCTTCTCGAAAGCGAAATCTTCGGCCATGAGCAGGGGGCGTTCACGGGGGCGCTCCGGATGAAAGAGGGGAAGGTAGAGCTCGCGAACGGCGGGACCCTCTTCCTCGACGAGATCGGCGAGATGAAGCTCGACCTCCAGACGAAGTTCCTCCGCATCCTGCAGGATCACCAGTTCGAGCGGGTCGGGGGCAACCAGACCATAAGCTCGGACATCCGCATCATCGCCGCGACGAACAAGGACCTCCGCGAGGAGGTGCAGCGCGGCGCGTTCAGGGAGGACCTCTTCTTCCGGCTGAACGTCATCACCCTGACCATCCCGCCGCTCCGGGGGCGCAAGGAGGACATCATCTACATCGCCAACCAGTTCATCGAGCGCTACTGCGCGGAGGAGGGGCGGCCGGTGCCCTCAATCACCGCCGCCGCGAAAAAGGAGCTCCTCGACTACGAGTGGCCCGGCAACGTACGGGAGCTCGAGAACGTGCTCGAGCGCGCCATCGTGCTCGGCGCCAAGGAGACGATCGGCACGGACAACCTCCTGCTCGACATCTCCCTCATCCCATCGAGGCAGATCGAGATCGACCGGCCGTACCGCGACCTCGTCAAGGAGTTCAAGAAAAGCCTTATCGCCGAGGCGCTCCGCGAGTGCGGCGGCAGCCAGTCGCGCGCCGCGGTGAAGCTCGGCGTCACGCAGCCGTACCTCTCCAAGCTCACGAAGGACCTCGGGCTCAGGTAACACGCGCGCGCGTGTCCGGCACGCGAGGGGAACGGCGCCTTTGAACGGCGCGCCTGAAGATGCTATCCTTTCCCGTGTCCCGGCTGCGCGTTCAGGCCCGGGCAGTTAGAAAGGGGATACCATGACCTCTCACACCCGTGCGGCGCTGCGCCGCAGACTGGGAGTCCTCATCCCGGCGCTTTTCCTGTCATTCCCCTGCGCCCCCTCACCCGCGCAGGTTTTCCCTGCGCCGGAAATCCACAAAGCGGAGCCGTTCACCGGCAGCGCCATAACCAACTGGGACTACGACCACGACGGAGACCACGCGACCGACTTCAGGAAGCAGGACCTCGACGGCGACGGCGTGGTCGACCGCTACCTCAAGGATCGCGATGCGAACGGATCGTTCGACCTGATTGTGCCGAAAGCCCCGCGCGAGGGGCGGACGCAGAGGCACCTGATCATCTGCGTGGACTCCGTCCCGTTTTCCGTCATGGAGGGGCTGTGGAGGACGGGGCACTTCAGGGACTTCCACCCGCCGGGCCGCGTCATCTCAAGCTTCCCATCGGACACCAACCCCGCCTTTGCGGAGATCTTCGGCATGGCGAAATCCCCGGGGATGGAAGACCGGTACTACGACCGCGCCCTGAACAGGATCGTCGGGGGGAAATGGGACCACATGGTGCGGCGCGACGGCCGCGCCGACGGGACCTTTCACGCCGCCTTCGACTACGAGGAACACCCCCGCTACGGCGCCCTGATGTACCTCGCCCCCTCCATGGTCTCCGACCACGACCTGGCCCGCTGCCGGACCGTGTTCTGGCGCCTCTACCGGGAAAAGCCCGCCGACCAGCCGATCTTCCTCTACATCGGCTCGACGGACGCGATCAGCCACCGGGAGGGGCTCGCGGGGCTTGTCCGCCAGCTTCTCAGGGTCGAGGGGATTATCGACGAGATCGTCTTTCACGCCGGGGGAGACATCCGCATAAGCCTCTTCTCGGACCACGGCAACAACCTCGCGTACAGTGGACCGATGATCGACCTGGGGGGACATTTGGCCCGCAAGGGGTTCAGGCCCGCAGCGGCGCTGAAGGGCCCGCGCGATGTCGTCGTCCCGCGCTTCGGGCAGGTGGGCGACGCCTGCATCTACACCCGCGAGGAGAACCGCGAGGCGGTCGCGGAGGCGCTTGCGACGCTCAAGGGGGTGGGTTTCTCGGTGTATGTAAAGGATGCGGCATGCGTTGTCGAGGGGCCGCTCGGCAAGGCGAAGATCACCCGTGACGGCGGGCGCTATCGCTACGAGATGGTCTCCGGAGACCCGCTCAAACTCGGCGAGATCATCGCGGGGATGAGACTCGACGGGAAAATCGATGCGGAAGGGTACGGGGACGACGCGGCCTGGTTCGCGGCGACGCGCGCGCACGTCTACCCCGACATCCTGCGGCGTCTCGCGGCCGCCGTGACGGACCACGTCGTCAACCGGCCCGATGTCCTCGTCAGCCTCGAAGAGGGTTACCGCTACGGGGGCGGCTTCTTCGCGAAGATGATGGCGCTTCATGGCGCCCACGGGAGCGCGGCCGGGACGCAGACGATCGGGATGGCGATGAGCACCGACCGCGCGGTTCCGGCGTTCATCCGGGCGGCGGATGTGATGGAGGCGCTGGGAGAGGCAAAGCCCGGCAGCAGGGCCGCGGCGCAGATGTCTCCTACGTCGACACCTTCGGCTACGCCTGCGGCCCCTGCGACGGCCACGCCCACACCCGCGAACACGGCGACACCGGCCCCGACCTCGCCGCCCCCTTCACCGACGCCGACCGGGACCGCCACCGGGCTCCCGACCGCCACGCCAAGCGCGAAACCCACCGGGACACCGGCGCCCACAATCACACCGGCCGCCCGGATCTCTCCCCCGTCGACGCCTCCGGCTTCGACCCACGCGCCGATTCTGACCCCCGCTCCACCCGTGAAGCCGGGCGGGAATTCGAATGCTCCCGCTCCGCCCGCCGACAAGGCCCCGGGTCTTGCCGGGCCTGCGCCGCCGGCGCCTTCACCGGGGCCGGCCAGGACGCGGAGGCCCATGATACGGGCGCTGCGCCGGACGCCGCTGCCGAGGAGGTCCCCTCCGCCGGCCCGGACTCCGCTTCCCGGCGCCGGCAATCAGCCCGCGCCCCGCTGAGCTGTGCGAGTTCGACGGGTCGGGCCTGTCCGACGCATCCGGCTGGTCTGACACGCGGGGAGGCGTTCAGCGGGGAATGAGACGCGGGGGGGCGAGCCCCTCCGCGGAGACGGGCGAGCGCGCGCGGAGGTGCTCCGCGAACGCGTCCCGGTCGAGGATGCCGGTATTGGTCACCTCGCGCCCCTCGAGAAAGGTCGCGTAGGAGTCCCCCCCCTGGGAGAGGTACGAGCTGGTCGCCACCGTGTACGTCCCCCGCGGGTGGAGCTCCCTGCCGCCGCACAAGACGGATCTGACCCTCGCCCCCGGCGCGGCCTTCGGGTCATACTCCACCCTGAGGCCCGAGAGCTGAAGGATGCCGTCCTTCAGCGCCAGGCTCTGCTCCAGTATTTTCAGGACCTGCGCGCCGGTGAGCGTCATGGTGTACAGGGTGTTGTCGAACGGCATGATCTTGTAGATGTCCCGGACGGTGACGGGCCCCTTGAGGAGGGGGTTGCGGATCCCGTAGTTGTTGTGGAACGCGATCTCCGCCCCGGTCGCGGCCCGCATGCTGTCCGTGATCAGATCGCCGAGGGTTCCCTCGCCGATGTCGCTCCCGGCGAAATCGGAGAGCGAGGACCCGACCTGCTCGTCGAACTTCTCCCCGACCTTCGCGTCCCATTTCTCCAGCACCCCCTCCACCGCGGGGTCCGGCGCGCAGCGGTCCTTCTCGATCGGGATGACCTTGTAACGGTAGCGTGCGGCGCGGCCGCTCTGCGGGTCCACCTCGCAGTCGATCCTGCCCAGGTACTGCCCCGAAGCGCCCGCCTGGACGACGAGCGTGCCGGTCGAGCGGACGCGCAGGGCCTTGCGCAGCAGCTCGTGGCCGTGCCCGCCGACGATGACCCCGATCCCCTCGACCTCCGCGGCGATCCTCCTGTCCTCCTCCGAGCCGCAGTGGCTGAGCAGGATGATGAAATCGACGCCCCGGGCCTTCAGGTCGGCGACGCAGGCCCTGATGATCTCCTGCGGTTTCTCGAAGACGATCTTCTCGTTCCGCCCCGGCATCACGACCGCGGGCACCAGCTCCGTTATCACCCCGATGATCCCCACCTTGAGGCCTCCCAGTTCCTTTATAACGTAGGGGCGGAGGAACGCGGGCGGCGCCCTGCCGGGGGGAATGCGCACGTTCGCGCCGAGGATCGGGAACCGGGCGCTCGCCGCGAGCGCGTTGACCACATCGACTCCGAGATCGAACTCGTGGTTGCCGATCGTCATGGCGTCGTACCCGGCGGCGTTCATCACCTCCGTCACCGCGATGCCCTTCGACAGGTTCCCTTCCGGGGTGCCGAGAAAGATATCCCCCGCGTCGAGGAGCAGCGTCGGGACGCCCGCGGCGCGGTTCGAGGATCGGATTTCGCGCACGCATCCCGCGAGGACGGCGGCGCCGCCGGACGGTTTCTTCCACCCCTCGACCTTCTCCGCCGTGATGTGCCCGTGGACGTCGTTCGTGTGCAGGATGCAGAGGGGCTGAAGCGGGGCGCGGGGCGCGGAGGCGCAGCCGCAGAGGGCGATGAGGGACGCGAGAAGCCATGCGCGGACGAGCCGGGTCACCATACGAGTATACCCTGCGAAGAATCAACAGTATTGTAGCCCGCAGATGAACGCTGATCGTCAGGATAGTCAGGATACAACTGCTTCTTTTTCTTCCGCCATGCAATTCAACGTATCACTTTCAACTTTTGATTCTTTGTATCTGCGTCCATCCTGACGATCAGCGTTCATCTGCGTCCCAACATTGAAGCGTATAACTCCGACCATCGCCGTTACGGCGGTCTACATCTTCCCGCAGGGGCCGCACGAGGCCCTGCGGCGCTTCCGCGCGGCGAACTCCGGCGCCTCCCTGATGCAGGTCCCGAGGATGCCGAACGACCTCGCGAAGAGCTTCAGGCCCTGGCGGTTGAGCGTCGCGGGCGCCCCCCCCACGTCGCGCCACCCCGGGGTCGAGAGGTCGTCCGGCGGGAGGGCGAGAGAATCCCAGTTGTTGAAAAGCCTTCCCCAGTCGCTTTGCAGAACCTCGCGGATTATCCGCTGGTGGGTCGGGTACCAGAACGAGTCGTGGTAGAGCACGCTCGCGATGTAGGCCCACGGGGCGAGCACCGTCTTCAGGCTCCACTCGACCGGCCTCCGCAGCCGCCCCCAGTAGATCTTGTGCTGCATCCGGCTCGCGAACGTCATCCTGCTGAACGGCCCCACGAAGTGCCAGTTCTCCTCCGCCGCGTCCCGGTCCCCCGCGATCTCGATCTCACGCGGGTCGGCGCAGCCGAGCCCCGCGTCGTGCGCGAGGCGCAGAAACTTTATGTCGCGGCGCGGGTCGAATCCCATCATCTTCGCGGCGACCGCGTCGATGGCGACCTGGTCGGCCGAGGCGAGTATGACGTTCTTCACGTGCGGCCGCATACAGCGGGGCCCCGGGCCGTCCCCGGCGAAGGCGCCGTCCATCACCGCGAAGAGGCCCCGGTGGATCTTCTTCTGGATCGCCAGCAGGTCAACGAGGGTCTCGTGGATGACGGGATGGGTCCAGTGGCGCCGCTCGTTCAGGAGGCCGCCGAAGGCGTTCTTCATCGCCCCCGTGGTGGTGGTGAAGACATGCGTCTTCACCGTGGGGAGGTGGATGATATTCTCGCCGAGAAAGCGGCGCGGGATCATGAACCCGCCGGGGTAGACGTCGTTGAGACAGAGAAAGCGTTTCGAGAGGTCGCCCACGGCGTCCCGCACGTTGATCCACTCCTCGCCCTCGTACAGGTGGATGTTCCTCAGGCCGTGCGCCCGGATGACGCTCAACTGCTTGTTCTCGCGCTCGCCGAGGTGCGCGTCGATGACCACGGTCCGGTTGTGACAGCCGTGGATGCGGGAGGGGTCGTAGCCGTCCCGCTTCATCGCCCGTATGACCCCGTCGAGCTGCCAGGGGGGAGTCGAGGAGGCCGGGAAAAAGAAGTGCCAACTGATGTTGATCTTCAGGGCGGTGTCGGCGTCCTGGGGGAGAAAGTCCCGGTACCCTGCGAGGTTCACGAGCCGGTGGTAGTCCTCGAGCACCGTCGCGGGAGAGGTGCGGAGCACGGCGACTTTCGACTTTTTCATGGCGCCCACAGTGTAGCATACTTCCGCCGTAACCACTCAGGTAGCCAGAAGCCAGGAGCCAGAATCCAGAATGGATCGGAAGAAGCTTCCAGTGGCTTGCTGACCTCTTCGAGTAACTGTTCATTCCAACTTCTGACTCCTGACTTCTGAATTCTGGCTCCTGAGCAGTTACATTCCGCCGCCGTTACCGCGTCTTGAGGAACGGGGCGCACTCGGGTATACTCAATCCCATGGCCGACCGGCACGATTCCCCATGGCGGCGCGCCCTCCGGGTCATCCCCGGCGGGGTGAACTCGCCCGTCCGCGCCTTCACGGCGGTCGGCGGCGAGCCCTTCTTCGCCGCATCGGCGCGCGGGTCGCGGCTCCGCGCGACGGACGGGCGGGAGCTCATCGACTACGTCTGCTCCTGGGGCCCCCTCATTCTCGGCCACGCGCACCCGGTCGTGCTCGCCGCCGTCGAGGAGGCGCTCGGGAAGGGGACGACGTACGGCGCTCCGACGCCGGGCGAGACGGCGCTCGCGGAGATGATCTGCGGCGCACTCCCCTCGATCGAGCAGGTGCGCCTCACGAGCTCAGGAACCGAGGCGGCGATGGCGGCGGTGAGGCTCGCCCGCGCCTTCACCGGCAGGACGCGCATCGTCAAGTTCTCCGGCTGCTACCACGGCCACGCGGACGGTCTCCTCGTGAGGGCCGGGTCGGGCGCCGCCACCTTCGGCATCCCCGACAGCGCGGGCGTGCCCCCCTCCTTCGCGCGCGAAACCATCCCGCTTCCCTATAACGATCTTTCCGCCGTGGACGCCCTGATGCGGAGGGGGGGCGATTCCATCGCCTGCGTCATCGTGGAGCCGGTCGCAGGCAACATGGGCGTCGTGCCGCCGCGCGAGGGGTTTCTCGAGGGCCTGCGCGCGCTCACGCGCGCGCACGGGGCGCTCCTCGTCTTCGACGAAGTGATCACCGGTTTCAGGGTTTCTTACGGCGGGGCGCAGGGGTTCTACGGCGTGACGCCCGATCTCACGGTGCTCGGAAAGATCATCGGGGGCGGACTGCCGATGGGGGCGTTCGGCGGACGCAGGGAGATCATGAAGCTCCTCGCGCCCCTCGGCCCGGCCTACCAGGCGGGAACGCTTTCGGGGAATCCGCTCGCCGTCGCGGCGGGTATCGCGACCCTCGTGCTCCTCGCGGGGGGAAAGGCATACCCCGCACTCGAAAAGAAGGCGCGTCGGATCGAGGACGGGCTCAGGGATGCGTGCGGACGCGCAGGCGTTCCGTGCTTCGTCTCCCGCGCGGCCTCGATGCTCACGCTCTTCTTCTGCGAGGGGCCGGTCACGGACTGGGAATCGGCGCAGCGCGCCGACCGCGCCCGCTACGGGCGCTTTTTCCACGCAATGCTGGACCGCGGGGTCTTCCTCCCCCCGTCGCAGTTCGAGGCGATGTTCCTCTCCGCGGCGCACACGGACCGGGAGATCGACCTGACCCTCGCCGCCGCGCGGGAAGCCGTCAAGAACCCGTAGGGGAGCCCCGCCTCCGCCTCCAGGCCGTAACCGCCGCGGTCACCGCGAGCGTGATCGGCAGGAAGAAGAGCGCCTGCTCCGGCCAGAAGATCCCGATGCATCCCGACCGCCTCGAAAACGGGAAGAGCCACAGGTACTCCGGCCCGACCTGTTTCTGGAGCGCGTCGAACGCGAGATGCAGCGCGACGCCCGCGAGGAGGCAGGCGAAGGCCGCCCGCCTGAGCGCGGGGACGAAGAGGAGGGCGATGAGCGCGCAGTAGAGAACGCACACAGCCGGCGAGTGGAGCGGCTGGACGAACGGGTAGGAGGCGGGGAAAAGGATGTGCACGGGGCGCGAGAGGATATCCGGGAGCATCACCCCGAGGGCGAAAAGGGGGAAACACCTGCCGAAGAGCCCGCGCCGGGCAAGCTGCGCGGAGCAGAGATGCGTCACGAGGTCGGGCATGGCGGCATTCTCAATAATGGCAAAATCCGAATGACAATCGAATAACCCGCTATCCGAATAAACGTCAATCTCTTTTGGACGCAGATTACGCAGAGCACGCAGATACAACAGTCAAAACACCTCAATTGTTGGCACGTATAACTACTGGTGTCGCTGAAGAAACAAGAACCTTATTTTCCTCAATCTGCGTTCATCAGCGTCCATCTGCGTCCCGAATGCCGTTTCTCAGTTACGCCCACACGCCCTTACGCCCTCACGCCGACACGTTTGTTTACTCCGTGTCTCCGTGGTGAAAATCATCGGCTTCTTTTCACTTCTTTTTTTCCGCCGCGTGCCCGGCCGAGGACCGGACGCGCAGCTCGCCGTTCTCCTCGCTCACGAGGATGCACTCCGTGCGCGGCATTCTCTCCACGAGCCGGAGCGCTTCCTTCGCCCCCATGACGACCAGCGCCGTGCCGAGCGCGTCAGCGTTGATGCACGAGTCAGCGATGACGGTCGCGCTCACGACGCCGCGCTCCGCGGGCCTTCCGGTGCGCGGGTCGAAGATGTGGCTGTAGCGCTTACCGTCCTGGATGAAGTAGTCCTCGTAATCACCCGAGGTGGCAACCGCCCTGTCGGAGAGGCTGAGCACCGTGAGCACCCCCTGCCCGCGCGGGTGGCGGATCCCCACCCGCCACGGCTCTCCGCGCGCTCCCAGCCCGAGGCAGTAGACGTCGCCCCCGATGTCCACGAGCGCCCCGCGCACCCCCCCGGCCCTGAGAATTTCCACCGCGCGGTCCACCGCGTACCCCGCGGCGATTCCGCCCAGGTCCACGCGCGTCCCCCGTCGCGGAAACCGCACGAGGCGGCGGCCCGCCTCCGTCCTCATCGCGACATCGCTTCCGCCGCGGACCGGGAGCGCAGGGGAGCCCGGTCCGGGGACCTTGCGCCCCCTGCCGGTCTTGAACCCCCATGCCTCCTCCGCGGGGAGCACGCACACGTTGAACGCCCCGCCGGTCAGGCGCGCGAACTCGGCGGCGCGGCCGAGCACCTCGAAGGTGCGGGGGTCGACCGCGACCTCCCCTGATCCGCCGCCGCGATTGAGCCTCCCTATGTCGCTCTCCGCGCGGTAAATGCTCATCAGCCGCTCGATCTCGGCGATCTCCGCGAGCGCCCTCCCCGCGGCGCTCCCCGATTTCCCGGTGATCCTCTCGATCGGGGTCCCCACGACCGTGAGGGTCGCGCGCGTCCCCATGGCGGGCGCCTCGTAGCGCCACTCCCGTGGCCTGACAAGCCAGGTGAGACACGCCGCGGCCAGCGCGGCGGCGAGAAGCGCGACGCCCGCGCGCCAGGTCATGGCCGCGCCCCGCGGTCGAGTTGCATGTTGGCTGCCCCTGTCCGACGTGCTAGAATCGTACCGTTCGCGCGCGTACACGCACACGGCAGGGATACCCCGTACACGGCATGATCAGCATAGAAGAAGCGCTGCGTCATATCCTCGATACTATCACAGAGGGCCCCGCGACAGTAGCGGAGATCCGCGACGCCCTCGGCCTCGTCCTCGCCCGCGACGCGCGGTCCCGCTGCGACGTGCCCGCGTTCGCGAACTCCGCCATGGACGGGTACGCCGTGCGGAGCGCCGACACCCTCGGCGCGTCCCCCCGCCGCCCGGTCGAGCTCCGTGTCATCGAGACCGTCCCGGCGGGAAGCTCCCCGACGCGGCGCGTCGGTCCGGGGCAGGCGAGCGCGGTCATGACGGGCGCACCCATGCCGCGGGGCGCCGATTCCGTCCTCATCGTGGAGGCGACCGCGCGGCGCGGCGGCAGCGTGCGGTGCCTGGCAGAGGCGCGCGCCGGGGAGCACATCAGGCGGGCGGGGGAGGACGTGCGGCGCGGAACGCTGGTCCTCCCCCGGGGGACGGTGATCAGGCCGCCGGAGATGGGCATGCTCGCCGCGGTCGGGATAACGCGCGCGCGCGTCATCCGCCGGCCGCGCGTCGCGCTCCTCTCGACAGGGAGCGAGCTGGTCGACGCCGCGCGCCGCCCGCGCCGGGGGCAGGTCCGCGACTGCAACCGCGTCTCGCTCCACGGGCTCGTCGTGAAATACGGCGCCGTCCCGGTGGACTTCGGGATCGCCGGCGACGACGCCCGCGGGCTTCGCCGCAGGCTGCGCGCTACCGCCTCGTGCGACCTCGTCCTCACCTCGGGCGGCGTCTCCGTCGGGGAGTACGACCTGGTGCGGCGCGCGCTCGCGGAGCTCGGGGCGGAGATGATATTCTGGCGCGTCAGGATGAAGCCGGGGAAACCGGTCGCGTTCGGCCTCCTCGGGGGAACCCCGATCTTCGGGCTCCCCGGGAACCCGGTCTCGGCGATCGTGTCGTTCGAGATCTTCGTCCGCCCCGCGATCCTCGCGATGATGGGGCGCGCGAGGCTCGCGAAACCGGTGATCACGGCGATCCTCGGGGAGAGGATCGAAAAGCCGGCGGACCGGGTGCACCTCGTCCGGGCCCGGATCAGGAGGCGCGGGGGGGTCTCTGTCGCGGTTCCGACGGGGCCCCAGGGATCCGCCATCCTCCGGTCGCTGACACGTGCGGACGGGCTCATCGTGGTGCCGGCGCGCACGACCGTCGTGGAGGCGGGCTCGCCGGTGCGGGTGATGATGCTCGACTGGCCGGAGGTCTGAATATCCACCGGCATATTCAGGGTACAAGGCTTCAACGCCGGGACGCAGATTTTCAGGATCGTCAGGATAGACAGGCTTACGGAGATATATCTGCGGAAATCCTGACGATCTGCGTTCATCTGCGTGCCGACGTGGATGTGTTTTTTGCAACCGGTAAAGAGGCTATCGACCATGTTCGATATCGGCGGTCCCGAGCTCGTCGTCATCTTCCTCGTCGCGCTCCTTGTCCTGGGGCCGAAGCGCATTCCCGAGGTCGCCCGGTTCCTCTCGCGCATCACCCGGGAGATCCGCAAGGCCGTCGAGGATATCACGCACGATCTGAACGACCGCGACGATTTCAAGGACTGAGCGGGGAGGGGGCGATGGCACAGCGCATCTCCAGGATCATCCGCGCGGGGATCCTCATCATCCTTTTCGCCGTTCCCCTCATCTATTCGAGCCGGCTGCAGAACTCGTTCGGGCTCCCGAAGCAGGTCTTCCTCCAGTCGGCCGTGGCCGTGCTGCTCCTCTTCTTCGGCACGCAGATAGCCCTCGACCCGCGGCGGCTCGCCGCCCGGTCCACCCCGGCCGACCTCCCGCTCCTCGCCATGCTTGCCTGGCTCTCGCTCGCGAGCGTCTTCTCCATCGACCGGGCGGAGAGCATGCGCGAGCTCGTCTACGCCGCCTCTCTCGCCGGGTTTTTCTTTCTCGTCACCCGGAACGTCGAGACCCGCGGACAGGCCCTCGCCCTCATCGGGGTCGTCGTCGCGATGGGGGTCGCGGAGTCCGCCTACGGCATCGCGGAGCGCCTCGGGGCGAAGCTCCTCTACGAGGCCCGCGTAAAGGAGTCCGTCCCCTCCTTCGATATCTCGGCATGGCGATGGGATATCCTCGGCACCTTCGGCAATCCGAACCACCTGGCGAGCTATTGCGCTTTCATCAGCCCGCTTCTCCTCGCATGCATGGCCTCTCTCACCGCGCGTTTCTTCCTCGCCATGCGGAACGTTAAGACCCGCGGGCAGGCCGCCGCCCTCGCCGGGGTCGTTGCCGGGGTCGCCGCCGCGCTCGCGGGGCTCATCCTCGTCCTGGCATGCCTTATCCTCACCGGCGCGCGCGGCTCGTGGGTCGCCGCGGCGGCGGGCCTCCTCATGCCGCTCGCATGGGCGCTCAAGCGGGGGGCCCGCTCCGTCCTCGGCCTCGCCGCGGCCGCCGCGCTCCTCCTCGCACTGGCGCTCGTCGTCGTCTGCGTGCTCCATCCCGGGACCGCCGCCAATCTCGCCGCGCGCATCACCGGATCATTCACCGACTCGACCGGCTCGATGAGCTACCGGATGCTTGGCTGGAAACTCTCCCTGCGCATGATCGCGAACCGCCCGCTTCTCGGCAGCGGGCCGGGGACATTCAGGATCCTCTTCCTCCCGACACTCGCCGATTCCCTCGCGGGCCGCGACCCCCTCTCGCACTACTTTCTCACCGAGAAAATGAACGAGGCGCACAACGAGTTCCTCCAGGCGGCGGTCGACACCGGGCTCCCGGGGCTCGCCCTCCTCCTGTTCACGCTCGCCTGCATCTTCCGCGGCCTCCTGAGGCGCCTGCGCGGGGCGGACCTCGCGGACGGCTTTTTCATCATGGGGGCGATCGCCGCCCTCGCGGCGGTGCTCATCGACGCCGCCACTTCGATCCCGTTTCATATCGTCCCGACCTGCGTCGCGTTCTGGGCGGTCGCCGGCGCCCTTCTCGCGTGGCGCCCGGGCCCCGCCGCCGAAGCGCCCGCCCGAGAGGGCCTTGCCGCGCCCGCGGCCGGGACGCCGGGACCCGCGTGGCCCTGGGCCGTCGCGGCCTACCTCGCCGTCTTCTCCGCGGTGTCGCTGGTCCAGAGCTATCGCGAGCTGGTCTTTGACTACTACTTCAAGATGGCGACCACCATGAACTTCCTCCAACGGATGCCGGACGCGGTGCCCTGGTTCCGGAAGGCCCTCGCCGTCAATCCCGCGTCCGGGCAGCTCAGGTTTTACTACGGCTCGACCCTCGTCCAGCTCGGCCGCTACGCTGAGGGGGCCGCGCTCCTCGAGGAGAGCAAGAAAAACTTCCAGGACATCTACCTCTTCAAGAACCTCGGGATCGCCTACGAGCGAATGGGCAGGATCGACGAGGCGGTCGCGCAGTACGCGCGATGGCGGGAGATGGGCATCGCCTCGCACGAGGCGAACAACCTCATCGGGTTCGTCCGGCTGCGCCAGGGCAGGACCCGCGAGGCCGGGGAGGCGTTCAAGGAGACGCTGCGGGTGCGCGCCTGGGACATGACGGCGTTTTCGAGCCTCGCCACCATCCTGATCGACTCCGGGCGCTACGGGGAGGCGATCGCCACCCTGAATCCCGACCCTCTCTGGAAGACCCCCGACGCCTATGCGATCTACGGCGTCGCGCTTCTCAAGGCCGGGCGCATCGAAGAGGCGAGGGCGAAGTTTTTACGGACCCTCGAGCTGAACCCGCGCTCCGTCAAGGCGCACAACAACCTCGGCGCCCTCTGCTACATGCGGGGGGACCCGGGCGGGGCGATCCGCGAGTGGGAAGAGGTGCTGAGGATCGAGCCGGGGAACGCCATCGCGCGGAAAAACGCCGAGACCGCACGGAAGAAGCTAGCGGAGAAGCCCGCCGCGGAGTCGCCGTGGCCGTTCCTTGCCGCGAAAAAACCCGTGGGCCCACACTGACCGCGCACCACTCCGTGCGGCGTGTCTTCACCCTTCAAGGCAGGTTGACGCAGTTCGGGGGACGCCCGCCCTTGAGCATCGCCGCGAGGTTCGCCGCGGCCATCTCGGCCATCCGCGACCGGGTCTCGACGCTCGCGCTCCCGATATGGGGGAGCAGGATCGCGTTCTCGAGTTCCGAGAGCCCCCCCGCGAGGCGGGGCTCGTCCTCGTAGACGTCCAGCCCCGCGCCGGCGATCCCCTTTTCCCTCAGGGCGCGCACGAGCGCCTCCTCGTCCACCACCGGCCCGCGCGAGGTATTCACCAGGTACGCGCCCGGCTTCATCATCGCGAGCTCACGCTCACCGATGAGGCGGCGGGTCTCCGGGGTGAGCGGCACGTGCAGGGAGACGAAGTCCGACTCCCTGAGGAGCGTCTCGAGCGCGGCCCGGGCGGCCCCGAGCTCCCGCTCGATCCGTTCGTTCCGCTCCGGGGCGCAGTAGAGGACCCGCATCCCGAACCCGCGCGCGCGCAGGGCGACCGCGGTCCCGATCCTCCCCGCGCCCACAATCCCGAGCGTCTTCCCGTGCACGTCCCCGCCGAGCATGAGCATGACGCCCCACCGCGTAAAGCGGCCGGCGCGCGTGAAACGGTCCGCCTCGGCGATGCGGCGCGCGACGCCGAGGATCAGCGCCCACGCGAGGTCCGCCGTCGTCTCGGTGAGGACCCCGGGGGTATTGCTGACGGAGATCCCGCGACGCGCGGCGGCCGCGACGTCGATGTTGTCGTAGCCGGCCGCGATGACGGCGATCCCCCTGAGGGAGGGACAGCGGGAGAGCAGGTCGTCGTCGACCCGGTCGGTGAGGAGGCAGAGGAGGCCCTCCCGGCCCCGGAGGCGGGAGGAGAGCTCGTCGCGGCTGAACACGCGGTCCTCGGCGTTAAGGTCGTACGCGATGCCTTCCCGGCGGAAAAGCGCGAGGGCGCTCTCCGGGACCGGCTGGCTCACGAGGACGCGCGGGATCATTGAACGGATCAGACCTTGATATCCTTCACGACCGCCTTGATGAAGCGGACGAAATCCCCCTTCACGCGGCGGGTCGTCTCGATGACCTCCGCGTGGCTCAGGGGCTTCTCGAGGATGCCGGCGGCCATGTTCGTCAGGCAGGAGATGCCGAGCACGCGCATGCTCATCTGGCGGGCCACGATGACCTCGGGGATCGTGGACATTCCGGCGGCGTCCGCGCCGAGGATGGCGTAGCCCCTGATCTCCGCAGGCGTCTCGTAGGACGGGCCGGTGGAGGCGAGGTAGACGCCCTTCTGGAGCCGGATTCCCTCGCGTTTCGCCACCCGCTCGGCGAGGGCGAGGAGGTCCCGGTCGTACGGGTAGGACATGTCCACGAACCGGGGGCCGAACTCGTCGGAGTGCTCGCCCCGAAGGGGGTCCTGCTTGAAGTTGTTGATGTGGTCCGTGATGAGCATGAAATCGCCCACCTTGAAGCTGCGGTTGATGGCGCCCGCCGCGTTGGTGACGATGAGGGCGGGGGCTCCGAGGAGTTTCATGACGCGCACCGGGTAGGTGATGTCCGCGAGGGAGTGGCCCTCGTAGTAGTGAAAGCGCCCCGACATGGTGACCACCCGCTTGCCGCAGAGGTTCCCGAGCACCAGCTCGCCCGCGTGCCCCTCGACCGTGGCCATGGGAAAATGGGGGATGTTGTCATAGGATATCTTCACCGGGTTCTTGATGTCGCGCACGATTGCGCCGAGCCCCGAGCCCAGGACCAGGGCGACCTGGGGATGGATATCCGTGACGGCGTGGATGTAGTCCACCGACTGCCTGAGATTCCGCAGCATGTTTTTCATGGAAACTCAACACTCCTTTCTCCGTGTCTCAGCGGCCCGCGTCGGATGGGCCCCGGCGCCCGATCTCATCCTCAACCTTTCCCTCCTCGCGCTTCAGCGCGCCGAACGTGACCCCCTCGCGCCAGAGGCAGATGACGCCGACGAGGTTGATGAAGATGTACTGCGACCCCCACGCAACCCAGCCGCAGGCGAGCGCGGTGTTGGCCGCGTGGCCGAAGACCGTCAGCGCCTTCTTGTACCCGAGCTGGAAAGAGCCCATGTATCCCGGGCTTGGGACCATCACCGCGAGGGCGAGCATCGACAGGAGGAGCGTGTAGCCCGAGAGCCCGAGGCCGCGGACCCCGAAGGCGCGATTGATGAAGTAGTAGGTGACGAGTATCCCCCCCCAGACGAAGACCGAGTAGACCACGATAAGCGCCACCTGCGATCCGTCTTTAAGAACGCTCAGCCCCTGCACGAACGACGCGACGGCGGCGCGGACCCGGAGCGCGATGCGCGGGGAGATCCTGACCAAAAGCCGGTGCGCGGCGCCCTCGACGGCCGCGGGGTATATCCTTGCGGCGACAAGGAGCGCAAGGATCCCGAGGTAGCCGGCCACGAGCACGAGGCCGAGCCGCTTCATTTCGGGACTGACGGTGAGCGAGAAGATAAGAAAGAGGAAGAGCGCCATCACGCAGAGGGCGTCCGAGATCCTCTCTAGCACGACCGTGGCGAGCACCGTGCTGACGCTCACCCCGTGCTTTTTCCCGACGAGCATGGCGCGGATAAACTCGCCGCTCCGGGCGGGGAGAACGTTGTTGGCCATGAAGCAGATGCTGATCGCGGAGAAGAGGTCCCAGAAGCCGATCCGCTTCATGGGGCGGAGAAGGCACTGCCATCGGAACACCCTGAATATCATCGAGACGGAGACGACCACCATCGCGGGGATGAGCCAGAGGTAGTCGGCCTGCGTGAGCGCGGACCAGAGCTCGCGGAAATCGACCCCGCGGAAGGCGACGGCGAGACAGAGAAGGGCCAGCGCGATTCCCACGACGGCCCGCGTGCCCTTGCTCATCCCGGCCACCCTGCCCTCCCGCTTCTTCGGGGATGGAGCGCTCCATCCGCATCCGCGTGAAACTTGGGCAATAGTAGCACGTGGGGGCCCGGTTGGCAATAAACCTCCGCGGCGGGTTCACGGTGGGTTCGGCGCTGTGGGTCGAATCCGCTGTCTTCCCCCTCGCCGCGCATTTTCCCCCGCCGCTCACTTCCGATTTTTCCTACGGGGCGCCGTGTAGCGCGCCCGCGCCTCTTTTGCGCTGAAACCGATCGGACGGCGCGGCGGAACGGGCGGCGTCATGAGTTGTCGAATGGCGTCGAAAACCATCCGGAACCGGGCATCGTACTTTTTCTCCAGATCCGCCAGTTTCCCGGCGAGGTCTTTATGGCTTGCAAGAATCTGCCGCAACCTGACAAATGCGCGCATGATTTCGATGTTCACGCAGACCGCGCGAGGGCTTCTGAGAATGCCCGACAGCATGGCCACGCCCTGTTCGGTAAAAGCAAGAGGGAGATACTTGGCGTGTTGACCGCGCTTTAAGATGCCAAATTGGCATCTTAAAGAATCGTATTCCTTCGCGGTAAGATGAAACATGAAATCGGGCGGGAACCGCTCACAATTTCTTTTAACAGCCCTTTTTACGTGCGCGGTAGTGACTCCGTATAAATCCGCGAGATCGACATCCAGCATAACCTTATGCCCCCTGATGAGCAGGATTGCGTGTTCAATGCGCTCAACAGGGACGGGCAGCCGGTTGTTGTTCATAACCCCCGGACGTGATAGACAACACCTTCGAACGTAGCATGAACCGGACAAAATACCCTGTCAACCTTCAATCGCGTTCCTGCACGTATCAGTGACGATGAAGCATTTTTACCCCCCGCCCTATCCCTCCCCCTCAAGGGGGGAGGGGAATGATCCTGTCGGGGATTTGGGATCGCGCATCAGGGTTTCGGAAATCCCATCCGCGGCAATGACGAGGCGTTCCCACGCATCCGGTGCGCACGGATCGTCCCCGCCCCACGGGATCGAACCGAGGAAAGGGACGCCGCAGAGTTCCCCGATGCAGGCGGCGTTGTCCCTCAGCATCTCCCCGTCTTCCCCCGGACGGGAGGCGTTGAAGACGAAGCCCTCGACCGGGATGCCGCGGGAGCGCGCGTGAAGAATGGCAAGGGCGGCGTGGTTGATCGTGCCGAGGCCGGGGCGGGCGACGACGAGGAGGGGGATCCTCCACCTGAGCGCAAGGTCGGCGACGGTAAATTTCCCCTCGAGCGGCACGAGGAGCCCGCCGACGCCTTCCACCAGGAGAATCCGATGTCTCCGCGTCATCGATTCAAAGGCCGCGTCGAGCGCCGCGAGGTCGAGTGTCCTCCCCTCCCTCCCTGCCGCGACCGACGGCGCGAGCGGCGCCCTGTAGCGGACGGGATTGACGAGCTCCGCGGGGTCGAGGCGGCCGAGGATCCGCTCGAAAAAGAGCGCGTCGGGCGACATCAGGCCGCGCGCCGTATCCCCGCAGCCGCTCGCCACGGGTTTCATCACGCCCGCGTCGATGCCGCGGCGGCGGAGGCCCGAGGCGAGGAGGGCGGTCACGAGGGTCTTGCCCACGCCGGTGTCCGTGCCGGTGATAAAGAGAGCCCTCATCATTGACGCATTCCCTTTGTAGGAGAGCTTTTCATTCCGTCTCCTCCCTGATACAGCGCGCGATAACTCCGCACAGGAGCGCAAGGTCGCGGCGGCTGATCGCGAGGGGCGGAAGGATCACGATGACATCCCCGAGCGGCCTGAGCATCACCCCGTAGTTCCTCGCCCGCATGCAGACCCGGTGCCCCACCCGCGCGGCATACGCGTACGGCCGCTTCGTGCGCTTCGACCGCACGAGCTCTATCCCCGCCATGAAACCGCACTGGCGCACATCCCCGACGTGCGGTAACCGGCCGATACCCTCGAGCAGGCGCCCGAGGAGGGCGATCTTCGGCCGGAGGCGCTCCAGCAGCCGCTCCTTCTCGAACAGATCGAGGCTCGCGAGGGCTGCGGCGCAGGCGAGGGCGTTCCCCGTGTACGAGTGCCCGTGAAAAAATGTCTTCCTCCCGCGGAACGGGGCGCGGAACCCGTCATAGATCCGCTTCGTCGTGAGCGTGGCGGCGAGCGGCAGATATCCGCCGGTGATCCCCTTCGCCAGCACGAGGAAATCCGGCGAAACCCGCTCCCGCTCGCAGGCGAACATCGTCCCGGTGCGGCCGAAACCGGTCGCGACCTCGTCGGCGATGAGGAGGACGCCGTGCGCGCGACAGAGCCCCGCGACCGCGGCGAGGTGCCCCGGCGGGGCGACGAGCATCCCGCCCGCCGCCTGGACGAGGGGCTCGATGATGAGCGCCGCGATCTCGCTTCCGCGCCGCCGGAGGAGCCCCTCGAGCGCGGAGAGACAGTCGCGACCGCACGAGGCGCGCTCCTTCCCGAGCGGGCACCGGTAGCAGTAAAAGGACGGCCCCGCGAGCGTCGGGAAGAGGAGGGGCCCGTACACCTCGCGGAAGAGGTCGATCCCCCCGACGCTCGCCGCCCCGAGCGTGTCGCCGTGGTAGGCGTTCGGGAGGCGGATGAACTTTCGCTTCCGCCCGTAGTTCCCGCCCCTGTTCCGCCAGTACTGGAACGCGAGCTTCAGCGCGATCTCGACCGCCGTCGACCCGTCGTCGGAGTAGAAGACCTTTTCGAGCCCGGGCGGAGCGATGCGCGCCAGCGCCTCCGCGAGTTCCGCGGAAGGGACGCTCCCGAGGCCGAGCAGGGTGGAGTGCGCGAACCTGCCGAGCTGTCCCGTGATCGCCCGGTCGATCTCCCTCTTCCGGTGCCCGTGGATATTGACCCAGAGCGACGAAACGCCGTCGAGGTACCGCCGCCCCTGCGTGTCCTCGATCCGGAAGCCCTTCGCCGCCCGGATCACCACCTGGTCTTCCCGCTCCCAGTCCCGCATCTGCGTGAACGGGTGCCAGACATGGCGGCGGTCTTTCCGCATCGCGTCGTTGTTTCCCCGTCTCCTCACGGCGTCCCTCCCCCGATGCTTCTGAACGCGTCGAGCAGGCGGTCTATATCCTCATCCGTGTGCGAGGCCATGACGCTCAGGCGCAGGCGGCTCGACCCTTTCGGCACGGTCGGCGGGCGGATCGCCGGGGCGAGGATCCCGCGGGCGAGGAGCTCCCGCGAGAGCCGCGCCGCCGCGCCCGCCTCCCCCACCCGCACCGGCACGATCTGGAACGCGCTCCCCATCGTGTCGAATCCGAGACCGGCGAGCCCTTTTCGCAGCCTCTCCGCCCTGCGGAGCACGACGCGCCTCAATGACGGCCGCGCGCGCACGATCTTCAACGCCGCGAGCGCGGCGGCGCAGGCGGCGGGGGGCGGGGCCGTGGTGTAGACGAAACTCCGCGCGCGATGCCTCAGGTAGTCGATGAGCGCGGCGGAGCCCGCCACGAACCCCCCGCTCCCCCCGAGGGCCTTGCTCAGCGTCCCCATCGAGACATCCACCGCGTCCTCAACCCCCAGAAGCTCCGCCCCCCCGCGCCCGCGCTCGCCGAGAACGCCCGTCGCGTGCGCCTCGTCCACCATCAGGCACGCGCCGTATCGCCGCGCCAGGCCGGCGATCCTGTCGAGCGGGGCGAGGTCGCCGTCCATGCTGAAGAGGCTGTCGGTGACGACGATCCTCCTGCGCGAGGCCGCGCTCACGGCGAGTATCCTCTCGAGCTTCGCGGTGTCGCCGTGCGGGTAGACCCGGACCGCGGCGCCCGAGAGGCGGCAGCCGTCCACAATGCTCGCGTGGTCGAGCTTGTCGATGACGAGCGTGTCGCCGGGGCCCGCGAGCGCGCCGAGCACCCCGAGGTTTGCGGCGTACCCCGAGGAAAAGGCGATCGCCGCCTCCCTGCCCTTGAACGCCGCGAGCTCGCGCTCGAGCTCGTCGTGGAGCCGCATCGTCCCCGAGATGAGGCGCGATGCCCCGGATCCCCACCCGTACCGCCCGATCGCTTCGCGGGCCGCTTCCGCCACCGCCGGGTGCTCCGCGAGGCCGAGGTAGTTGTTCGCGCAGAAGCAGAGATACTCGCGCCCGCCGACGACGACGCGCGGCCCCTGCGCGCCGTCGACGAGCCGCGGCTCGCGGTACAGGCCCGCGGCCCTGATGAGATCGAGCTCCCGCAGGAGCTGTTCCGAGAGGGGGGACGCCGCGGTCATCGCTCCGGCCTCCCCGCGACGAGCACCCCGATCTGCCCGCCGAACCCGCACGAGATCGAGAGCGCGTTCTCCATCGCGCGCGGTTTCGCCTCGAGCGGCGTGCAGTCAAGATCGCACTGCGGATCGGGAGAACGCAGGTTGAGCGTGGGGGGAATCACGCCGCGATCGAGCGCAAGGAGCGCGACGATGAACTCCACGGCCCCGGCCGCTCCCAGGAGATGCCCGGTCGCCGGTTTGGTCGAACTGATCGAGAGGCGGCGCGCCGCCGGACCGAACGCCCTTGTGATGCCTTTCGTCTCCGCGGGATCGTTGAGGCGGGTCCCCGTGCCGTGCGCGTTGACATACTGGACCTCTTCCGGCCGCACCCCCGAGCGGCGCAGGGCCTCCGCGATGATCGCCCCGAGCGCCTCCCCCGAGGGGTCCGGCGCGGTCATGTGATACCCATCCCCTCCCATCGCCCCCCCCCTGAGCCGGGCGCGCGGCCGCGCCCCGCGAGCGCGCGCGTGCCGTTCCTCTTCAAGCACGACCATGCCGCACCCCTCGCCGAGCACGAATCCGCGACGACTTTGATCGAACGGCCTGCACGCCTCCGCGGGCAGGCCGCCGTCCGCCGCGAGAACCCCCATCCGCAGGTATCCGCGCAGCAGCATCGGCGTGACGCAGGACTCCGCGGCGCCCGCCAGAACGACATCCGCCCCGCCCGCCAGTATCGTCCGCATCCCCGCAAGGATCGCGACCGCCCCCGTGGCACACGCGGCCATGGGCGCGGTGACGGGCCCCGCGACGCGATACCGACCCGCGAGCGACGCCGCCGGGCTGTTCGAAAAAAAACAGCCGGCGTCGTCCGCATCCACCGCGCCGGGGCCCCCCCGGTGATACGCCCCGCAGATCTCCTCGAGGGCGCGGTAGGCGTTCTTGCTCGATCCGACGCTGATCCCCGCCCGTTCGCGGCACGCCGCGATATCCAGCGCCGCATCCCGCAGCGCCGCCCCGGCGGCGTCCAGGGCGAACCGGACATGGCGCCGCGCCGTGTCCTCAAACCGTGAATCGCCGACCGGGCAGTAAAACCGCGCCCCGGTATCTCTCAACGGGCCCTCGGGCAGAAAGGCCGCGCCGCTTTCACCGCTCGTGATCCTCCGCCACACGGTGTCCGGATCGCACCCGAGCGGGGTGACCAGCCCGATGCCGGTGACGACGACCGCGCGCCCGGCGTTCATGCCCACCGGCGTATTCTCCCGTCCAGCGCGAAGATCTGGCCCGACACCCCTTCCATCCCCGCCAGGTGCACGATGAACCGCGCCGAGGCCCCGACATCCGCGTGCCGGTTGAGGACGCTCTCCGCGCGCGCGCGGGCTCGAGCCTGCGGAGAGGCCGTCATGCCCATCCCCGTGAGCATGAAGCCGGGTATGACCGCGTTGGCCCGGACGCCGGAGCCGCCGAGCTCTCGCGCGATGCTCATGGTGAACCCGACGAGCGCGGCCTTCGACGCCGCGTACGCGCTCTCCCCCCTCCCGCCGCTCACGCCGAGGATCGAGCCGACGGTGATGATATGCCCCGTCCCCCGCCGCAACATCAGGGCCGCCGCCGCCCGCGCGCAGAGGAATACCCCCTTGAGGTTCGTGCCGAGCACCGCGTCCCAGTCGGCCTCGCGTGTGGAGACGCACAGCGCCTCGTGCGCGATCCCCGCGTTGGCCACGAGGACATCCAGCCGCCCCCACCGCGCCGACAGCTCCCCGGCCATCGCCTCGACCTCGCGCGCGTCCGCGACATCGGCCCGGCAGGCGAACGCCTCGCCGCCCGCGGCGGCAATCCCCGCCGCGACGCGTTCCGCCTCGTCCCGCGAGGATCGATAGTTCACCGCGACGCGGTAGCCGGCCCTGGCGAACTCGGCGGCCGCGACGGCGCCGAGGCCGCGCGACGCGCCGGTCACGAGAACGACCTTCTTCATCGCGCGCACCCCACCTCCAGCCCCAGCCGCCGGAGCATGCGCAGGTCGTCGCCGGGGGCGCGCCCCTTCGCGGTGAGGTAGTCCCCGACCATCATCGCGTTCGCGCCTGCGGCGAAGATCCTTTCCTGCATCTTCCCGAGCACGAGTTCCCTGCCCCCCGCGACCCGTATCTCCGCGAGGGGAAGGACGAAACGGAAGACGGCGATGATCCGCAGCGCCTCGCGCGCGGGGAGCGGGCGCTTCTTCCCGAGCGGCGTCCCCCGGACGGGCATCAGGAAGTTGAGGGGGACCGAATCGACCCCCAATTCCCGCAGGGCGAGGGCGAGGTCCACCCGGTCCCCCCACGTCTCCCCGAGTCCGAATAGTCCCCCGGAGCAGACCTGGAGACCCGCGCGCCGCGCCGCTCGCACCGTCCGCACGCGGTCGGCCCACCGGTGAGTCGTGCAGGCCGACGGGAAAAACCGCGGGGAGGTCTCGAGGTTGTGGTGATAGCGCGACAGGCCGGCCCTTTTGAGCCGCCCCGCCCCGGCCTCCCCTATTTCGCCGAGCGAGGCGCAGGGGATGATCCCTCCCATCCGCCGAATCGCCCGGACCGCGGCGCACACCCGGGCCACATCGCCCCGACCCGCCGCGCGCCCGCTCGTCACGACGCCGAAGCGGACCGCGCCCATCGCGCGCGCGTTCCGGGCTGCCGAGAGAAGGGCCGCGACGCCGCGCATCGGGTACACCGGCGCGCCCGCCGCGTGGCGGGAGGACTGGGCGCAGAAGGCGCAGTCCTCTCCGCAGAGGCCGGAGCGGGCGTTTGTGATCGCGCAGAGCGCGACCCTGTTTCCCCCGCATTCCCGGCGAAGCGCGTCCGCGCCCCGGAGAAGGTCCCCGAGGGGAGCCCTGACCAGGGAGAGCGCGGTCACGCGGGAGATTCTCTCCCCGACGCGGATCCTGGACAACGCGCGGAGAACCGTTTTGTTCATGGCAGGCATTTGTTACGCATTATCATGGATATGGTTGACAATGGAAATAAAAAAATAGCAGGCTTATCTCTCCCTGAACCCGCGCTGCACCGGGTCCCACCGGAGCCCTTTCCAGAGCAGCGCGAAGACGACGGCGGCGCCCGCCACCGACGCCAGCATTTTCAGGCGGCGGAAGCGCCCGACATGTATCGCGCGCGCCTCGATATAGCCCTCCCTATGGAAGATCCCCCTGACGCCCACGTAGGTCCCCGATTTGAGATACCGGGAGATCCCCCTGACGGGGATCTCCCTGCCGTCCCACTTCAGGGTGAACCCGCCCTCCATGACCCGGCCGATGACCGACTCGTGCGGCGAGTAGACCATCGCGCCATCGTGGGCCGCGGGGTCCGCGAGGCACCCGTCAAGCGTCTCCCCCGGCTCGCGGAGCCCGCCGTACGCGCAGAAGAAGGCGATGAGAGCGGCAAGGAGCACCATCGCGGAGAGACGGATCATTCAGTCCCCCGACCGAGCCGCGCCAGGTGCCCCTCGATGATCTCCTCGACTTTTCTCGCCTCTGCGACCCGCCGCGCCAGGCTTTCGTCCCGCACCCTCTCGAGGTCGTCGATATCGCGGCAGTGCACGTTTCGTATCCCGCGGACCGCCGGGTCGATGTCGCGCGGCACCGCGAGATCTATGAAGAAGAGCGGCGCCCCGCCGCGCGCCGCCATCACCGTCTTCACCCGCGCGGCGCGGATGACCCGGTGGAGGGCGCCGGTAGAGCTGATGACGATGTCGGCGTCGCGCATCCGCTCGAAGACCCGGTCGAACCTCACCGCCTCCCCGCCGAGCCTCTCCGCGAGCTCCCGCGCGCGCGTGTACGTGCGGTTCGAGACCATGACCGTCTTCGCCCCGCGCCGCGCGAGATGCTTCACCGCGAGCTCCCCGATCTTTCCCGCGCCGATGATCATGACGGCCCGCCCATCGAGCGACCCGAGGATCTCCTCGGCAAGGGCGATCGCCGCGGAGCTGATCGAAACGGCCCCCGCCCCGATCCCGGTCTTCCGCCGCGCGGCCCTCGAAGCCCTGATCGCCCCCTCGAACACCGGGCCGAGGACCGGTCCCGCGCAGCGCGCGCGGAGCGCGGCGCGCCACGCCTCCCTGACCTGCCCCGCGATCTGGCTCTCGCCGAGCACCATCGACTCGAGGCCCGCCGCGACCCTGAAGAGGTGCCGCGCCGCGGCGGCGCCCGCGTGGTGAGAGAGCGACTTCTCGATCTTCGCGGAGATCCCCGGGCGGCCGCCGCAGAGGAACCGGGCGATCGCGCGGGGATCGGGGGGACGCGCGCAGGCGAGGTACACCTCGACCCTGTTGCATGTGGAGAGGATCACGCACTCCGCGGCGGGGATCCGCCGCCGGAGCGAACGGAGCGCCGCCTGGAGCCCGGCGACGGGGATGGAGAGCCTCTCTCTCAGCTCGACGGGGGCGGTCCTGTGGCTCACCCCGTACATGAAAATCGGTAAAACGCGCTTCCGCTGGCCCATTGGGCGTCCTGTCCCGCGGCCGTGCCGCCTGACCGCAGTGACACTCTAACGGATTGGGCCCCGGGATGCAAGGGGTTCGGGACCGGGACTATTGTAACTGCTCAGGATCCAGAATCCAGGAGTCAGAAGTCAGGAGTTGGAATACGGACGCCCGCAGCGACATTTGAGGAC
>JBAXOY010000007.1:0-45886 GCA_037133055.1 Chlamydiota bacterium
GTCGCCGCGCTGCAAACCGCCCGCGGCGAGCACACGGCCACGCTGCTGCCGAGCGGCCAAGTGCTGGTCGTGGGCGGCTATGACCGCCACGGCAATGCGCTCGCTGCCGCGGGACTGGCGCTTGTCCTTGTCGCGGCCGCCGCAAACGGCGCCCGTCACTGGCGGATCGGTTTCTATCCGTGGCAGACCGCGTTCTACAATGTCGCGCGCGAGCTCGGGCCGCGCTTCGGGACAGGGGCGCGCTTCGGGGCGTTCAACGCCGGCATCTACGGCTACTACTCCGCCGCGCCGGTCGTGAACATGGACGGGCTCGTGAACAACCGGGCCTTCGACGCGATGAAGAGGGGGACCCTTTTCACCGATTTCATGCGCGAATCCGGGATACGCTTTGTGGCGGATCAGGAGATGATCGTCCGCCAGTTTTGGGGCTTCTTCGGAAAGGGGCCGATGGAATCCGTGCTCAGCCCGGTCGCCTCCTTGGAGACGCCGTGGCGATTCTCGGACGGCACACCTGCCCGCATCGTAGTCTACGAGGTCGTCCCTCCACCCCCGTCACTCGATAGCTCGATAGCTCGATCGCTAAATCTTATACCGCTCCACTTCCCTCGCAAGGGCGGGAGAAAGCTCGGCCTCGATCAGCACGACGTCGCCCTCGTACTTCTTCGAGAGCACGGAGCCTTCCCGGTGAAGCCGGGAGATCAGCGCCGCTTCGGACTGGGGAACCGCCAGACGGATGGAGATCATCCCGCGGGCGAGTTCCTCCTCGATCGTCTCCCGCAGGTCGCCGCACCCCGTGCCGCGGATCGCCGACACCGCCGCGTGGACGGGGAAGTTGCGCGCGTAGCGCGCCAGTCTCGACTCTTCGACGAGAAGGTCTGTCTTGTTGAAGACCGCGATCGTCGGTTTCCCGCCCGCACCGATTTCCGCAAGGACTCCGCAGACAGCCCGGACCTGTTCTTCCGCCTGCGGGTGCGAGATGTCGATGACGTGGAGCAGGAGGTCGGCCTGCGCCACCCCCTCGAGGGTCGCCTTGAACGATTCGACGAGGTGGTGCGGGAGCTTGCGGATGAACCCCACCGTGTCCGTGAGGAGCGCCTTTTTCCCCTTGGGTAGAATGAGCTCGCGGGTGGTGGGGTCGAGCGTGGCGAAGAGCCTGTCCTCCACCAGGACCCCGGCCGAGGTGAGCGCGTTCATGAGCGTGGACTTTCCCGCGTTGGTGTACCCGACGAGCGCGACGACCGGGATTTCTTTCTTCCGCCGCTGCTTCCCCTGCGTCGCGCGCTCGCGCCCGACCTCCTCGATCTTGTCCGTCAGGCGCTGGATCTTCTCGCGGATGCGGCGCCGGTCCACCTCGAGCTGCTGCTCTCCCGGCCCGCGGGTCCCGATTCCGCCCTCCTGGCGGGAGAGGTGCGTCCATGCCCGCGTGAGGCGGGGGAGCATGTAGCGGAGCTGGGCGAGCTCGACCTGGATCTTGCCCTCGCGCGAGCGGGCGCGCTGCGCGAAGATGTCCATGATCAGCTCAGTCCTGTCGATGACGCGGCACCCGGTGAGCTCCTGGAGATTCTTCACCTGGGCGGGGCTGAGCTCGTCGTCGAAGACAACGAGTTTTGCCTCTTCCCGCGCGCAGAGCGCGCGCAGCTCGTCCGCCTTGCCCTTGCCGATGTAGTACGCCGGGTTCGGCGCGTGGAGTTTCTGCACGAGTGTGCCCGCCACCTCGGCCCCGGCCGTCAGCGCCAGTTGGCCGAGCTCGGCGAGGTGGTCCTCGACCTGCCACCGGCGTGTCTCCCCCGTCTCGAGGCCGACGAGGACGGCGCGCTCGTGGGGCCGCGCCGTCGGGACTGCGCCGCGGTCATGTCCGGTCATAGACTACTCCACAGTGCGATTCCAGGTGCCTGAGCATCCGTTCGGCGGTCACCGCGGACGTCTCATCCGGGGCGACGTCGAACCAGAGGATCCTCGGATCCCGGTTGAACCAGGTGCGCTGCCGTTTCGCGTAAGCCCGCGTCGCCTTCGCGATCATCCGGACCGCCTCATCGAGTCCGTATCTCCCCTCGACGACCCCGAGGATCTCCTTCGTTCCGAGCGACTGCCAGAGGGTGCCCCGCGCCCCCCCGCAGCGGTCGAGGAGCCACCGGGTCTCCTCGACGGCGCCGCCCGCACGCATCCTCCGCGTTCGATCCTCGATTCTCCGCGCGAGATCCTCTTTCCCCCGCCGCATCCCGAGGAAGACGCAGCCCCCGCCGAGGTTCCGGCTCAGCCATGGTTCGCCGGGTGCGGGCTTTTCTCCTTCCGATTTCCACTCGCGCTGCATCGACGAGATCGTCCGCCCGCTCGTCTCGAACACCTCGATCGCCCGGACGATCCGCCTCCGGTCGTTCGGGTGGATTCTTGCGGCGGCTTCCGGGTCGACCGCGGCGAGCCGCGCGTGGAGCGCCGCGAGCCCCCCGGCGTCCGCGAGGCGTTCGATACTCTCCCGCAGCGCCGCGTCGCGTCCCTTCCCCGCGAAGAGCCCGTCGGCGAGCGCGCGTACGTACATCCCCGAACCGCCTGTAACAACGGGCACGCGGCCGCGGGCGCGTATCGCGCCGATCGCTTCCTTCGCGAGGCCCGCGTAGCGTGCAACGTCGAACCACTCCCCGGGCTCGACCACGTCGAGGAGGTGGTGGGGGACGCGCGCCCGCTGCGCGGAGTCCGGCTTCGCGGAGAGGATGTCCAGGCCCCGGTAGACCTGCATCGAGTCGGCGGAGACGATCTCGCCCCCGAGCCGCGCGGCGAGTTCCACGGCGACGTCGCTCTTGCCCGACGCCGTCGCTCCCATCAAAAACAGTAGCACAGGAGGACTCACGGGTTTCTTCGACTTGTGAGGTGCGCGCAATGGTTTCGATCAGGGTATCAGACGTCGCCTGGGGACGCAAGCGGATCACACGGGCCGGCCGAGGAGCCCCACGCGAAAATTCCACACCCCTCGCAAAAACTTCTTGATATTTTGCCGCGGATGGCGGAGTATAGTGTCCGGTTCGCACCACTTAACCATTGGGGAGGGAGCATGAAGAGATTTGCGATTGCGGTGGCGTTTCTCGCTATCGCCGGCGTCCTCTTTGCACAGGACGCCCCGAAGGCCGAGAAACCCGAGATTGCCGCCCCGTCAGCGGCGGGCACTGAGGTGAAGGCGGCTCCGGCGCAGGCGGCTCCGGCGGCGGCAGAGGGCGAGTTCTGCGCGAAGGTGAAAACAGTGGATGGCAAGGAAACATTGGGGAAGTGCCACAAGAAGGGCTGTAAATTTTTCCCGAAAGGCAACCTCAAGTGCTTCCCCACCGCCGACGCGGCCAAGAGCGCCGGTGCCGCGAGCTTCTGCAAGATGTGCTGCAAGGAGCTTCAGTAGAAGCGCCCACGCTCATCCCGTTATGTGATCGGGATAAAAAATGCCCCTCAGCGATGAGGGGCATTTTTATCACTCCCGCCTTCCTGCGCCATCCGCAGTCACGTCCGTTTGAACTTCCTGTCGAGTTCCGTCGCGCTCATCCGGATGATCGTCGGGCGCCCGTGCGGGCAGGTGAACGGGGTCTCGCAGCTCATCAGGTCGTCCACCAGGCGCCGGAGTTCCTCGTCCCTTAAATGATCGCGCCGCTTCACGGCGGCACGGCAGACCTTCACGGCGACCGCGGCCGCGACGCCCTCCCGCACCGCCCTGCTCCTCCCCTCCGCCGCGAGCCCGGCGAGGACGTCGTGCAGGAGCGGTCCCGGGTCGAGAGCGCCGAGGCACGCCGGCATCTGGTCAACTTTAAGCGCGTCCTTCCCGAACGGCTCGATGCCGATCCCGAGCGACCGCAGCGCATCCAGGTACTCCCCCGCGAGCGCCCGCTCGTGCGCCGAGAGGTTCACGACGGCCGGGATGAGCAGCCGCTGGAGCTCCCCCTTCCCCTCCCCGCGGCAGCGCATCACCTTCTCGAAGAGTATCCGCTCGTGCGCGGCGTGCTGGTCGATCACGGCGAGCCCGTCGGCGTCCTCGCAGATGACGTAGAGGTTCTTCACCTGTCCGACGACCCTGAGGCCGTGCGCCGACCCCGGAGCCGCTTCCCATCCCGGATGCCCGCCCGCCGCGCCCCCCACCGCGGCATCACCCCCCTTTTCCCACGGGAGCGGCTCCTGTGTTTCCGCGGCGATCGGGGCGCGCTCGACGACCCCCTCCCGCGCGCGCGATTCGTAGGTGAACGCCCCCGGCGGCGGCGCCGGGCGCGCAGTCCCGCGGAGGGCTTCCGAGGCCGCGTTCCTCACGAGGTCCCTGACGAGCCCGCCGCTGCGGAAGCGCACCTCGCGCTTCGCGGGGTGCACGTTGACATCCACCTCGTGCGGCTCGATCTCGAGGAAGACGAACGCGACCGGATGGCGCCGGGCGGGGAGGACCCCGTCGGAGGCGTCCGCGAGGGCGAACGAGAGTATCCGGTCCTGGACGGGGCGGCCGTTCACAAAGAAATACTGGGCTGTGCGGTTCCCCCGCGTCACCCCGGGCGAACTGATGAACCCCTCGACGCGAGCGCACCCGCCCGCGCCCGCGAGGGGGATCAGATCCTTCGCGAGCTCCGCCCCGAAGAGCGCCGCGATCCTTTCGCGCGGCGAGGCGGCCGGAGGGGCCTCCAGAACCTCCTCACCGTCGGCGACGAGCGTGAAGCCCGTCCCGGGGCGCGCGAGGGCCTCCGCCATGAGAGACGCGGCGATGTGGGAATTCTCTGTCGCCTCCGTCTTTAGAAATTTCCGCCGCGCGGGGGTGTTGAAGAACAGATCGCGGACGACGACCTCCGTCCCGTCCGGCGCCCCGATGTCCCGCGCCTCGCCGACGCGCCCCCCCTCGACAACGAACCGCGTCCCGGAGAGCGCCCCCTTTTCCTTTGTCACGATCTCGATCCGGGAGACGGCGGCGATCGAGGGGAGCGCCTCCCCTCGGAACCCCATCGTGCGGATGGAGAAGAGGTCGTCGGCGCCGGAGATCTTGCTGGTCGAGTGGCGCGCGAGGGCGAGAAGGGCGTCGTCGCGCGCCATGCCGCACCCGTCGTCGCAGACCCGCACGAGCGCTTTCCCCCCGCCGCGGATCTCGACCGTGACGTGGGCGGCGCCCGCGTCGAGGGCGTTTTCGACGAGCTCCTTCACCACCGAGGCGGGACGCTCGACCACCTCGCCCGCGGCGATCTTGTTGATCACCGCGTCGTCGAGCACCCTAATCCGGCCCATTGCTCTTCTCCTTCAGCCGTTTCAATATGTTCAGGGCCTCTATCGGCGTTATCCGTTCGAGGTGGAGCTGCCGGAGTTCGTCCACGACCGGGTTCGGCCTCGTTTCGAAGAGGCTGAGCTGCCGCGGGCCCTCAGGGGCCCCCCGCCCCTCCTCCGGCTTCGGGAGCCGGTCCTCGCGGATGCACCCCTCCTCGAGGGCGTTCAGGATATCCTTCGCCCGCTCGATCACCTTCCGGGGCAGGCCCGCAAGGCGCGCCACGTGGATCCCGTAGCTCTTGTCGGTCCCGCCGGGGACGATCTTCCGGAGGAAGATAATCTCGTCGTTCCACTCCTTCACGGCGACGTTGTAGTTTTTCACCCCGGGGAGGTTCATCTCGAGCTCGGTGAGCTCGTGGTAGTGCGTGGCGAAAAGGGTCCGGGCGCGCACCAACGACGTGTTGTGGAGGTACTCCGCGACGGCCCACGCGATGCTAATCCCGTCGAAGGTGCTGGTCCCCCGCCCGATCTCGTCGAGGACGATGAGGCTCTTCTCCGTCGCGTTGTTCAGGATGTTCGCCGTCTCGTTCATCTCGACCATGAAGGTGCTCTGCCCGCGCGAGAGCTCGTCGGACGCCCCCACGCGCGTGAAGATCCGGTCCGCCACGCCGATCGTCGCCCGCGCGGCGGGGATGAAGCTCCCGACCTGCGCCATGAGGGTGAGGAGCGCCACCTGGCGTATGTAGGTCGATTTGCCGGCCATGTTGGGCCCGGTGATGATGAGAAGCTGGTCGGTCTCCGTGTTGAGGAGGGTGTCGTTCGGCACGAAGCGCTCGTCGGCGAGCGCGAGCTCGAGCACCGGGTGGCGGCCGTCGACGATCTCGATCACGTCGGCGTCGTTGACCACCGGGCGCGTGTAGCCGTTGCGGCGGGCCGCCGAGGCGAGGGAGTTCAGGGCGTCGAGGAGCGCGATCCCCCGCCCGATCCGCTGGACCCGCTCCGTCTCCCCGACGACCCGCTCCCGCACCTTTTGGAAGATCGCGTACTCCATCGCGGCGGCTTTCCCCTCGGCGTTGAGGACCTTCTCCTCGTACTCCTTGAGCTCGGGCGTCACGAACCGCTCCGCGTTCACGAGCGTCTGCTTCCGGATGTAATCCGCCGGCACGGTCCCGAGGTTCGTCTTCGTCACCTCGATATAGTACCCGAAGACCCTGTTGTAGCCGATTTTCAGGGACCTGATCCCCGTCCGCTCCGCCTCGTGCTTCTGGAGCGCGGCGATCCACTCCTTGCCGCCGCGTGAGACGGCGCGGACCTCGTCGAGCTCCGCGTCGTAGCCCTCGCGGATGATGCCGCCCTCGCGCACCGTGAGCGGCGCGCTGGGATCGATCGCCTTCCCGATGAGCTCCGGGAGGCCGCCCGTGTCGCCGAGGAGGCCCCGGGCTTCCGCGACGAGCCGAGAATGTAAAGGGGCGAGCGCCTCCGCGAGCGCGGGGACGAGGCCGAGCGATTGCGCGAGGGCGAGGAGGTCCCGGGCGTTCGCGTGCCCGCAGTCGATCCGGCCGATCAACCGCTCCGTGTCCTTGAAATCGGAGAGGAGGCGCCCGAGGGTTTCCGAGGCGGCGTTCCCGACGAGCTCCTCGACGCCGTCCATGCGGGCCCCTATCTCCTCCGTGTCCACGAGCGGCTGGAGGATCCACCCCCGGAGGAGCCGCGCGCCCATCGCAGTCGAGGTGCGGTCGAGCACCGAAATGAGCGTCCCCTCGCGCCCGCCGTTCCTGAGGTTCCGGACGAGCTCGAGGTTCCGCTGCGTCGCGAGGTCGAGCACCATGCGGCGGTCCGTGGAATACGGGGCGAGGCGCGTCACATGGGCGAGCGAGGCGTGCCCGGTGTCCTTCAGGTACTGCACCACCGCCCCCGCCGCCGAGATTGCGGGGACAAGGCCGGCGCAGCCGAAGCCGTCGAGGGACTGCGTGCGGAGGAGCTCCCGCAGGCGCCGGACGGCGCTCTCGTGCTCGAAGAGCCAGTCGTCGCACGGGTTGACGAGCCCGCCCGAGACCCCCCTGAGGCGCCGCATGAAATCCCGGTCTTCGGCGAGCTCCTTCGGCAGGAGGAACTCGCTCGGCGACAGGCGCCCGATCTCGTTCAAAAGGTCGGCCTCGCGATCGAGCTCCGTCACGAGGAACTCGCCGGTGGACAGGTCGAGGCAGCAGAGCCCGAACAGCCCCCCCGCGCGGTGGATCGCCGCAAGGTAGTTGTTGCTCCCCTCCCTGAGAAGCCCCTCGTCCAGCGCGGTCCCGGGCGTGACAATCCTCGTGACCTCGCGCTTCACGAGCCCCTTGGCGAGGCTCGGGTCCTCGACCTGGTCGCAGACGGCCACCTTGTGCCCGGCGCGGATGAGCCGCGCGATGTACTCCTGCGCCGCGTGGTAGGGGACGCCGCACATCGGGACCTTGTTCCCCTTGCCGCCCTCCCGCGCGGTGAGAGTGATGCCGAGGATGCGCGAGGCGGTGAGGGCGTCGTCGAAGAACATCTCGTAGAAGTCGCCGAGGCGGAACATGAGGATGGAGGGAGGGGTCTCCCTCTTGATCCTGCGGTACTGCTGCATCATGGGGGTCAGGGTCATGGAGAAATCCCAAATCCCAAATCCCAAATCCCAAAAAGGGGGAGGAATACGCACTTCATGTGTGCCTTTTCCCCCTGTCTCCGGCCCATGGCTGTGTATCCCCGGGGGAAGTCCCCCCGCGCGATGCCTTCAGCCTCGCCAGCGCATCCTCGGCGTCCCGCGCCCGTTTCCTGAGCTGCAGCACGTGCGGCAGGATTTCGCAGACGGCGATCAGGACCCCGACCAGGATCGAGATGAAAATGATGATGCTCACGGGCCATCTGCCGATCGTCCAGAAGAGGAGCTTCACGCGGCATTCCTGCCCGAAGTTCTGGATGGCAAAGATGATGAGCAGGATGCAGAGAACCAAGGCAACGACGAGCTTGACGACGGTCTTTTCAGGCATGGGCTCCTCCAGCGGCTTCGGCCGCGTCCCCGATCAGGGTGAGCGCGGTAGCCTCGCGAATGGTAACACAGGCGAGCCTCCCGATCAAATCAGGGCTCCCGGGGAACGCCGTGCGGCGGTTCGTCCCGGTCCGCCCGAAGAGGCGCCCGGGGTCCCTCGGGCTCACCCCCTCGACGAGCACCTCGACGCGCGCCCCGACCATCGCGATGTTCTTTTCCGCGTTGATCCTCTCCTGGACGCGGAGGAGCGCGGCGTGCCGCCGGATGATCTCGTCCCCGGGCACCTTGGGGCCGAGCTCCATCGCCCGCGTCCCCTCGCGGTCGGAGTATTTGAAGATGAACGCGCCGTCGAAGCGTATTTCCTCGAGCGCGCGCAGGGTTTCGCTGAACTCCTCGCCCGTCTCCCCCGGGAACCCCGCCATGAGATCGGTAGTGAGGGCAAGGCCGGGGATTGCCCCGCGCAGCCGTTCGACAAGGGAGCGGTACTGCGCAAGGGTGTAGCCCCGGTTCATCAGGGCGAGTATCCGGTCCGACCCGGACTGGAGCGGAAGGTGGAGGTGCGGGCAGACCTGCGGGACCCCCGCCATCGCGGCGAGGAGCTCGCCGGGGAAATCCTTCGGGTGCGAGGTCATAAACCGGATGCGGAGGATCCCCTCGACCCCGCCAATCTCCCTGAGGAGCCCGGCGAACGACACGCCCGAGGCCCGGTAGCTGTTGACGTTCTGGCCGAGGAGCATCAGCTCGCGACAGCCGTCCCGCGCGAGGCCCTCGACCTCCGCGATGATCTCACCCTCAGGCCGGCTCAGTTCGGGGCCTCGCACGTACGGCACGACGCAGTAGGCGCAGTAGTTCTCGCAACCGCGCATGACCGCGACGAACGCCTTCAGCCGGTCCTTCCGCTTCCGGGGAAGCCCGGAGGTCCGCGGATCCCTGTCCGTCCCGATGTCGATGACAGGGGCGCGCTGCCCCGACGCCCGATCGACGAGTTCCGGCAGGCGGTCGAACGCCCGCGTGCCGCAGATGACGCGCACCCAGGGGCACCGCCGGGAGAACTCCTTCGCCCGCGCCTGCGCCATGCACCCGCAGACGGCGACGATCAATCCCGGTTCGCGGGCGGCGCGGCTTTTCAGGGCGAAGATCTTTCCCCATACCCTGTCCTCGGCGTGCTGCCGGACGGAGCATGTGTTGAGGATCACGACGTTCGCCTCGTCCTCCCGGTCCGTGAGGACCCATCCGTCCCGATCGAACAGCCCCGCGACCACCTCGGAGTCGTAGTCGTTCATCTGACATCCGTAGGTGCGGAGGTGGACCTTCCGGGGTATTTTCCCTGGCTGCCTCATTTCTTCGCTCATGCGGCTATTCCAATATAAAGCGCGGCGGGGCGCTCCAACCTATCGGAGAGGGAATCCCATTGTGTCCAGTCAGTCATCTTCTCCCTTATGTCGAACGGCGAGCTGAACTACGACCCGGAGTGGCGCGGTTCATGCCTTGCATGAACCGTGATGCGAGGGGTTGTCAGCTGACGTTTCGGCGGTATCCGATAACGTCCGGCCTCTTGTTCTGCCATCATCCTGGCTTTTCAACCAGCCGGCCGTTGATGTATTTGTGCAGGACGCTGGAGAGAAGTGTTTGGTACGGCAGCCCTTCATGGACAGCGGTCTTCTGGAAGCGGATAAGGTCGCGTTCGGCCATTCTGATATTCACGCGCTTGTCCTTCCGCAGCGTTGCGCGTGCCGCGTCGCGGTACCGCGTCGACTCTAGATGGAAGTCCGGAATACGCTTCCATTCCCCCCTCTCGACGGAGTCGAGTAGGCTCTTCTCTTCCTGTGTCAGTTTCATTGTGTATCACCTCCCAAATACAGTTTTGTCATCTTGCGACTGGGAATGATTGTCTTGAGAAAGATCACCTCCTCGCCTTCCAAGAATGGCACGAGACAGGCGTAGCCTTCCACATTGACGATGAAGATGCGTTGATCAGGGTACTGCCGCTGATTGGGGTGCTCGATTGTATCGAGCAAACCACCGTGCGCCAGATGAAAGACAACGTCCTCGAACATGATGCCACGCATCTGTCTCAGCCATTCGTTCTTCGTATCGTCCCAGTCGTATGGCTTCATGCACCAAACATATCACGATGTGTGCACTTTGGCAACAATTTCTTTTCGGCTCCTTTCTTGACGAAGAACGTCACGGTTCAGGCTGAGGCGCGCCTTGGCGCCGATAGGTTGCAACCGGTTGTTGGGCAGTCGCAGTGGTCCGAGAGAGCCGGTCAGCAATCGAATAAGGACCAGCACTTCTCATTGCGCAACCTCTGGTCGTCGAGCACGAGTTCTCGGATCTCGCTGGGAAGCTGTGCACGCTGCCACTGGCACTCCAGGCGACCAGCCTCCTCATGCTCATCTTCAGGAGTCGCCGCGCGCGCGGCCCTGATCGCGTAGGCCGCTGCACCCAGTTCGTGAGCTGCCACATGAGCCACCGCCACGGCGTGACCGGCGGCGCGAGCCGCTTCCTTCGCGGCGCCGAACGCCTCTCTGGCCGCAGCGTGTGCGGCAAAGGCGGCCGGGCGGGCTTGAGTCATCGTAATCTCACCCCGCGCCCAAGCGCGCGCCTGTTCGATCGCTCGGCGCGGACGGTCGTCACTGGGTTGCGTTTGCTCGAAGAGGTGCAGCACGTGCTGCGCGCAATCGGCCGCCCACACTGCAAGAAGGCGATGATCGGCGTCCTGTAGGGTGCCGCCGCGACGCACGGTGACAAGCCTGGGGTCTCGTCTCTCGGTGAAGATGATGCGTCTGTCCATTTGCGCTCCTTTTGCCTAACGCCAAGTTCATCTGCAAGTTGCGTAGCAAATTGTCAGTCTGAAACTTGATGTTAGGCGTTTTCCGGCAAGGTCCGAGCACGGATGCCCGCGTCCAACTCATAGAGGATCGTGTTCAACCGACTGTTACCCGCTTGACGAGCGGGCATCTGTAGCAAGACTTCGCGCACTTCAGAAGTGACGTGTTCGATTGCCCAACGAACCTCACCATCACCGATGCTTGGATCGCCGACGTGGTAGAGCTCAAGCGCCAGCGCGGCATAGGCCGCTGGACCGAGAATGTGCTTCGTTTGGTGGACATCCGCCAATGGATGCGTGTAGGCGCTCGCCGCTGCAAGGCCCGCGGCGCGAGCGGATGCTGCTGCGGCGGGATCGTCTGCCTCACGTGCAGCGGAATACGCCGACCAGGCAAGGGAACGCAACTGAGCGCTTCGCTTTCCCCCACCAGCAAACACCCGAATGCCCTCAATCGCGGCACGAGGCCGGGAATCTGAATCAGCATGAGTCTCATAGACCGACAGCGCCCTCTCAGCGCAGTCCGCAGCCCAACTCCCCAAGGCCCTAAGTGACTCCAGAGTCAGCGTGAAATACTTGGACTCACGCGCCATCATTCACCTCCATAAATTTTTCAAAATCATGTGATGCCATAAATGTATCGCAGAGGGAATAGATGACCTGCGGAGATTCTAATTACAAAGCAAGCTATCCAGTTTCTTGGGGGGCGGGTCAAATGGTCTTGCCATGCTCTAATTACTGACCCTGGTGGTTTGACTGATGGTTTGCCTGGGCCAACGGCCAGATGAGCTGCGACCCGGAGTGGCGCGGGTCATGCCTTGTATGAACCGTGACGCGAGGGGTTGTCAGCGTTTGTCCGCCCGCCGCGGGCGGGCAATACGTTCCGCCCTGTTGTTCGACCACGATTCCGTTCTCTGAGTTCTTCGCTCTGCTTTGATGCCCCATGCCAGGTAGAGTTTGGCAAGGCTCTGGTAGGGAACATCACGTTTGTTGGCGAGAACCTTGAGCTCATCCAGCATGTCTTCCGGCAATCGGATCGAGATAGATTTCAGAGATGGACGAAGATTGGAAAACGATGCCCGCGTTGCGGCGGATATATCAAAGTAGTCAAGGGGGGAGTGTGACGCCCAAAACTCTCTTTCTTCATCCTCCGTCCGGAAGGTCGGTTTAGTCTTTAGCCGCGTGCTCATAGAATTGCCGCTCCTTTCTACTCATGTCTCGAGCCGAAATCACCCGAAGCAAACCCGCTCGTTGCGTGTAGACGACAACCAGCGGTCGTCCTTGATCTGTCTGGCCAAAGGCCGCACACCGCTCTTCGGCGACGGTGTGCTTCGGGTCATCGAGAATCATCAGCGGTTGATTGAAAAAGACTTGCTCACACTCGGATGCCAGAACCCGGCGTTTCAGGTTCTTGTCCCTATTACCATCATCCCAGTCAAACCCCGTGAACTCTGGGTAATCACGTGTCATAGGCATACGGTATATCTACACAATATACATGTCAACTTATTCTTTTAGGTGCATCTGCTGGCCGAACGTCCAAGCTCAGCGACCGCCGCTGGAAACGCCCGGGCGGTTGCAACAATCGCGAGCAAATTCTCCCAAACCGTCCGACTGCCCAGCGGGGCAGCGGTTCGCTGCAGCGCCTTGTTAGGCGCTTTGGTGCGGTATGAATAGCAAGCCAAATCCAATGAGGCATAAAGGCTGAGGCAAACAATGGCAGATACAGGGCGAGTCGTTATCCGGCCTTTATTTTTAAATCTCCTTCGACATATCGATGAATTAAGCCGGAAATAAGCGTTTGATAAGGAACACCCATTTCCATTGCCTTTTTCTGGATACCGATGAGATCGTGATCATAAAGGCGGATGGTTATACGTCTGTCCTTTCTGAAGGTGGTATCGGCTGCCGTCTTGATTGCTTTGATTTCTTCTTTGGATGGCGTAGAAAGCTTCATCTTGCCACTTTCCAAGGAATCAAGGATATATTTTTCTTCCTTGCTAAGTTTCATTTTGGGTCTCCTGTTCTTCTAAGAATAGATGTGTTGCTTTCCTGCTGGGGATAATTGTCTTCAGAAATATATGATCCTTTTCAATAATGTGCGGCACCAGGTATATGTACTTTTCAATGATGACAAAATATATCTTCTGCCTGGGATACCTCATTTGGTCAGGGTGATCAGCGATCCTCCATACATCCCCCCGAGATAAATGAAATATCACCCGCTCAAATGATATATTTCTCTCCTTTTTCAGCCATTTATTCTTGTCCGGATTCCATTCGTATCTCATTGTCAGATTGTACATCTATTGTCTGTACATTGCAATGGTGAATTACCTTGTTCTTCTATCTACACCGGATAACTTGGTATCTTACGCAAATTCCCTTTTGCCGGGGGACATGATTGCCCTACGATCTCACCGCCAGGTTGTGCACATCCATGAATGGAATCCCACACGAATAGTAATACTTGTCGCGTTCATATGGCATCCGAAAGTCCGAAGATGGACTTTTCGGGGAGTAGCTTCAGTGGGTTTGGCCTGCTCGGTTATGCGGCCATTCTAATAAAAAACGCGGACGGATGCTTCAATGTATCGCAGAGGGAATAGATGACCTGCGGAGATTCTAACGACAAGGCAAGCTATCCAGTTTTTTGGGGGGCGGGTCAAATGGTCTTGTCATGCTCTAATCATCAACTATGCGCCTCTTAGTGTATAGTTAAGGGTGACCCTGGTGGTTTCCTCATCAATAAAGACCCGGGGAGTTCAGCGTGACCCTGCCGCGGGCGCCGTACCCTCGCCCTGGGCGGGGACGGCAGGCGCCGCCGTGTCCGGCACAGGAGAGGCCGCCTTCTCCGGAAACCGGGCTGCCCTCGCGGAGCTCGCCTTTTCCGGGATCTTCGGCGTGGCCGCCGATTTCGACGCCTTGCGCGCGGCGGACTTGGACGGCTTGAATTTTACGTCCACCCCCTTGACCTTGTACCCGGAGCCCTTCTCCTTCATCTTGAACTTCTCCCCCGTCCCCTTGACTTTGTAGCTCGATCCCGATTGCTTGATCTTCACCTTCTCGTCGGCGCCCTTGACGGTCATCGTGTCGTCCGACTCATCGAACTTCACCTTGACCTTTTCCTGCGCGATCCCCGCAGTCGCGATCAGCGCCGTGGCGAAAATGCCCGCCGCCACAATCCGTCCGTGTCTCATCCCTGCTCCCTCCCTGTTGCAATCCCTGCCCCTCTACCATGGTACCATGTATCCGGGGCAATGCCAGCGGGTATTCGGCACGGGTATTCGGCCGGGTCATAGTCTTATAGGTCTTGTAAGTCCTATGGAACCTATTGGACGCCGCGGCACGCCCACACGCCGACACGCCCTTACGCCCATACGGATGTCCCTTTTACAGGATGTCCCTTTTTGGATGCCCTCGCCCCCGGCTTCTGCTATCCTTATCACCGAGCGGATCGCGCACCGCACTCGGGAGGGACCTATGAAACACGCTCTGCGGACCGTAACGGCGGCGCTCTTCACCCTCGTCTATTCCGTCTTCGCCCAGCCGGCCACCCCCGGGGCGCCCGCATCCGCCGTCCCCGCCGCGAAGCCCGCGGCGGCAGCGGCCACCGCCCCCGCGGACACGCTCCGGATCATCTCCGACTTCAACTCGGCCCCCTTCGCCTACCGGGACGGGATTAAAAAGACCGGTGTCGACGTCGACCTCGCCGAGGCGCTCGCGAAGGAGATGGGGAAGAAGGTGGAGTGGGTCCCGATGAGCTTCGATATCAGCGCCTATGCCTCGGCGCTCGACCGCGGGAACGCCGACGCGGCGATCGCGTCCATCAGCATCACGGACGAGCGGGCGAAGATACTCTCGTTCACGAAGCCGTACGCCCGGATGGGGCTCGCCCTCGCGGTGAGGAGCGATATCGACTGGAGGCACAGCTGGTTCACCACGGGGCTCAAGGACTGGCGCATCGGGGTGCTGCGCGGCACCACCGCGGAAAAATGGGCGAAGAAGAATCTCGATGGGCGGGTGGAATATTATTCCTCGCTCGACCGGATGATCCAGGTGCTGAAGAATTCACCCATGCCCACGGAATCCGGAAAGGGCGGAACCTGCATCCTGTATGACGAGGTGCCGCTGCGGTGGACCCTCTCCAAGTACAGCTACCGGTACGAGATCGTGGAGACGGGAATAGAGATTCAGAGGTACGGCATCGCGGTCCGGAAGGGGAACACCGTCCTCCTCGACGCGATAAATTCGGCGATCTCCCGGCTCAAGGAGAGCAAAGAGGCGGGCGCGATACGGGAGAAGTGGCGCTCCCGGGCGCAGGGGCTCGACTTCTTCAAGGAAGACTGACCGCGGCCCTCATCCTCCCCGCCCCGCCCCGAGGAGGAGATGCCTGAACCGCGGCTCCAGCAGCTCCGCCTGCCAGCGCATCAGCGGTCCGCACGCCGCGAGCTCTTCGACGTTCTGCGGGCGCCTCCGCGACACCGAGACGAGCGCTGCGCGGTTCGCGAGGACCGCCGGATCGAGGTCGAGTTCCACCGCGCAGCGCGCGCACTCCTCGCGCAGCTTTTCCATCAGGCCGATCGGGTAGTGCTCGGTCACCCTGCGCGGAAACCTCTCCGGCCACTCCTCCTCGCGCATCACGCGTCCCCTCTCCAGCGCCCCCTCGAGCGCCTCGATCCGCCGCCCGACGCAGGTGCGGGGGAGTTTTATCCCCCCGAGGCGGAAATCCCTCCCCGCTGCCGACGCGGCGACCGCCAGGGCGAGGAGCTGCTCGTTCCCGAGCACCTTGAACGGCGGGAGGTCGGCCTCGCGCGCCTGTGCATCCCTCCATCGCCAGAGCTCGCGGAGATAACAGAGCTGCCGCCGTTCGAACCGCCCCGTCCCCTTCAGCCGCCACGCCTCTTCGTGATCCCGCGGCGCGTCTCCCGCCGTGGCATTGACCACGCGCGCGCAGGATTCGCGGTGCCAGGCATCGCGCCCGCGGGCGCGGAGCTCCGCCTCGAGGCGCTCGGCGATGCCCCCGAGGTAGTGCGTGTCGCAGACGAGGTAGTCGAGATGGGAGGGAGTCAGGGGGCGGCGGGACCAGTCGGACTTCTGGCCGTGCTTGGAGAGCGCGACGCCGAAGAAGCGCTCCGCGAGCGCGGCGAGGCCGAACTGCCGGTACCCCAGGAGCTTGGCGGCAAGCATCGTGTCGCAGACCTCGCGCCGCGGCCGGAAGCCGAACGAGGCGCGCATCAGGCGCAGATCGTAGTCGGCGCCATGGATGATCAGCGGCTTTTCCTCGATGACGCGCACGAGCTCCGCGAGGTCGAGCCCGGCGAGCGGGTCCACGATGTAGTTATCCCCGGAGAAAGAGAGCTGGAAGACACAGACCTTCTCCCGGTAGTGATAGAGGCTGTCCGCCTCCGTGTCGAGCGCGACCCGGTCCGCACCGCGCAGCCGCGCGAGGAGCCCCGCGAGCGGCTCCGGCGACCGGATGTAGCGGGAGGATATCCGGGACGGCACAGCCGCGGACGGGCCCGGTACGGCGGGGGGACGATCGCGCGCGTCCCCCGGGTGGGGCGTGCTCACGTCTCTCTCCCGCCGGTAACATCATCGATACGGTCGTCTTTCTCCCCGGTGAGATCTTCTATGATGTCGTCTTCGCTCAGCGTGGCCCTGTGGGGCGCCCCGGGGTCATCCTCCAGCGCGTCCGGCTCTTCCCCCGTCTCCTCGATCATGGCCTTGAACTCTTTGTCGATGGCATCATCCACCCTGGGCTCGAAATGGAAGGCCGGTGTTTTCAGCCAGAGGATCACCACTGCCGCCACCGCCACGCCGGCGATGCCGACCGCGACCCAGATCCCGTACGTGACGCTGGTGATCGCGGAAGCCCCGCCGCTCAGCGGGGGGGCCGGTGGCGCGCCGCTCTGCCAGGCGTTCTTCGCCTGCTCCTGGGCCGCTTCCTTGGCCTTCGCCTCGAAATACTTCTGCGGGTCGAAATGCTCCGCCCCCGCGCGCGGAGGCGCGGCGATCGCGAGCGTGGCGAACAGCGCCCCGCAGATGAAGGCCGCAGGCAGGTGCCGCATGGATGTGCTCATCACTCGTGCCTCATTGGTGCGCAGGCATCATGCCCCGCCCGACAGGCCGGTGCAAAAACCGCGCCCCCTCTCACGTAACGGGCGTGGGCGCGACCGGCGGCTCCACGAGCTCGAACTGGGCGGTATCGAGGTTCGAGACGCGGTTCGATGCCTTCGTCGGGTTCTTGCCGGGAGAACAGAGCGTCCCGTAGACGGTGTACAACCCGAGCGGCGCGGTCGACGGCACGTCGCCTAAGCCGACGCTGCTGACCGAGTTTTCGACCTCCATCTTCTTCACGATCGGCGTCGCTTTCGAGACGAGGGCGCCGCGGGCGTTCAGGTAGAGGATCCCGCCGCCCGGGATGCCGACCGCCAGGTAGGCGTCCTCGGGATAGCCCGCCCAGTCGTTCGCCGTCACTTGGACTCGGACGAACGGCTCCTCGCCCCACGTGTAGATTGTGGTGGATTCCATCCGGAGATTCACCTCGGGGGGCTTCCCGTGCGGCCTGGGGGTCGGGGTGGGCCCCGGGGCCACGATGGTGACGGACCCGTTCTGCGACGAAGCCGTGTACCAGTAGCCGTTGTAGTCGTCTTCCCAGACCGGGACGCCGACAAACCGGACGGGCGTCGTCGTGGAGCGGGCGGAGGACGAGATGGTGAAGTCGAGGATCGCCAGCTGGCTGATGTCATCGGCCCAGTCACCCCACGACGACTGGGTTGATATCCGCACTGTGCCGCGCGGGGATTCGTTGTACCAGAGCCGGTAAATGTAATTGTCCTCCGCCCCTTTGCTGAGGTAGATGTCCTGCAGGATGAGGAGCGACGGATCGTACTGGAAGGTGCAGCCGAAATCCGTCACCGGCTCTTCGGGGTCGATGCTGAGGGAGAAGCTCACGTCCTCGCCCGGGGCGCCGGCGCCGGTGCCGAAGCTCATGATCTGGCCCCCGCACGAGGCCGCTGCGCCGAGCACCGCGACAATACTCACCACCCGTCTCATACGCTCCCTCCCGATGGCGCGTTCATACGACCCGCGCGCGCACGAGGGCCGCGATGGTCTTCGCGTCGACGATCCTGCCCGACCGCAGGAGCTTCACGACCTCGCTCCGCGTGAAGACCCGCGTCGTGATGACCTCGTCCTCCTCCCGCCGGCACTCCGTCCGATCGAGCCCACGGGCGGCAAAGAGGTGGATCTTCTCCGTCGTGTACCCCGGCGCGGGGTAAAGAAAACCGAGCCGTTCCCATTCCCGCGCCACGCACCCGATCTCCTCCTCCAGTTCGCGCCTCGCGCACCGGAGCGGCCGCTCCCCTCTCTTCAGCGTCCCGGCGGGGAGCTCCCAGAGATACGTCTCGATCACCGGCCGGTACTGCCTGATGAGCATGAGGCGGTCACGGTCGATGAAGGGGACGATAAGCACCGCGCCCGGGTGCCGTATGATCTCAAGCTCTGTGACGCGGCCGTTCGGGAGCCTCCGCGCGGCGAGGCGGAGCTCGATGAGCCTTCCCCGGTGCACACTCCTTTCCCGCGCCCCGCGTGGCATGGGATAAGTATAGCATGCGCGATCTTACGAGGTCGAACGAAAAGGGCCCGTGCGTTCCCGCCCGGGGGCGACAGCGTCCTTGACATCGGCCATCCCCCTTCTATAATGGTCGCGGGATGAAAGCAGTTCCGGGCACTGTGCTCTTCCAGGAGGAAATTAATGAAACCGCTCGAGGGGGTCAGGGTTCTCGACTTCACGCGCGTGCTCGCCGGCCCGTTCTGCACCATGACCCTCGGCGACATGGGCGCGGAGGTGGTCAAGGTCGAGCAGCCGGTGAAGGGAGACGACACCCGGGCGTTCGGCCCCCCGTTCGACCGAGGGGAGAGCGCCTATTTCCTGAGCGTCAACCGCAGCAAAAAGAGCATCACGCTCGACCTCAAGGCCGAGGCGGGCCGCGAGGTCGTCCGCCGCCTCATCGCCCGGTCTGACGTGCTCGTCGAGAACTTTCGCCCCGGCACACTGGGAAAACTCGGCTTCGACTACGACTCCGCCGCGAAGCTGAACCCGCGCCTCGTCTACGCCTCAATCTCCGGATTCGGCCAGACCGGGCCATGGGCGGCCAAGCCCGGGTACGACCTTGCGCTGCAGGGGCTCGGGGGGATCATGAGCCTCACGGGCGACCCCACGGGCCCGCCGTCCAAGGTGGGCGTCTCCCAGGCGGACCTCGTCGCGGGCCTCTACGCCGTGCAGGGGATACTCCTCGCGCTCTACGCGCGCGAAAGGACCGGACGCGGTCAGCGTGTGGATGTGGCGATGCTCGACGGCCAGCTCTCGCTCCTCACCTATCAGGCGGGCATCTTCTTCATGACCGGCGCCCCCCCGGGGCGGATCGGCAACCGGCACCCCACCATCTGCCCCTACGAGACTTTCAAGGCGAGCGACCGCTATATCAACATCGCGGTGGGCAACGACAAGCTCTGGAAGACCTTCTGCGGGCTCCTCGAACTCGGGGCGCTGTGCGACCACCCCGACTACGCAACAAATCCCGCGCGCGTCGAGAACCGGGACAGCCTCTTCCCCATCATCCAGGAGGTGATCCAGGAGCTCGACAGCGCCCACTGGCTCGCAGTCTTCGAGAAGCACGGGATCCCCTCGGGGCCGATACTGTCCGTGCGGGAAGCCCTCGCGCACCCGCAGGCCGCGGCGCGGGACATGGTGGTGACCGTCCCCCACGGCACCCTCGGCCCCGTCAAACAGACGGGGATACCGGTGAAGCTGTCCGAGACCCCGGGGGCGGTCGAGAGCGCCCCTCCGCGCCTCGGCGAGCACACCGATGAGGTGCTCGCCTCGCTGGGTTTCTCGGGCGCGGAGATTCAGGCGATGCGCGCGAGCGGCGCGATCTGAATGTCACCACGGAGGCGCGGAGAGACGGCCGTGTGGGCGTAAGAGCGTGAGAGCCCGAACTTTTCCCTCCGTGCTCCCTGCCGGCAGGCAGGTCCGCGCCCCCTGGTGAAATTTTCTTCCGAGGGGAAGGCCATGTGCGAGGACACCGGCGGCGCGAAGAGACAGTGGCGCGAGACCGCGCTGAAGCGCGCGCTTGAGAAGCTCGGCGACCGCTCCCCCGCGGCGGCGACCCCCTCCGGGATTCCCGTCGACTTTCTCTACGACCCGTCCGACATCGAGGGCCTCTCCTATCTCGAGGAGCTTGGCTACCCCGGCGACTACCCCTACACGCGCGGCGTCCAGGCGACGATGTACCGGAGCAAGCCATGGACGATGCGCCAGTACGCCGGCTTCGGCACCGCGGAGGAGTCGAACGCCCGCTATCGCTACCTCCTCGCGCAGGGACAGACCGGCCTCTCCGTCGCCTTCGACCTCCCGACCCAGATCGGCTACGACAGCGACGACCCCCTCGCGGAGGGCGAGGTGGGAAGGGTGGGCGTCGCCATCGATTCGATCGAGGACATGGAGCTCCTCTTCAGGGAGATCCCCCTGGACCGGATCAGCACCTCGATGACGATCAATTCGACCGCCGCGATCCTGATCGGGATGTACCTCGCGGTCGCCGACGGGCGCGGGACAGGCCGGAAGCTTCTCCGGGGGACGATCCAGAACGACATCCTCAAGGAGTACATCGCCCGGGGCACCTACATCTTCCCCCCGCGCCCCTCGATGCGCATCGTCACCGACATCTTCTCCTTCTGCGGCCGCGAGGCGCCGCGGTGGAACACGATCAGCGTGAGCGGCTACCATATCAGGGAAGCGGGCGCCACGGCGGTCCAGGAACTCGCGTTCACCCTCGCCGACGGGATCGCCTACGTGGAGGCCGCGGTCGCCGCGGGGCTCGATGTGGACGCCTTCGCGACGCGGGTTTCGTTTTTCTTCAACGCGCACAACGCCCTCTTCGAGGAGGTCGCGAAGTTCCGCGCCGCGCGCAGGATGTGGGCGCGGATCATGCGGGAGCGGTTCCGGGCGAAGGACCCGCGCTCGCTCGCGCTGCGGTTCCACGCGCAGACGGCCGGCTGCGCGCTCACCGCGCAGCAGCCCGACAACAACATCGTCCGGGTCACGATCCAGGCCCTCGCCGCGGTGCTCGGGGGGGCGCAGAGCATTCACACGAACTCGCGCGACGAGGCCCTCTGCCTGCCGACGGAGGAGTCGGTCCGCATCGCCCTCCGGACGCAGCAGATCATCGCGGAGGAGAGCGGCGTCGCCGACACGGCCGATCCCGCGGGCGGGTCATACTTCCTCGAACACCTCACGGACCGCCTCGAGCGCGGGGCGGGCGACTACCTCGCAAAGATCGACGCGATGGGCGGGGCTCTGAAGGCGATCGAGAGCGGCTACCTCCAGCGGGAGATCCATGCGAGCGCCTACGCATACCAGAAAAGCGTCGAATCCGGCGGCCGGGTGATCGTGGGGCTCAACCGCCACCGTTCCGACGAGGGGGACCGGTGCCCGCTCCTCCGTGTCGCCCCCGGGACCGAGGCGGCGCAGCGTGAGCGGCTGGCGAAGCTAAGGGCGCGGCGCGACGGCCGGGCGGCGGCGCGGACGCTCGCGGCGGTGGAGACGGCCGCCCGCGGCACGGAAAACCTCATGCCGCCGATCATGGAAGCGGTGAAGGCGTACGCCACCGTCGGCGAGATCTGCGGGCGGCTCCGGGCGGTGTTCGGGGAGCACCGGCCGGTCTCGACATTGTAAAATAAGGAACCATCCATGAGCAGGACGATCAGAGTCCTCATCGCCAAACCCGGCCTCGACGGCCACGACCGCGGCGCAATCGTGGTGGCGCACGCGCTGCGCGAGGCGGGGATGGAGGTCATCTACACCGGGATACGGCAGACGCCCGAACAGATCGCGCACGCGGCGGTCCAGGAGGATGTCCGGGCGGTGGGACTGAGCTGCCTTTCCGGGGCGCACGCGAAGCTCTTCCCGAAGGTCGTCGCACTGCTCAGGGAGAAGGGGGGCGATGACATCCTGATTTTCGGCGGCGGGATCATTCCGGAGGAGGATATCCCGGCGCTCAAGAAGGCCGGGATCGCGGAGATATTCGGGCCCGGGACGCGGACCTCCGCAATCGTCGAGTTCATCCAAAAGAGCGTATGCTGAAATCGTTTTCCCCATTTCCCAGGACCGCCGAGCCATGGGGCTTGCCCAAAAGATATTCGCCCACGACACCCGCGCCGCGAGCCGGCTCCTGAGCTGGATCGAGGACGGAGACTCGAGGGCCTCCGGAGAGCTTCGGGAGATCTTCCCCCGCACCGGCGCCGCCTACCTGCTGGGTATCACCGGCGCCCCCGGCGCGGGGAAGAGCACGCTCACGGACCTGCTCATCTCCCTCTACCGATCGCGCGGCCTCATCGTCGGGGTCCTCGCCGTGGACCCGTCGAGCCCGTTCACCGGCGGGGCAGTCCTCGGCGACCGCGTCCGGATGCAGCGCCACGCGACCGATGCCGGCGTCTTCATCCGCAGCATGGCGAGCCGAAGTTGGCCGGGGGGGCTTAGCCGGGCTGCGACGGAGGCCGTCAGGGTGCTCGAGGCGTGGGGGTGCGGGCTCGTGATCATCGAAACCGTGGGCGTTGGACAGAACGAGGTCGAGGTGTCGAGGCTTGCCTGCACCACGGTCCTCGTCTGCGCCCCGGGCGCGGGGGACAGGGTCCAGGCGATCAAGGCGGGGGTGACGGAGATTGCCGATGTCATCGCCCTCAACAAGGCGGATCTCGCGGACGTCGAGCATGCCGCCAGTGCCCTCGAGATGACGCTCGCGCTGCACCCGCGCGGGGAATGGCGCCCCCCCCTGGTCAGGACGATCGCCCGGGACGGCATGGGGGTGGAGGAGCTCGCGGGGGCCATCGATGCCCACCGCCGTTTCATCGAGGGAAACGGCACGCTCGCGGAGAAAAAGAGGGAGGGACTCAAGGACCATCTGAAGGAGATCATCCGCAGGAAATTGCACGAGAGGATATCAGGCCGTCTCCCCTCCGACGGCGAGCTCCGATCCCGCGTCGCGGAGATCCAGCAAGGCCTCGCCGATCCGTACACCGTCGCGGAAGAGATCGCCGCAAAGGAGATTATGCCATGATCACGAAAATCGACCATGTCGGCATCGCGGTGAAGGATATCGAGGCGGCGCTGCCCCTCTACCGCGACCTGCTCGGCCTGAAAGACATCCGCATCGCGCGCGTGCCGGAGCAGAAGGTGCGCGTGGCGATGCTGCGGGTCGGAGAGGTGAAAATCGAGCTCCTTGAGGCCCTCGGGCCCGACAGCCCGATCACGAAGTTCATCGAGAAAAAGGGAGAGGGGATGCACCATATCGCGCTCGCGACGGACGACATCCGCGGCGCGATCGCCTCGCTCAAGGCCGCGGGGCTCACGCTCATCAACGAGACCCCGACGCCGCGGGCGGGAGAGTACGAGGTGGCGTTCATCCACCCATCCTCCACCGGCCGCGTTCTCCTGGAGCTCTGCCAGGCGCTGAAATGATCCCTCCCTCCCCCCGGGATCCGGATGAACGGCGATCCCCGCTGCCCGCCTTCCCGGGGATGGCCGGGATAGCGCGCCGAGCGGAAATTTGACCGGAAATTTGTAGTTGTGAAAATTCCGCAACCTGCTATACTTACACAAGAGGGTTAAGGGGTCTATCCGGCGTCGAACGGCAGCGCGAATCCCGACAAGAGGAGGGCGTTCAATGGAAGGGCGAGTCGGAAAGGGTGTCATCACGCTGTTCCTGTGCCTCGTGGTTCTTTCTGCCCTGCTCTTCATATTCTTCGAGAACAACCGGAGCGAATCGACAGCCCAGACGACCGGCGTCGTCCCCGTTCCGCCCCCCCCGCCCGTGCTCGTGGAAACGGTCGACCCGTGGGCGTTCACCGGCATCATGGCGGACTACGACTTCGACCTCTACCGCGGAACGGACGACGGCGGGTACTCGTACGTCGCCCCCCCCGCGCTTGACTACACCGATCCCGCCACGCTCGACGACCTCGCCCTCGGCGAGCTCGGCGTCGCCACCTACGAGATAGACCCCGCGAGCCGCGAGACGACGATCAACCTCACGCTCTTGCGCAAGCCGCCCAACCCGCCCACGCCGCTGGCAAACACGCCGCTGGCAAACACGCCGCTGCCCGGGAAGCCGACTCCCACCCCCCGCCCGACCATCACCCCCTTCCCGATGAGCCTCGGGCAGTCCACAGCCCTCACCTACTACCTCACGGCAGCCACCAAGACCGTCATCCTCGACGGCGGCGCCTCGACGGCCACCGTGAAGATCATGCCGGACGTCTGCGATGCCTACGTGGCCGTCCGCACGCCCGAGGGGAATATCGTCTTCGTCAACTCCTTTTCCCATATCCAACAGAACTACACCTCTTATCCGGTGCCGATCGTCAGGAATTCCCAGATTATCAGGCTCACGGGCCCCATCTTCACATTCCGCATGACCAGCCTGAACCTCCCCGGGCACTACAAGATCTACGCCGTGATGGTGCCGCCGGGAGCGAACGTCTGGGACTCTAATAACTGGATCAGCAACCTCGCCACGATCCAAATGAGCTACGGGATCGTCGCGGAGTAGCCGCGATTCAGGGGTTCGCCCGCGCGAGGCCCCGGGAAGGATGGGTCCTTCACCCCTGACGACAACGAGCGATCGATCGGCGTGCTCCTGCGGTACGGTGGGTTCAATTATCGCACCGGCGGCGACCTCCCCACCAACGCCGAGGAACCGCTCGGAACCGCGCTCAATCTCGACAACATCACGGTGGTCATCCTCCGCGTGAGCCACTATGGCGCCGATACGTCTTCTTCGAACCACTATCTATTCACCATCCAGCCGGACTTTGGCGTCATTTCTGCGGGAACGGGCAACGGGGAATATCATCACCCGCGGCAGAGCACACTCGATCATCGTCACACGGAGGCCTGAGCGTGAAACCTCGCCATATCGCAACGTCGGTTGTCGCGTTTGTCGCGTTCGCAAGCACGGTTGGGGCCGCGGATTTGAAGATATGGAGCGTCTGGGCAAACGAGAGCTCGGGAACGGGCACTCTCATACAGGGGCCCGACGGGACAACGGTCCTTTACGATCTGGGCGGCGGCGCCACGTGGGCGAACTACTGCAAGGAGGTGATGGACGCGAACAGCGTCAGCACCATACAGTACACCGTCGCCGGCCACTATGACAACGACCATATCGGCAGCCTCGATAATCTCGTCGATCTCACTGGCGGCAATTCCGCCACCGGCTACTCGCCGAACGTCGGCACGGTGAAGTTCTACGATCGCGGCGGATCCGTGGGGCAGGACGGCGAGGACATATCCGCATCCTACCTCGACTTCGTGACTGCAACCGGCAGGCGCGCCACCGCAAAGGTGGACGGCACGACCGACATCTCTCTCGGGAGCGGCGCGACGCTCCGCTTCCTCTCCGCGGGCGCAGCCGATACCACGAACACCCTCTACGTCCGCGGCAAGGCGAACTCGACCGTCTCGAGCGAGAACGACCTCTCGATCACGGCGCTGGTCACCTACGGTGGGTTCGACTTCTACGTCGGGAGCGACGCGGAAGGGGTGAACGAGAAGGCGATCGACGACGTCGTGGCCACCGGACTCGGGCGCCACGTCGACATCCTGCACGTCGATCACCACGGCTCCGACACCAACGGCATCAGCTCCCCCGAGTTCCTCGGGAACATGGACCCGGAGGTCGCGCTCATCTCGGTGTGGAGCAACTCGTTCGGACACCCGAGGGCGACGACGGTGACGAACCTCCAGGCGGTCGTGGAGCCGCTGCCGCAGCGGATCATCCGCCTTTCGCCCGGCGACACGGCCCATCCAGACTGGGCGCCGGAGACGATGAGCTACTGCCACACGACGAACGGGCACGTCACGATCATGACGAACGGCTCGACCTACACGGTGAGCGGTAACGGAATCACGGAGCCGGGGCTCGTCAACCACGCCGTCGACGACGGCCCGGAGCCCACCGCAACACCCACGCCGAGAGGCCCCACGCCCACCCCCGGCAGTCCCACCTGGCCGGTAAAGCTCCACGTGAACTCGACGACCTTTTCCAGGACCGACTCGATCTCCGTCAGCGCAGATTTTCAGACGTGCCTGACCCCGTTTTTCCCCTACGCGCGGCTCATCGATCCGTTCGGGCGGCTGATCTACCTCCAGAGGGCCCCGGCCTCCTCCACGCGGCTCTCCTGGACCTCCCCCGCGCGCTTCATCGAGAGCGGGCCCTGGGTGCTCAATTATGACCTCGACTACTTCCCCGTGCTGGACATCTCGTTCATCAACGCCGCCGAGGGCACGTGGGCGATACAGGGCGCTTTTCTCGACATCTACGGGAACATCATCGGCGGCATGAACGAGAAGCTGCTCACCGTCCAGTAGCCACGCGGAGGGCCGGGGACGCTCGCCCCCGCTCCCCCATACCGGATCCCATGCGTATTTCCGCAATCGACATCGGCACCAACTCGGTCCGCCTTCTCGTCGCCGACGTCTCGTCCGGCGGCGAACTCGCCCCTCTCGATCGCGGGCTTGAAATCACGCGTTTGGGCGAAGGGATGGCGGGGCGGGGCACCATCGGGGACGCCGCGGCGGACAGGACGCTCGCCGCGGTGGAGAGATTCGCCGCCCTCGCCCGAAAGGCGCGCGCGGAGACGATCCTGCTCTTCGGCACCTGCGCGCTGCGGGAGGCCGCGAACGGCGGATCATTCGCCCGCCGCGTGAAAGAGGCGACGGGGCTCGATGTCAGGGTCCTGAGCGGGGAGGAGGAGGCGGGCCTCGCCTGGCGCGGGATCACCCGGACGCTCTCCCGCCCTCTCGACGGGACCGCGGCGATTGACATCGGCGGGGGCAGCGTCGAGATCACGGCCGCCCCCGGCGGCGGCACACCGGCGCCTGCGAGCATCGACCTCGGCTGCGTGAGGATGACGGAGCAGTTCCTCCTCCATGACCCTCCGGGGACGCAGGAGCTCGACGCCCTCCGGGCTTTCGCCTCCCGCGCGCTCGCGGCCGAGGTGTCTCCCTCCGTTCCCCGCCCCGCGGCGCGTCTCGTCGGCGCCGGGGGGACGATCACCGCCGCCGCCGCGATCGACCTCGGCCTCCGCCGCTACGACCCGGAAAAGGTGCACGGGGCCCTCCTCTCCTCCGTCCGGGTCTCCGCCCTTGCCGCGCGTCTCGCCGCCATGCCGCTCGCCGGGCGGAAGTCGGTCCCCGGGCTTGAGGAGAAACGGGCCGACATCATCGTCGCCGGGCTCGTGGTGCTGGAGGCGGTCATGGACTATTTCTCCGCGCGGACGCTCACCGTGAGCGACGAGGGAATCCTCCACGGCGCGCTCCTCGAATACGGCGAAGGAAACTCAAGGTAGCCACACAGGACACAGAGGCCGCAGAGATCAACGTTCAACACGGATAAACACGGATGCAAAGACGGCCAGGAGTTGAGGTTCTCTTCTGCTTTGCGGCGATGGAGAAGCCCGAAGAATCTCTTCGCCGGGCTCCGAGTTGGGTTCTTGAACTCAACGAGCAAGAACTCTATTTCGTATTGATGTAGCGAATTGCTTCGTCTATTACAGAAATATCCTTTATCTTGGAAGAGAAAATTTCGTCTTTGATTTTTTCCACCTCATCTACGCTTTCAACAATAAAATCTGAAAAAGTAAAAATAAACGGGTGAATCCAATCTTCAATCACTTTTCCATGAAAGGCTACATTAGAACGCCTATGATGAGTTTCTTTGGGAAGGACGGAAATGACGGGCTTCCTGAAATACTTTGCAATGACGAGTTCTTGAGCGGTTCCTGCCCCAAGTCTTTCTTCGGCGTTAATTATCACTGCTGCGCTTTCCTTTATGTGCCTGCAGTCCTGGCCGACCACTGCCAAATAATCACCTTCATCCAATTCCTTGTGATAGGGCTCGATAAAATCCGCATCAAAAAATTTCTGCAGAGATTGAATATATCTGCTCCTCCAGTCGTCAAATTTTTTTGCTTCCTCGTCCCCCTTGGGAACACTGCCTGCTAAATAGATTTTCATGGTATTCCCTATCTCGTGATTCTTGGCGTGATACCCACGACGGTCCCCCCTCTGCCGGCCAACCGCCGCACCACTTCGAGGGCCTGTTCCCCTGTCAATCTGCGGAGCACATCATCCATGGACCATGGACGATCGACTATTCGCGCATCAGCAGGGACATGATGCCCTTCTGGACGTGCAGGCGGTTCTCCGCCTGGTCGAAGATGATCGAGGCGGGGCCGTCGAGGACCTCGTCGGTCGCCTCCTCGCCGCGGTGGGCCGGGAGGCAGTGCATGACCATCGCCCCCTTCTTCGCCTTTGACATGAGGCGCGCGTTAAGCTGGAACGGGGCAAAGACCCTGAGGCGCTCCTCCCGCTCCTTCTCCTGCCCCATGCTCGCCCAGACGTCGGTGTAGATGATGTCGGCGCCGGCGACCGCCTTCGCGGGGTCTCGCTCGATCGCGATCTTCGCCCCCGCCTTCTCCGACGCGGCCCAGATCCCCTTGTCCGGCTCGTAGCCCGAGGGCGGGCAAATCGTGAAGGAGAAGTCGAGCTTCGCGGCGGCCTCGACCCAGGAGTTCGCGACGTTGTTGCCGTCCCCGATGAAGACGATCCGGACACCCTTCATTTTGGGCTTCGCGGGGTCGAGCTTCAGGTGCTCCGCGACCGTGTAGATATCGCCGAGGATCTGGCAGGGGTGGCTTAAGTCCGTGAGGCCGTTGATCACGGGGATCGAGGCGTGTCGCGCGAGGTCCACCACGTCCTGGTGCCGGAAGGTGCGGATCATGATCCCGTTCAGGTAGCGGGAGAGCGTCTTGGCGGTGTCGGCGATCGTCTCGCCGCGGCCGAGCTGGAGGTCGCCCGCGCCCATGTAGAGAGGGTATCCGCCGAGCTGGACCATCCCGACCTCGAACGACACGCGCGTGCGCGTCGACGGCTTGTGGAAGATCATGCCGAGGGTCTTTCCGGCGAGCACCGGCGTCGGCGTCCCCTTCTTCAACGCGTCCTTCAGCCGCTTCGTCTCGGCGAAAATCTCGTGGATCTCGTCCCGCGAGATATCCGATATATTGACCAGGTCCTTTACCTTCATTCTTTCCTCCAGCTAGTATTCACGCTATCCCGGCGGCGGAGACGGCCTTCTTCAGGCTCGATAGCTCCGGCTCGATCGAGATCGTCTTCCCGGCGATCTTCATGGCCGTGTCCACATCCTTGAGCCCGTTCCCGGTGACCAGGCAGACGATACGCTCGGAACCGCTGATCGTCCCCTCTCGCGCAAGTTTTTTCAGCCCCGCGATGCTCGTGGCGCCCGCGGGCTCGGCGAAGACGCCGCAGGCCCGGGCGAGGAGCGGTATCGCCTTGAGGATCTCCTCGTCGCGCACCGTCACCGCGAGCCCCTTCGACTCGCGCACCGCCCGCACCGCCATGTCGCCGTCGCGCGGCAGGTCCACCGAGATGCTGTCGGCGACCGTGGTCGCCTTGACGGGCCTGATCACGCCGTCGCCGTTCACCGCGTCCGCGATCGCGCTGCTCTTCGCGGACTGCACGGCGACAAGCCGGGGCAGCCGGTCGATGAGCCCCACGGCGTACAGGTCGCGGAACCCCTTCCAGACTCCGCTGATGATGTTGCCGTCGCCGACAGGCACGAGGACAAGGTCCGGCGGATCCCAGTTCAGCTGCTCGCAGATCTCGAAGGAGCAGCTTTTCTTCCCTTCGCGGGTGTACGGGTTGTAACCGGTGTTGCGGTTGTACCAGCCGTACTCGGCGGTCGCCTCGAGGCAGAGGTCGAACGCCTCGTCGTACGTCCCCTTCACGGCGAAAACTTTCGCGCCGAAGATGAGGAGCTGGGCGATCTTGGCCTTCGGGGCGGTCTCGGGGACGAAGATGATTGGGCTCAGGCCGATGCTCGCGCAGAGGCACGCGGTCGAGGAGGCCGCGTTGCCGGTCGAGGCGCCGCATATCTTGTCGAAGCCGAGCTCGACCGCCTTCGCGACCGCGACGGAGCTCGCCCGGTCCTTGTACGAGGCGCTCGGGTTCCTGCCGTCGTCTTTCACCCAGAGTTTTTCCACTCCGAGGGTTTTTGCGAGCGTATCCGTGCGGTAGAGGGGGGACCAGCCGATCTGGAGCGGCATCACCGCCCCGCGGTCCTTCAGCGGGTACAGGTCCCAGTAGCGCCAGACCGAGAAGTCGTTGTTCTCCGCGAGCGACTCGCGCGTGAGCGTATTCCTGATCGCCGCGTAGTCATAGATAACGTCGAGGTTCTTCCCGCAGGCGTCGCAGACGTAGGTCATGCCGCGCGCGCCGAACTCTTTTCCGCACCCCGTGCACTTCAACCCCAGAACGTGGCTCATGTTTCTCCTCTAAAGAATTCGAGGGTTGAGGGTATGATCTTCGGCCCTCAACCCTCGATGGTCACTCGTGCCTCTTCAACCCGGATGCAGGGGGGCATGAAGGCCGCCCTGCACGAAAAGGGCCGGGACTATTCCTTCACCGGGTCCGGGACGATGCGCGTGCCGGCCTTGCCGATGAGGGCATCGATCGCCTTGTCGAGGCTCGTGATGATGGCGCAGTCGCCGCCCCACTCGATGAAGCGGATGCAGGCGAGCACCTTCGGCCCCATGCTCCCGGCCTTGAAGTGTCCCTCCTTGTGCAGCTTCTTCATCTCGGAGAGCGTCACCGTCCGGACCGCCTTCTCCTGCGGCGTGCCGAAGTTGATCTTCGCCGCCTCGACGTCCGTGAGGACGAGGAAGATGTCGGCGCCCACGACCTCCGCCAGCCGCTCGCCGGCCTTGTCCTTGTCGATGACCGCCGCGGTGCCGCGCAGGTTGTCGTTCTTGTCGTACACCACCGGCACGCCCCCCCCGCCGGAGGCGATGACGACGATCCCGGAGTCCACCATGCGGCGGATCGCGACGTACTCGATGTTGCGGATCGGGTCGGGGGAGGCCACCACGCGGCGGAACCTCTTCACCACGCTCTTCGGCTTGACCTCCTTGATGACGTAGTCGGGCCGCTCCTTCCTGATCTTCGCGGCCTCCTCCTCCGTGTAGAAGGGGCCGACCGGCTTCGACGGGTCCTGGTAGTCAGGGTCGTCCTCGCTGACGAGCACCTGGTTCACGATCGAGACGACGGGCAGCGGCAGCTTCTCCTTCCAGAGCATGTTCTGCATCGTCTGTTGGAACATGTAGCCGATCTGGCCCTGGGTCATCGCGCCGACGATGTCGAGCGGCTGGGCCGGCACCTCGGCGAGGGCGCCCTCCTGCTGGAGAAGAAGGTTGCCCGCCTGGGGGCCGTTCCCGTGCGTGATGACGAGCCGGTGGCCGAACTTGAGCATGCCCACCAGCTGGGCGCTGGTGATCTCGACGTTCCTGAACTGCTCCGCGGCCGTGCCCTTCTCGTCCGCCTGCTTGATCGCGTTACCGCCCAGCGCGACAACGATGATCTTCCTCATTGCCTCTACGCCTCCCTGTTGTTTCTCCTCAAAGCCCCGTCATTTCCAGGTTCTTTCCCGCAGCGGCGCGGCTCCCCGCCGCGCCGCCTGTGCCCGATCGCCCAGTGCGCGAACGCAAGGACGCCCGAGGTCGCCACGAAGCTCGCGATCTGCACCGGACGGGGGTATTTCAGCAACGCCTCGACCAGGGCGACCAGCGCGGCGATGCCGAGCACAAAGAGCGAGGACCCCATCCGCATCCACGCCCCCATCATCAGGAGGGCGGTGACGAGGGCCCATGGCATCCAGGGCTGCACCGTGTACGGGTCCATTCCGTCAGCCTTCCTCCCGTTCCGCCGGAGCGATCAGAGCTTCGCCATCGTGAGCGCCATGATCGCCTTCTGGACGTGCAGGCGGTTCTCCGCCACGTCGTAGATAATCGAGCGGGGGCCGCTCGCCACCTCGTCCGTCACCTCGTGCCCGCGATCGATGGGCATCGGGTGCGTGTAGAGCGCGGCGCGGGTGAGCTTCATCTTCGGCGCGTCGCAGATCCAGTCCGTGTACTTCAGCGCCCTGTCGACCTCGCCCTGCTTGTTGAACTCGCCCGAGTCGTAGGCGTGCGAGGTCATCCAGTTACGGGAGTAGACCACGTCCGCGCCCCGGTAGCCCGCCCGCACGTCGTGGGTGATCTCGAACTTCGCCTTGTTTCTCTCGCAGTTCTCCTTCACCATCTCGATCACGTCGGGGTCCAGGTCATACCCCTCCGGGTAGGCGAGCGTCACGTCCATGCCGTAGCGGGAGCAGATGAGGATGCTCTCCTGCACCGAGCACCACGAGCGGGAAAGGGCCCCGTGACCCCACACCTGGAGGAGCTTCTTCCCCTTCAGGTTCTTGCCGATGTGCCTCCTGAGGCCCATCATGTCCGCAAGGCCCTGGCACGGGTGGAACTTGTCGTGCGCCATGCTGATGACCGGGATATCGCCCCACTTCGCGTACTCCTCAAGAAGCTCGTGCCCCTCGCCGTACCGGCTCACCTTGTCCTCGAGTATCCGGATCCCGAGGCCGACGGCGTAGCGGCTCATGACCTTCGCGGCGTCCTCGACGGTCTCGCCGGCGCTCTTGGAGGTCTTGAGGCGCATCGACTTCGGCTCAAGGAACTGGGCGTGCCCGCCGAGCTCCGTGGCGGCGCACTCGAAGCTCTGGCGCGTGCGGACGGAGGGGTTGTAGAAAAACATGAAGAAGGTCTTGTTGAGCAGGAGGCGGGTGAACTTCTTGTCGAAGCGCTTCTTTTGCATCTCCTCCGCGAGCTCGAGCACCTTCGTGAGCTCTTTCAGATCCCAATCCTGCGTGCACAGCAGGTCTCTTCCGGTCAGGTTTGCCATACTCTCCTCTATCGCTCCTCTCTCTGGTGCGTCCCCGCGGGCGCGCACCGCGCGCGCCCCGTGAAGGCGCAGGTGGCAGGCGCGCACGGCGCCTGCCACCCGTGATGACTCCCTTCGGCGGCCCCTTACATCGTCAGCGACATGATCGCCTTCTGAACGTGCAGGCGGTTCTCCGCCTCATCGTTCACGATGGAGATCTTCGGGTCGTCGATCAGCTCGTTCGTCACTTCCTTCTCGCGCTTCGCGGGCAGGCAGTGCATGTAGACCGCGTTGGAATTGGCGTCCTTGAAATGCTTGTGGGAGATGCACCAGTCCTTCGCGTACTGCGGCCCCTTCTCGGCGTGCACGTCCGGCTTGCGCGCCCAGCTCTTGCAGTAGATGACATCCGCGCCCTTGCAGGCCTTCCAGATGTCGTGCTCGACGGTGATCTTCCCGCCGGAGGCCTTCGCCGTGTCCTGCGCGAACTTGAGGTACGCGGGATCGATGTCATAGCAGCCCGCCTCGTCCGGGTAGGCGAGGACGATGTTCATCCCGAGGATGCCGCCGGCGGCGACCATCGTCTGCGGAACGCCGGCCGATTTCGCCCTGTCGTCCCAGGCCCATCCCATGACGATCTTCCTCTGCCTGTACTCCTCGCCGAACTTCTCGCGCATCGTCATGATGTCCGCCATGATCTGGCAGGGGTGCTCCATGTCGTCGAGCATGTTGAAGACCGGGATCGAGGCATCCTTCGCGATCGCCCTGAGCACCTCGCGCGCGTCGCCGTAGTCGTACTTGTCGGCGCCCATCTGCGCCTTCAGGTTGTAAAGCCGGATGGCGAACCCGTCGATGAAGCGGCTGATCATCTCCGCGGTGTCCTTCCACGACTCCTTGTTCTTCAGCTGCAGCTGCTCCGGGCTGTAGTACTGCGCGTGCCCGCCGAGTTGCGTCATGCCGGTCTCGAAGGAGATGCGCGTCCGGGTCGAGGGCGACGCAAACAGCATCCCGAGGGTCTTCCCCTTGAGGACTTCGTGCGGCTCGCCGATGGCCCATTTCATCTTGAGGTACTTGGCCACATCGAAGATCGTCTCCAGCTCTTCGCGGCTGTAATCCATGATGCTGATAAAATCCTTACCCCTCATCTTGCGGGTAATCATGCGTACTCCCCCCTTTCGCGGGGCCAGGGCGCCTCACCCTTCCCCATCAGTTACAGAGCGTGGCAGTATAGGGGACGCGGGGCCCCATGTCAATGAAAATCCCGAAAATCCAGAAATCGCACAAAATCGCCATCGCTCTTTACTTCCCGCCTTCCTCTTTGCTATCGTGTTCTCCCTCGCTCTCCCGGTGGGAGCGGGCATGGAGCGCAGACACCACCACACGGAGGCGGACGATGATCGGCATGATAGACCTGAAGGTCGACAACAAGAAACTCGAGAAGGCGGTGCAGCGGTGCCGCGAGCGGAACATCATCATCCCGACCTTCAAAGAGCAGAAAAACCCCGCGCTCGTCCCTGAGAAGATCCAGCAGCGACTGAAGAAGATAGGCCTCTGGGACTTCGACTCCACCAATCTCTTCAGGATCACCTGGAAGAACGAGCCCGTTCCGAAGGGCGGCCTTTACGACGGCGTGAACTACCTCGAGCTCCCGAAGGAGCTTACCGGGACAGACGCGCGCATCATCTGCCTCGTCGGCAAGTGGTTCCCCACCGGGGCGCACAAGGTCGGCGCGAGCTTCGGCTGCCTTGTCCCGCGCCTCGTGACGGGCCAGTTCGACCCGACCACCCAGAAGGCGGTCTGGCCCTCCACCGGGAACTACTGCCGCGGCGGCGCGTACGACTCGCACCTCCTCGCCTGCCAATCGATCGCCATTCTCCCCGAGGGGATGAGCCGGGAGCGTTTCGAGTGGCTGAAGCAGGTCGCCGGCGAGGTAATCGCCACGCCCGGCTCCGAATCGAACGTCAAGGAGATCTATGACAAGTGCTGGGAGCTCCGGAAGACCCGCAAGGACAACATCGTCATCTTCAACCAGTTCGATGAGTTCGGCAACCATCTCTGGCACTACGAGATCACCGGCCACGCCATGGAGGATGTCCTCAAGAAGGAGATGAAGAAGGGCGACCGGTACGCGGGCGTAGTCCTCACGACCGGCTCGGCGGGCACCATCGGCTGCGGCGACTACCTGAAGAAGGTCTTCCCGACCAGCAAGATCGCCGCGGGCGAGGCGTGGCAGTGCCCGACGCTGCTCCTGAACGGCTTCGGGGCGCACCGCATCGAGGGGATCGGCGACAAGCACGTCCCGTGGATCCACGACGTGAGGAACACGGACATGGTGATCGCCGCCGACGACGAGAACTGCGTGAACATCATCCGTCTCTTCAACGAGCCGGCGGGGCGGAAATATCTCCAGAAGCAGGGCGTCCCGAAGGCCCTCACCGACCGCCTCGACCTGATCGGCATCTCGGGTGTGGGGAACATCCTCTGCGCCATCAAGTTCTCCAAGTACTACGAGCTTACCGATAAGGACATCGTCCTCACGGTGCTCACGGACTCCATGGAGCTCTACGGGAGCCGCCTCAAGGAATACCGGGACACGTACGGGGCGTACACGGAGCTCGATGCCGCCCGCGACTACCACCGCCACATCATGGCGCTCGCGACGGACAGGATGATGGAGCTCAGCTTCTACGACCGGAAGCGCGTCCACAACCTGAAATACTACACCTGGATCGAACAGCAGGGCAGGGAGCTCAAGGAGCTGAACGCCCAGTGGTACGACTACCCCGGCTACTGGGACAGGATCCACGGTCAGGCGGACGAGATCGACGCGCTGATCAACGAGTTCAACGATCGGACAGGGCTCCTCAAGAAGCTCTGATCGCCGCGGGTGAGTCGTTCAGCGTCGGCATGGTGATACGCGCCCCTCCCGAGCACGTTCGGGGCGCGCGGCGTCGTCCTGCCCGGGGTGACCTGGTCGTTCGTCCTGGTGCCTGTTGAGCACCGTCTCCGGCGATGCTATACTGTAATCCGGATCAAGTTCCACTGACACCGGAGGCATCGAGATGAAGTCCATGCGGCTTTTGATACTCTTCGTTGCGGCGATACTATGGGTCGGCGGCGCGGTGTGGGCGCAGACCGAAACGCCCACGCCCACCTTTACCCCCACGATCACCCCTACGCTAACCCCGACCCCGCCCTCATGGCCGATGTTTCGCCACGACTCCCGGCACACGGGCCTGAGCGCCTTCCATGGCACCCTCACGGGCAACCTTTCCTGGAGCTACCAGACGGGCGGGGAAGTGGGCTCATCGCCCGCGCTGGGGGCCGGCGGAGAGGTATACGTAGGATCGCAGGACGACCGCCTCTATGCCTTCTCCTCCAATGGCAAAGTCATATGGACTTTCCTGACCTTGAACGATGTCTATTCCTCGCCGGCCGTCGGCATCGACGGGACGGTGTACGTCGTGTCGCAAGACTCGCAGTTTTACGCAGTTACCTCGGCGGGCGCGCTCCGCTGGAGCTACCAGATCAACACGTTCATCAGCCCCTCCTCGCCCGTCATTGCCCCCAACGGGAATATTTTGGTCGGATCGGATAACCAGAATGTCTACGCCTTCACTCCCTCCGGCGCGCTCGCCTGGACCTACCTCGCGAGCAACGGCATTCAATCGTCCCCCGCGGTCTCCCCCGACGGGCTCGCCTATGTGGGGGCCAAGGGCGGAATGCTCTACTCGCTCAACAGCGGCGGTACCCTGGTCTGGAGCTACTATGTCGGGATCGGCGATGTCAACTCCTCGCCCGCGATAGCGCAGAACGGGAACATCGTCGTCGGCTCGTCGAACGGCAGTCTCTACTCGCTCACTTCCGCCGGGGCCTTCGCCTGGAGCTTCGTCACCACCGGCGGGATCAGTTCCTCCCCCGCGATATCCTCCTCCGGCGATATCTGCGTCGGGTCTGATAACACTGACGGCGGCGCAAACCCTGATGACAACAAGGTCTATAAAGTGACTTCCGGCGGCTCCCTGCTGTGGACCTACCAGACGAACGAAGCGCTGTTTTCCTCCCCCGCCCTCGCCTCGGACGGTACGGTCTACATCGGGTCGGATAACGCGTTCTTATACGCCCTCAGTCCCTCCGGCACGCTCGCCTGGAGTTACCGCGCCGAGCTCGAAGTCCAGTCATCTCCCGCGATCTGGCCCGACGGAAGGGTCAGCGTCGGGAGTAGCGATTATCGGCTGTATGTCTTCGGCGGACCCGTGGCGCCGACTCCGACGCCTGCCCCGTTCAAGCCGACCCCGACCCCCTTCCCCCAGCCGACCCCGCGCCTCGCCGTGATCGTGAACAGCCGCTCCCTGAAGGCGGGAGATCCGTTCAGCCTCAGCGTCGTGCTTCAGCCGCTCGGGTTCAAGTTCGACGCGTATGGCGTCATCCAGGGACCCGCGGGAACCTTTTCGTTCGTGCTCGGCCACCCGGACACGCTTGTCTACGGGGTAAAAGCCCTGATCAGAGAAGTGCGCGGCCTCGGCGGCGTCTATGCCTCGACCCTCTACTCCAATCCCGGGCTCCCGGACGGCATCGCGGGAAACTACACGGTGACCGTGGGCCTCGTGCGCCAGGGGAAGGCCCCCACCGTGCAGAACACCATCTACCAGTACCTCTCGGAGATGACGGTCACGGTACATTGAGCGCCGCGTGCATAGTCGATAGTCCATGGTCCATGACTGCAAAAGCGTTTTTTGGCTATGGACCATGGTCAGGTGGTTGATCTTTTCGCGGGAGGGGGATTAAGACTGGACAATTCGCCCGCCCGCGCTATCATAGGGCATGTCGTGCGCAAATGGCGCGCGGCGCGGGCCCCGGGCATGCGGAGGAGCGGCACCATGGTTACCGGCCAGAAGGGCGATCAGAGCGGCGGTGAAGCGGCGCGGCCGCAGGCCTCGGCGCAGAGCGAGTCGTGCGCCGACCTTGCGTTCCGTCTCTCGGGGTTCAGGGACAGGGTCGAGGCGCTGGGGAAAGAGCTCGACGAATTCCGGAAAAAGGTCGCCGAGCTCGGGCTGGCCCTCTCCGGGCCGCCCGCTCCTCCCGACGACGGGGGAGCCCTCCCCGCCGCGGGCAAGCTGGAGGCCGCGGCGGCAATCAAGCAGGAGGACGAGGGGGGCGGGTATCTCGAGCAGATACAGGACCAGATCCACGGCCTCATCCACGAGGAGCTGGCGTCTATGGAGGAGGCGGAGACCTCATCCACCGCCGCCGGCGCAGAGATGGTGTGCCCCTCGTGCGGGACGATCGTGAAACGGACCGAGGAGGCCTGCCCGCAGTGCGGCGCGGCGACCGAATCCGCACCGGAGCGGGGCGGGAGGGCATTCCCGCTGTCGGCGGAGAAGTTCCTCTACATCTTCAACGACCGGTTCGGGTGGTTCGTCAAGACGTCCGACAAGGCGCTGTTTTACGCGGACCGGAAAGGCGACTACGCGAAGGCGATCGATCTCCTGAAGGTGGTGGTCCTGTTCATGGAGGAGAACCTCTCGCTCCTGAAGAGCAAGCACAGGGATTTCAAGCTCGCCCTCGCCTACGCCTATCTCGGGCGGTGCTACTTCCAGAGCCAGCGCGTCAAGGAGGCGATCGAACAGTACAAGAAAGGGATACTGCTGAAGGCGGGGAACTTCTACAACTGCGAGATCGGCCTCACCGCCGTCTACCGCGACCTCGTCCGCCAGATCGGGGAAACGGGGAAACCCCTTACGCCGAAGTCCCATCCGTTCCTCAGCCGCCGGGAGATAGAGGAACTCAACAAACTGGGGACGCGCGCCACCGCCTGACCGCTCCCCGCGCGCCCCGCCCCCCGATCTGCATCGCCTTCGCGCGGGGGCGCCCGTCCCGCCGCGACATGCACGCAATGACCACGGCAATCGATTTCTGCATCGCATGGGAGTGGGAACACGACGAGGAGTTCATCGCCATCCTCGCCCGGAAGTGCCGCGAGCGCGGCCTGACGACCTGCGTCGCGAGCCCCGGGAACCTGCCCCTTGTCGAGGCGCAGGTGTTCGCCGGAGAGCTTTCGTTCGCGGTATTTTTCGACCGCGCCTCCGACACCAACCCCGCCTTCCTTCCCCTCGCCGCCGGGATCGCGCGCGGGAACACCCTGTTCGTGAACCATCCCCCCGACGTCGAGCGGGCCATCAACAAGGCCGCCATGCACCTCGAGTTCTCGAGCCGCGGCATCGACGTCCCCTACACCATCATCCTCCCCGTGTTCGAGAAGGACGACCCCACGGAGGAGATCCTCAGGTTCGAGAACGTCGGGATCCCCTTCATCGTCAAGCCGGCGCACGGCGGCGGGGGGCTCGGGGTGTTGCTGGGGGCGAAGACGCTGGCGGAGGTCCTCGCCGCGCGCAAGGATTTCGCCCACGATCAGATCCTCATACAGGAGAATATCGTCCCGCGCATGCTCGAGGGGAGAAAGGCGTGGTTCCGCGCCTATTACGTCGGAGGGGACACGCTGCTGTGCTGGTGGGATCCGGAGCTCCACGTGTACGAGCGCGTGCTGCCGGCCGAGGCGGCACGCTGGGGGCTCGGGCGGATGGAGACGATCGCGCGCCTGATTCACGAGATCGCGAAGCTGGACTTTTTTTCGACCGAGATCGCCCTGACCGATGCGATGAGATACGTCTCGGTGGACTACGTCAACGACCAGTGCGACATGCGCCTCAAATCGAGGGCCGCCAAAGGCGTGCCCGACGACGTGGTGGAAAGCGTCTGCGACTCCCTGGCGGGCTTCGTCGCGCGCGCCGTCCGCGAGCGGCGATCCGCCCCGCCGGTGTGCCCACCCTGCCCCGAGCCGAAGCCCGCCCCCTGAGCTACTTCCTCTCCCGCCGCACCTCGTCCTTGATCCGCTGGATGTGCCCCCGTCCCAGTCCCTTCACCTCGCACCCGAGCTCGAAGTACCGGCGGATCTTCCCGTCGTCGAGGACGCCGAAGCAGTCGACGATGGCCGCGGGCGCCCCGATCAGGCGCACCACCTCGTCCGGATCGAGGTCCAGGTACGGGGCGTGCCGGACGGCGAAGATCACCGCGTCCGCGCCGGCGAGCGCCTTCGCGAGGTCGCTCTGGACCCGCAGCTCCGAGAGCCTGTCCTGCCCCCTGAAGAACTGCTTCTTCCCGTGCCCCTTCCCGGGGTACGACTCCTGCTTCTCGAGCTCGGGCCACGACTTCACGTACGGGTCGTGGACCCTGATCTCCGCCCCCATCTCGGAGAGGCGTCGCGCGATGATCTCGGATCCGCTGTACCGCGTGTCGCCCACGTCCTCCCGGTAGGAGGCGCCGAGGAGGAGGATCTCCGCGGCCGCAACGGGGCGGTTCATGTTCCGCAGGGCGTCCCGCGTGATCTGGGCCGCGTGAAGGCCGCGCGTGTCGTTGATGTCGATCGCGAGCGGCGTGATCTTGAATATCTCGTCCTCGAAGCCGAGAATGTGCCGGTAGGCCCACATCCCGAGCCCCCCATCTTTTGGAAGGCAGTAGCCGCCGATGCCGGGGCCGGGGAAGATCATGTTCGAGTGGGTGGGGCGCACCCTGATCGCCCTGATCACCTTGACCAGGTCGACGCCGTTCTGCTCGGCGAAGAGGCTCCACTCGTTGAGGAACGCCAGGGACGCCGCGCGGTAGCTGTTCTCGACGATCTTCGCGGTCTCCGACTCGATCGGGCGGTCGAGCACGGTGAGCGGGTACTTCTTCGTGTTCAGCACCTCGTTCAGGAACTTCACCACCCGCTCCCGGGCCTCCGGGTTGATGCCGCTGCAGACGCGCCAGAAGTCGCGGATGCTCGCGACGTACTCCTTCCCGGGCATCACCCGCTCGTAGCTGTGGGCGAGGAGCGGGTCGGAGGCGATGCCGCGCTTCCGGAACGCCTTCCGCATGATCGGGTACGCCACCTGCTCGGTCGTCCCCGGCGGCACGGTCGTCTCGATGAGCACCAGCGTCCCGGGCGGGATATGCCTCGCGATGATCTCGAGCGACTCCTCGAGGGCGGCGATGTCCGCCCACCCTTTGCGGACGTCGCCGAGGGCGTACTTCGCGTAGTCGCACTGGACGTCGACGACGACCACGTCGGCGAGCGCGAGGACGTCGTAGACGTAGGTCGCAACGAGGGTCTTCTTCTCGAGGACGCACCGGCGGATGATGCGCTCCACCTCGGGGTCCTCCGCATCGACGGGCGAGACGCCGCGGTTGAGGAGCGGGATCTTCCAGTAGGAGCGGACGCTTGGGCGCTGCATCCCGATCACGAATTTGGACGGCTTCCCGCCTTTCCCCTTCGCGTCGGCGACGATCGCCGCCATGACGGCCCCGACGAACCCGACGCCCATGACCACCACGATCTCCCGCCCCGCCGCGCGCTGGACGGCGGCGGACCTCTTCAGCCGCGCGAACTCCTTCGCGTAGTCCCCCGGCTTCGGCAGCGGGAACTTCTCGCCCGCGGGGCTGATCGAATAGACCAGTTCATTCTTTTGCATTGTGCGCTCCTTCCATAGATGCGGCAACCGGTTACAGGCGACTATTGTAGCAGATTGCCCCCCTGCGGATACTACACAGATATCGGCGCACCTATCGGCCGGAGTGCGGCCTTTTTTCCTTGCGGCCTTTTTTCCTTTGACATCGGGGGTCCGGAGGAATAGATTCAAGACAGAGACCCACCCGGGGGCCATGATGAGACTGCGAACCACGTTCGCGCCTGCCTTCGCCGCGGCCATGCTGCTGGCCGCCGCTCCCGCATTTACCCAGCCCGCCTCCTCCCCCTGGCCGATGTTCGGGCACGACGCGCGGCACACGAGACAAAGCGAATATGCAGGGCCGTCGTCTCCCTGTCTCTACTGGAGTTATTGGACAAGCTCCATTTGGGATTCATCCCCCACGCTTGGCAATGACGGAAAAGCATATGTGGGATCTAACTGGTATCTCTATTCCCTCTATTCCGACGGCGCACTAGCATGGAGCTATCTGACAGGTTCCCTTGTATATTCCTCCCCCGCGTTGGGCAGTGACGGGAGAATATATGCAGGGTCATCTGACGACCGTCTATATTCCCTCTATTCCAACGGCGCACTTGCATGGACCTATCTGACGGGGGGAGCGGTCAATTCCTCACCCGCACTTGACAGTGATGAGGGAGTGTATGTAGGTTCATATGATAATAATCTATATTCCCTCTATTCCGACGGCACTCTTGCATGGAGCTATCTGATGGGTAAAGATGTGTATTCCTCTCCCGCGCTAGGCATTGACGGGAGAGTATATACAGGATCAGATAACAATTTTCTATATTCCCTCTATTCCGACGGCGCACTAGCATGGAGTTATCAGACAGGCCTCGGCCTGGGTTCCTCTCCCGCGCTGGGCAGTGACGGAATAGTATATGTGGGAGCACCCGACTACCATCTTTATGCCTTCCATTCCAACGGCGCACTTGCATGGAGCTTTCTCACAGCCAGCTTTGTTACTAGCGCTCCTTCGTTGGGGAGTGACGGGAGACTGTATGTAGGTTCAAGTGATAATAATCTGTATGCCTTCTATTCCAACGGCGCACTTGCATGGAGCTATCGTGCGGGCAGTTATGTGCGGTCCTCCCCCGCGCTGGGCAGTGACGGGAGAATGTATGTAGGGTCAGCTGACAACCGCTTGTATTCGCTCCATTCCAACGGCACACTTGCATGGAGCTATGGGACGGGATACGCGGTAGCATCATCTCCCTCGTTGGGCAGTGACTGGGGAGTGTATGTGAAATCAGAGGTGCTCTATGTTTTTCACGATCCCTCCCCGACGCCCACGTGGGATCCTTCGATACCGACGTATACGCCCACAGAGACACCTACGGTCACGCCGACGAGAACGTCGACAAGGACACCGACCATAACCCCCACGACACAGGTGACCCCCACCCGGACACCAACCGCAATTCCCATCCCGGGGGCCGTGACCTTCTACTACCGGTCCGACATGCAGACGGTGAACGGGGCGACGTGCTATGCGCTGGGAAGCCAGCCCTCCTCATCAATTGCGTACGTGAACTGCTCCTACGACTACATAGTCGGCGATCCCACCGGCGGAAACCAGTATTGGTCCAGCAGCGTGTACCTCAGGCACGCGAACGGATCGGAGACGCTTGTCGGCGCTATCGGCGGAGAAGATTCCGCGATCTTAACCTGCCCGACGGTGAACATGCAGCGGACGGACGCGCTGAAGATCGTCGAGACGGTCGGGATAGGGGAGGTATGCGCGAATACCGCCGGGTTCATCACCGCCCCGTTGGGCGCTGACCGTTTGAACGGCTCCCAATGGACGATCACGCGCTCTGTCTCGGCGTGGGTATGGTGCCATGCAGGCTACTGCGACAGCTACGCGGCTCTCTCGTGGGGCGACTCATCGGATCAGACATACGTGAGCAATGTGAGTCTCACCACCTTCACCCCCACGCCGCTGCCCACATGGGGATACGTCAGCTTCCAGCCCGTGGGCTCCGCTCCCGCGCCCGGGTTCTATCCGGACACAGGAGCGGAGTACGGGAACTACTGGGATTTCGGGTGGGTCTACTGAGGCGCGGTCAGCCCTGCATGGCCTTCTCGATGAACGCCCGCACGTTGCCCACCCATGGCCTCGCGGGGATCTCCGACTCGGGGATCGACGGCGAGCGGACGAACAGAAAGGCGTCGTCGTGGGTGTGCATCCCGGTGAAGACGCCCTTCGTGGTAAGCGCATCCGCGGCGAGGCGTCCCTTCAGGTCGAATCCCCGATTGGGCAGGATCACGAGGTCGGGGGCATTGTCGAATTCGGGCCCCGAGTAGATTTCCTCCCTCCGGCATATCTTTTGAATCACCGGCTTCCCGTCCACCGCGAGATCGCACAGCGCGTTCGCGACCTCCTGCGCAACCCTCGCCCGGTCGCCGGGGCTGACGCAGCCGCGCGGGTAGCGCCCGGCGAGATTGATGTAGATGCGCGCGGGGTCGAGAGCGAACGCCCTGCTTCCCTCCCCCACCCCCTCGAACGAGTCCCGCGTCGGGTCCACGATGTTCAGGAAGCCCCGCTCGGAGAGGGCCCGGTTGACGTTGACCTCTTTTTCTATCGCGGCGAACCCGTGGTCCGAGAGCATCATGAAGAGGTCGTCGTCGCCGACTGTTCCGTAGAGTTCGCCGAGATACGCGTCGATCCGCCTGAAGTGCCCGCGGAACGCCTCCGCGTACGGGTGGGCGTCGTCCTCGAACGCGTCGAAGAGGAAATGGCTCAGTCGGTCGGTGCCCGTGAATGCCAGGAAGAAAAGATCCCACGCCTCGCGCTCCCGGAGATACCGCGCGGCGCGGATCCTCGCCTCGATCGTCTCGTCGAGGTCGCGCAGAAACGCGTCCATGTCCGCGTGGCCCTTTGAGGCGTCGACGTCGATCCGGTAGCCGAGCCGCCGGAGATCGGGCGCCAGGCTTTTCGGGTATGTCGCCCGCGCGAGGTCGAGGGCGACAAAGCCGGAGACCATCGCCCCGTTCATCTCCAGCGCGGGGTACGTGCCCGGGATGTTGATGATCGCGGCCCGTTTCCCCGGCATCTCCTCCCAGAACGGGCGCGCCTTCAGGTCGCCGAACGTGGGGAACAAGAACTGGTAGGACCCGGGCTTGAGGCTCATGAACCCGTAGATGCCGTGGACGCCGGGGTTTGCGCCCGTGATGATCGTGCTCCAGGCGACGCAGGAGACGGCCGGGACGGAGGACGCCATCTTCCGGAGCGCCCCCATCCTGAGTATCTTTCCGAGATTCGGCATCGTCCCGTCAGAGGCATAACGGGTGATAAGGCGGTGAGGGACGCCGTCGAGGCCGACAATTACCGCGCGCGGTCCAGGGGCCATGGCTTCCTCCTGCATGAACGCACTATCGGGAACCTGTTCGCCCGTGACGGCGTGCGGGCGTTATCGGGGTGTCGGCGCAGAAGACTTACCGTTGCCCGTGCCCGCTCCGCACAACCGGTTCAGCGTCCGTGGGTGATGATGCCGCCCGCGACGATGTCGTTCGCCCGCTCGATAACAAAGCGCCCGAGCTCGGGGATATCGCCGAAGAGCTCGAAGGCGAGGGGATGATCGGCCATGATGAGGACCTCGCCCACCTCGGTCTCTTCAATCGTCCGCGCGTTCTCCGAAAGCACCTCGAGCGTGGAGGAGTCGATCCGCTTCCTGATCTCCCCGACGCGGCAAGGGGTTTCCTGCGTGCCGAGGCGCAGGGTGAGCGTTTCGCCGATGTCGAGCTTTTGCGGGGACATCCAGAAGAGGTTGGCGGTCACCGCCGTCCCGATGCGCGGGAGGTCATCGACCGCGCTCAGGACGTCGCCCCTGCGGGGCGCGGCATCCCCGGAAAGGACAAGCCCGATGCACTCGCCCGCCTCGGCGGCGGTCCGCTCCGCGCCGAATTCGAGGACCATCGCCACGGTCGCCCGCCCCTCCCCCGGCATGATCCTCACCGCGTCCCCCTCGCGCAGCGTCCCCGATTCGATCCTGCCCGCGACGATGCGCGTCCCGTCCCGGTCGTACACGTCCTGCACGGGCATGCGCAGCGGTTTCTCGCGAAGGTCACGGTCCTTCTCCATCGCGTCGAGCGTCCCGACCAGCGTGGGCCCGGCGTACCAGGGCATCTTCCCCGAGCGGGAGACGAAGTTGTCCCCCGTGGCCGCCGAAACCGGGACGATGAACGCGGGGATGATGCCCAGGCGCGCGAGAAAGGGGCCGATCACGGCGCGCGCCTTCTCGAACTTCTCCTCGCGGTACCCGACGAGATCCATCTTGTTCAGGACGAGGATGTTCTTCTTAAGATTGAGCATGCCGAGCACATAGGCGTGCCGCCGCGTCTGCTCCATGACGCCCTCGTTGACGTCGAGGACGAGGATCGATGTTTCGGCCTGGCTGGCGCCGGTGATCATGTTCTTCATAAATGGACCATACGACATTAATGAACCACATGATCAGGTTGTCAGCCCAGCCTCT
>JBAXOY010000008.1:0-44159 GCA_037133055.1 Chlamydiota bacterium
TATAAAAGGAGACCATTACCTTTTCTATCCACTCCCCCTATCCGCCATTTCGGGCCGCTGTAGAGGCTTGACAGCAGATGCGGACCCTCCGATACTATGTATGGATAAACATACATGTCGACGGAGGCGCAGATGACCACACTCACCTCGACGGATGCCAGGCGTGAGTTTTTCGATCTCGTCAAGAGGACTACCTCGGGCCATAAAATGTTCCGGATCCGCCACCGCAACGGATCGGCAGTCCTCATGTCGGAAGACGACTACGAAAGCCTCATGGAAACCCTGGAACTGCGCGCCATCCCCGGCTTCCGCGCGAGCATGAAACGTTCCGTTGCCCAGATGAAACGCGGTGATACTCTCTCCTTTGCTGAAGTCCTTTGAGCCGGCACGTGAGACCTTACACGATCCGTGTTACCCGGGAAGCAGCCGGGGATGTCAGAAAACTCCCCCCTCGCCTGAAGAAGAAACTGAAAGAAATCCTGTCAGCCGACATCGCCCTGGATCACTTATCGGGACTCCGTCCGATATGCGGACAATGCAAAACCCCGCTCGACGCATCGCCTGCCCTCCTAAAAGGCGCACGCGAAAGAAAATGGGTTATTCCGGGCATCGTGATTGCGGGAGGCTGCTTCATTGTTGTCGCCGCACTCATGCTGAACATCCGCCGATCAATGGCCTCCCCTATCGGGCAAGGTGGCGCACCACCCACGTGGCTTAGCATCAGCTATGCTGACCTCTTGGATACACACGCGATCATCCGCACCGGCCAGAACCTCGGCTCGGCATTGCGCGACGCCAGACTGCGGAACGCTGTTCAGCCCTTCGTTGACGGGTATTCACAACTGCTTCCGGCTTCCATCGAGATCGCCCAAGGTCCGGATCAAACACCTTGCCACAGTGTACTGGACTTTTTTACGCCGGGCGAACGACAGCCTGCGTGGGTCGCTATTCTTCGAGGTGGCCGGATACACATCGTGACTGACGACAAGAACCATGCAAAGGTCTTTCTTCTGGGGGACGATCCGAAACAGGCCTACTCCCGGAACTACTCGGTGGTGCGTCATTGTCTGAGCATGCTTAGCCGGCTGGCGAATGGGGACTTGAACGTTGACGTATTCGCTTACCACAACGACTACGCACGCTCGGAACTCAGACTCAACACGAGGCCCTATTCCTTTCGAGCCAACGCCTTCGAACCTCGGAAGCCCGTTGTGGATTTGGATGCGCTCGTCGCCTTCTTTGCGGAGGGACCGGAGATTCAAGGGGCAGCACTCAAGAAGGATGAGGGACTGATACTGTACGGAAGTGAAGGCCCAAAGCCAACGCTTGCCGGGAAGCCCGTTGAATTATCGGATCTGGCTGTCGCGTACAGAGCGGTATTTCATGCCGGGGACAACGAGGCTTTCATCAGCCTTGATCCGAATAATGACCCAACAAAGGTCACGGTGAATTTTGGAGGCTTCCTTGAGAATACGCGACTTGGCTCCGTGGTTCTCGAAGCCGACAAACGCTTCAAGACGATCACAAGCGGGCTCGATCCAAACTCTTTTCGTGATGTGCGGAACTACACTCGTAACCACGTGTCATCGTTTCTATCCGGCGCGGAACGCACTCTCTTGAGGGATGCTCAACGTGCCGATGTTGAATGGATCGGAACGCGGTTTTGGTACTATCCGGACGCAATCGGAGTCGATTCGGATCTGAATTGGGAATATGCGGTGATCACCAATCCGCGCTTTACTGCGGACGCCGAAAGGAGCAGAGAGGATTTTGCGTCTCCGGAGGAATTTGAACGCAAGAAGCGCGACACGCTTTCCCCCATCATTCGCGAAAACATCGACGATTTGAACCGAAACTATGTTCGGTACGCGCAGGCGTTTCCGGAAATCTCGGAGCTGACGACGGTGGCGCGCTTGATGGGCCTCTGCAGTTGGCTTTTCAAGGCGCACCCGGCTTGGCTCGATTGCGATGAACTACTCAGCGTCGAACTGCCGCCGTGCATAACTGAAGTTGAAAGAACACAGTTAATCGCCGCAACCTTCTTCTCTCATCCGAAGGAAGAGCTGACGGAACCGCAACGGATTATCGAGGACTCAAAGGTCGTTTTTCTCAGTCCTATTCTGGACAAAACAGTGGACGAATTTTTTCAGTCTGGCACAAACGTCGTGAAGTATTTGAGCGGCGAGTCTGAACCAACTGCTGCCGAACACGTCGCGTTCGACTCGGAGGCTGCTCGCCTGTTCGGCCAGTACCGGTATCGCAAGGTGCGAGATATGCTCCATGCGAAACGAGACGTTGAACTGTTCGCCACCTATGCAGCGAGCACGGTTGATGTTCCACCGCCGACGGCAGCACACAATCTCGAAGACCGGATCACCGCGGATAAGACCACCCTAACCAACCTTGAATCCGCCGTTACGCAGATAAAGAGACGCATGAGCTTAGAAACGACCCCTGAAACCTACAACGCATCGGTTCACAGACATAACCAACTCGTCGATGAATATCAACGAGTTCGCACCAGACTTACCCTGGCCATCGACCACTACAATGCGCTCAATATACAGGTCCCGCACATCGTTGAGATCGGAGGCGGGATCAGCCTCGAACCGTCCAAGTTCGCCGTTCGACGGAATGCTTCGAGTCCGAAGCTGATCGAGTTCAAAAGCCGTATCTCAAACGTTGGCCCACGATGGACTGACCTGCGCACTTCCAGAAAATGGATGAGGAGCGACAGCACCACAAGAGGAACATCGCCAGGCAGACCGCGAACCAAGTTGGATGAGCGGATGGCGGTTGGGTATCAAATCAAACATTGGACGAGAACTGACGCCCGAGATGGTTCATGGAAGGCGGTTGTGCGACTGGATGCAACTCGCGCACAGGAAAAGTCCTACAACGCACCACAACAGCAGTTGCAGGTCGCAGAGTTTACGTCCGGGCAACTGCACGCCCTGGTCATTGCTCAGAGAGATGCGAAGGGGCGAATCGTGTTCAGACGGGCAGACCGTAGGGATGTTCCGCCACCGCAGGACCCGCCAGTGTGGCAGTCGCCGAATTAAGGGCGACGTCACCCTATCCTATCAGCGTGAGGGCTTGGAGCCTGTCCGAGTTACCCAGGCCGCGAATCTCACGTGTCCCTCCTGCCCGCGTGAACCGATGCTACTGTTTCCCGCCGAACATCTCCTGCGGCGGCTTCGGGCCCCGGATCTGGGTCTTCACGAACCGGTACACCCCCCACCCGAGCGCGACCGCCACGGCGAGGAGGAGAAGCTTTTTCCCGCGCCCCGGGCTCTTCCCGGAGGCGGGCGACGGGGCGGCGGATGGTGCTGGCGTGACCGCGGGGGCAGGGGTTGCCGTGGGCGCGGGCTTCGGCGTGACCTTCGCGAAGGCTCGCGAGAGCAGTTCCTTCGCCTTGGCGTCGCGCACCTTCTTCTCCTTCGACCCCGCGACCACGGCGATGAACCGGTTCCCGCCGCGCTCCGCGGTGGCGACAAGCGAATACCCGCCTAGCCTGAAGTACCCTGTCTTCAACCCGTCGCAGCCGTTGAACGTGCCGAGCAGCGTGTTGTGGTTGGCCATGCCGAACTTCCCGTCACGGAAGCCGCGCGACTGGGTCGAGGTGTATTTCAGGATCGCCGGGTGCTTCAAGAGCTCCCGGGCAAGGAGCGTGAGGTCGCGCGGCGTGCTGACGTCGGGCTCCTGCCCCTTGTCGGGGGGAAGCCCGTGGACGGTGTGGAACCGGGTGGACTTCATCCCGAGCGCGTCGGCCTTCTGCTGCATCATCTGCACGAACCCCCCGGTCGAGCCGGCCGTCTGGAGTGCGAGCGCCACGGCCGCGTCGTTCGCCGACTTGACCATCAGGGCGTAGAGGAGCTCCTCGACGGGGAACGACTCGTGCTCGGCGAGGTACACCTGCGAACCGCCGATGCGGCACGCCTCCGCCGTCGCCCGCACCGGGTCGTTCAGCCCGAGTTCCTTCCGGTCGATCTTCTCCTGGAGGATCAGGAGGTCCATGAGCTTCACGATGCTCGCCGGATAGCACTCTGCGTCCGCGTTCTCCTCGAAGACCGTCTCCCCCGTCCCGGCGTTCACCACGATCGCCCCGAGGTACGGCGCGCGGGTGCGGTTGGGTATCGCGGCGCGGCCGGCGAACACACGGGGGACGGGGAGGCAGGGAAGCAGCAGCGCGGCGGCCAGCATGGCGACAGGCGAAATTCTCTTCACAACGTGTTCCTCCTCCTCGTGGCGGCGTTCGTAGAGTGGGAAGTCTATCAGAACCCCCGCGCCGTTCAATGCTTTTCGGGCCGCGGACGCCGCCCGAGAGCGCGCGCGATCCTTTGGAGCCACCATCCGCAGGCGTAGAGTGCGACCAGGGGGTCGAGGAGGTAGTCCCAGAGATTGCCGGACTCGATCGCGTGAAGATCGAAGGCCGCGAGGGCAACAAGCGGGATAAGCGCCGCGGCGCGACGCCCCGATACCCACGCCCACAGGGACACGGCGAGCACCCCGCACACAAGCCCGAACGGGCGGTAGCCGAGATGGTAGACGTCGAACGGCGTGAAGCCCGCCGCGGTCGGGTACAGGACAAGCCCCGCGAGGGCGACGGCCGCGAAGAGGAGCGCGCGGTCGGGGTCCCGGAGAATGGGCCCGCCGCCGGCCGCGGCGAGCGACGCGGCGAGAAGCAGGGCGAGGGTGGTGACGCTCAGGTCCCCCGCGACGCCGCGAAAATAGCCGTAGAGCGGCAGGCCGTTCACCGGCAGGAGGACCGATCCCGCGCAGGCGGCCGCGAGCGCGATGCGGAAGGCCCGCGATCCCCCGAAAAGCCGCGCGAGGGAGGCCGCCGCGGCCGCGACGATGAGGGCGGGCCCGAGGGCGCCGCACAGCCGGTCGAGCAGCAGGGCATGCATCAGAGCGCCTCCAGCCAGGCGCGGTTGAAGCGCACGTGCCTGATGCGCTCGCGGTTCCACGAGTAGAGCACGTGGAAGATCCCGTCGCTCGCCTCGATCATGAACGGGTAGGAGAACCCGACCGTCTCATCCTCCTTCTCCCCCCGCACAAACTCGTGGACCTCGTCCCAGCGCTCTCCCCCGTCCCGCGACCGCGCGAGGCCCAGGGTGTCGCGGTCGTACTCCAGCATGTTGTACGCGAGCCAGAGCGTCCCGTCGTCCGCCCTGAGCGCGCTCACCGCAGAGTCCGGGTTCGGGAGCGGCAGCAGTTCGAGCGGCGACCAGCTCCGGCCCCCGTCGGCGGACCGCGACCGGAGGATGCGCCGCTCGGGCATGCCGCTCTGCCGCAGGAACGCGACCGCCCGCGACCCGTCGAGGGGCACCACGGACGGCTGGAGCGACGCGCGCCCCCACGATATCCGGGACTCGTCGAGCGGAGCGCCGTCCGGCCCGAGGCGGAGGAGCGCCCCGAACTTGCCGATCAGCTCGTGGTACACCGGAAGCCCCATCGAGCCGTCGCGGTACCGCACCGCGCCGCACCGCACGAGCGTCCCCATGTTGAAGATCGGGCAGGTGACGAGGCGCCGCGCGCGGCTCCAGTCGCGCCCGTCGTCCTCCGAGACCTTCACGTTGAGCGCGCTTCCCGACCAGCCGCCCGCCGACACGCTCACGTAGAAGAGCCAGATCCTTCCCCGGTCGTCACGGTGGAGCACGGCGTTTCCTATCTTCCTGATGTAGCGGCCGAGGTCGGCCCGGGTGCCGGCGACATCGGTGAGCAGGCAGGGGGTTGACCAGCGCCCGGAGCGGCGGCTCCAGTCGGCCCGGTAGAGCGCGACGTCGCTCGACCCCTCCTCGATCCCCGCGTACCAGACCGCCATCAGGTCGCCGTCGCCCATCTCCACGACGGCGGGGCAATGGGCGAACTGCGTGAGCTTCTCCGCATCGACAAAATCCTCGCGGAGGAATGGGCGCGCATCATCGGGCCCGCGCGGCCGCACGGGGGCGGGGGGAGCGAACTCGCGGCACGGCGCCTCGAGAAACCCGCGGACGAGCGGGGGGATGCCCGCGAGTAGGAACAGGAGGCCGAAAGCAAGGTGTGCGGCAGCGCCGCGGGAGTGTCGCGCCATCTCTGTCCCCTTCTTGCCCGTCTTCCTCCGCATGAGTATACTTATACTAAAGAAGTCACCCCAGGAACACCACCCGCATCTCGCACCGGCCGCAGTCGAACTCGATGCGGTGCTTCCGGTGCGCGTCCACGAGAAAGAGCGCTTCCGCCTCCCCGCCGCCGGCGCAGCCGCGCGTGCGCGGGCACAGGCCGAGCCGCCTCCGTACGCACGCGCGCGCGGTGAGGACGGTCTTTCCCTTCAGATCGCGCCGGAGCTCGAGGGCCTCCTCGATCCCGGCCACGCCGTGCCGCTCGTAGAAGCGCCGGGCCAGCCGGTTCGAGACGTTCAGGCGGTGGCCGGGCAGATCCCCGGGGTACGGGACGCCGTTCCGCGCGATCAGGGACTCGTCGCGGGGACAGGCGCGCGCCCCTTCCCCATCAAGGCGGGAGACGAGCTCACGCCTCATCCCGTTCAGCATCGCCGCTCTGAGCATCCACGGGCGAGAAAGCCGCACCCCGATCCCCGCGATGGCGTAGGGCGTCCCGCCCATCCGTGCGAACTGCCCCCGAACCGCGGCCTCGGCCTTCTCCATGCTCCGGGCGGCGACCTTCTCCGCCGCCGCCTCGGCTTGCACGGCAATGCCGCGGACGTCTGCTGCGCAAGCGCGGAAGCCCGACGGGGTTTCTTCGAACTCCACCCGGATCGGAATCTTGCGCTCGGGGGGATTCCGCGACAGCGCCGCGAGGAACTCCCGGTCGAGGTTCCGATAGAGGACGGCCCCGGGGTGCGCGATGCGCGTGTCGCGGGGATAGATCCGACCCCCCTTCACCCTGGTGACAAGGGTGCCGCGCAGGGCCCCCTGCCGGTCGAAAAGGCAGATGCCGTCGCCGTTGTGGAGGGGAGCGTCGCCTTCGAGGGTGAAGGAGTTCCCGCGCACGCCCGTCACCCGTCCGACGGATTTCCCGATTGACTTCCGGGTGAGCGGCGAGGCCGCATCGCCTGCATTCCCCGAGATGCGGTATTCGGTGAAGCCGCGGTTGAACGTCCTGGCGGGGTCCGGCTCGAACGGGAGGACTGCCTCTCCGACGGAGCCGCGGCGGAGGCCCGGGTCGGAGGCGATGATCCGGTCAAGCTCCCGTCGGTAGTATGCCGTGAGGTTCGTTACGTACGCCGCGTCCTTGAGCCGCCCCTCGATTTTGAACGTGGTGATCCCCGCCTCGATAAGGTCGCGGAGGCGGCGCGAGAGATCGAGGTCCTTGAGCGAGAGCGGGTAGCGATCCCTCTCGATCGTCCGCCCGTCACCATCCTCGACCGAATACCTCCCCCGGCACGGCTGGGCGCAGTCGCCGCGGTTCGCGCTCCTCCCGCAGACCGCGAGGCTGAACCAGCACTGCCCGCTCACACCCGCGCAGAGCGCCCCGGCGGCGAAACACTCGAGCTCGACGGAGGTGCGGGCGCGGATCTCGCGGATCTCCGCGAGGGAGAGTTCGCGGGCGAGTATGACGCGCCGAAACCCGACGTCCTCGAGAAACTTCACCTTCCGCCGGTCGCGGTTGTCGGTCTGTGTGCTGGCGAAGAGGGGGATCGGGGGGAGATCCATCTCCAGGATCCCCATGTCCTGGATGATCAGCGCGTCCGCTCCCGCGTCCCAGACCTCGCGGATAATCTTCCGCGCCTCCTCCAGCTCGCGGTCGTAGAGGATGGTATTCAGGGCGACATAGACCCGAGCCCGGAACCGGTGGGCGTAGGCGGCGAGTTTCCGGATATCCCCCGTGGAATTCCCCGCGGCGCTGCGGGCGCCGAACTTCCGCGCGCCGATATACACGGCGTCCGCCCCCGCGTCGATCGCGGCGATGCCGCACGCGAAATCCCTCGCCGGGGCCGAAAGCTCGATGCATCGCACCGGTCCCACCCGTCCGTCCATTGCGCGCCCTCCGGGAATGTAGTAGTATACAGCACGTTCACGCCGTTCCGGCCAGGCCAGTTGCGGCCCCATGGAAGGAGATTCGCCATGCGCCCACGTGTTCCCGGTGTTGCGGTCTGCGTCCTTCTCACAGCCTGCCGCCTGACCTTCTCCCCCGCTCCCGCCGCGGCCTTCCCCGCGAGCTGGCCGCAGGAGTACCTCGACGCGCTCGCGGACACGTCGAAGGACGCGACCCCCGACAAGGTCTCGCGCGACCTCATCGCGATCCTCCCCGAGGAACTTTTCCTCACCTGGGATGCGGGCGGGGAGCGGGTGCTCGTGACGACATGGACCGACGCCAAATACTATCCGGTCTATCACAAGCCCGGCGATATCATCACGGTGAGCGCGGCGCACCTCATCTGGGTTGCCATCCCCGACTGGCTCAAGGCGTGGGTCGGGGCGACCGCGTTCCCGGCGGATGACCTCGCCCTGCGCCTGAAGCAGCTGAACGGCCTGCCCCCCGACGCTGACAAGACGTGGTACGTCGAGTTCTGGGCGAAGCCGACCGACCTTTTCCGACCGAGCCCCGACCCCGAGGTCACCGACCACGAGGCGCTCATGGATTTCCCCGACAACGCATACCTCACCATCGACCCCGCCTACATCACATGGTTCAACGATCTCCGCGCAATCTCCTATACAAGCGACACCGCGCACCCGTGGACCCGCCTCGGCTACACCTACGACTGGGGCAACACGTACAACCATCTGGGGGCAAGCGAATTCGTCATCCGCGCCGGGGCCCAGGTCGAGATCGCCTCGATGGCGAAGACCGAGGACACCCTGGCCGTCTCCCCCACCGTCATCGACTGCGGGCGGGGGGACAGGATCACACGTGTCGACGACCATATCGTGATCTCGGCGTGCGCGACGCTGCCGCTGGCCGCCGAGCCGGCGGGGGCTCACCCGGCCCCCGGCACGCACTGCGACGTGTACATCTTGGTGGTCTCGCCGTGGGGCGACACCATGAGCCTCCTGCCGAACGGGGCGCTTGTCGAGGGTTTCCATCCCTACTCCTCCTCCCTCCCCCGCTCCGGGGAGCGCCTCTGCGCGACGCTCCTCGATTACACGGTGCAGGGATCATTCCCGACGGGGCAGTGGAAAGCGTATGTCGCCGTGCTGCCCGCGGGGGCCCGGTTCATACCCGGGCACGTCCTCACCTATGCGGTCACGAATGTCATGATCGAATAACGGGGTTTCGGCGCGCGGCGGGCGGTGTGTCACGGGGCGCGGTGCGCGATCAGGAGACCCAGTGGAGGACATCCCGGATCACGGACCAGCGGCGGCGGGCCCGGAGCGGGTTTTTCCCGAGCACCCAGTAGTCGTACTTCTTGTCGAGCGCCCCCTGCGCCCGCTCCATATCCAGCAGGGCGTTCATGAATCTGAGCAGCGAATCGTCGCTATTTTTTGCTACGGCGTAGGCATTCAGGAATTTAGTCCCTTCGTTCGGGCCTAAGGATGCGACGCAGTACGCGGGGTAGAGCAGGGTCCATGGCGCTCCCTCCTCCGCGGTCGTGAGAAGGGCGTCTCCCTTGTTCTCCGCGAAAAATTCCTTCTCCGAATCCAGACGGACCGCGCGCGCGTGCGGAAAAAGCTGCGGCATGATCTCCTCGTAGGCGGTCCCCTTCATCACGGCGATGGAGAGCCCGTCCATCTGCATGATCTTCTCGAGACTCGTAAACTCGTCCTTCCGGTAATCCGGCACCACGAACGCGAGGTGGGAGGACATGTAGGATGAGGAGAATTTCATCTTCCTGAGCCGCTCCGGCGTGATCACCACTCCGGCCATCACGATGTCGCAGCAGCCCTCGTTGAGGGCCGTGTCGAGCGCGTCGTAGGTGACGGGCACAAACTCGACCCGCGGGACGCCGATGAGCGCGGCGAGCTCCCGCGCCATCTGCACGTCGTACCCGACGAGGGCGCCTTTCGCGTTGAAGAAGGCGAACGGAAGCGCGTCCTCGTTGTACCCGACTCGGATCGCCCCCCGGCGCATTATCCGGTCGAACACGTCGGGATAGTGGTCGCCGCGGTTGGGATTGGCCGCGAAAAACTCATCGATCGAGCGGTACACCGTGACCGCCACCCGGTCGCCCCCCCCCGATGCTCGCGGCATCGCGGGCATTTCCATTTCGGCGAGGCGCTCGTCTCCCCGGTAGGAGTCCCTGAGCATCCGCGCAAAGCCCGCCCTCAAGCCCCCGATGCAGGCGGCCATGACGACCGCGAGCACGGCCGCCCCGAGCATGAACTTCCCCGCGCGTATCCTGAAGCGGCCCGTGAGGCGGGCGGCGCAGACGGCGGTGAAGGCGAAGAGGAACATGCACGAGAGCCCCGCCCCGAAATAGCTGTTGAACGGCGAGGAGGCCAGGTAGAGCTGAAACGCGTCCTCGGGCAGGCGCATCAGGGTCAGCAGGAACGGCACGGCCGACTTGCCCGAACCGAAGAAGCTAAAAATACCGGCGGCGGCGCACTGGAACTGCCGGCCGGGGCCGAGCGGCACTTCGTAGAGCCACCCGGTAAAGAGGATGAACAGGTATGGCGCAAAGTCTCCCCACCGGGGGAAGTTGTACGCGATCGGGAGCAGGACCTCGACGTAGGTTCCGGCCTTCCCGTCCCCGTCCCCGTTTTTCCCGAACAGGTCGCGCACGCCGCGCTCAATAAGCGGGAGTGAGATAAATACATTCTGGGCAGAGAAGGCGAGCACGAGCGCGCCGCTCGATGCGGCGAGGATGTCCCGGTAGCGGAACCCGGTGTGGATGGAAACGAGAAGCGGCAATGCGACGAGCGCGAGGATGACGCTCAGGGCGATATACGACTCGCAGAAGAACTGGAGCTTGAAGAGGGTGTCGGGGGACAGGGTGCCCACCGCATAGGCCGAGACGATAAAGATGCCGTACGGCACCACCGCCATGACGAATACCATGATGCGGGAGAGGGCGGCCGAGACGATATGGAGGATCTCGATCAGCGGTTTATTGCCGCGCGCCCCGATGAGAGCCGCGCCGAGGAAGATGGAGAAAAGGACGATTGCCGGAAGCATGCCGTCCGAGAGCGCCTTGAACGGGTTCGAGGGGATGAAGGTGGCGATCAGGTCGATCTGCTCGGGTTTCGCGACCTCGCTCGCGCTGTAGAAGGAGGCGGTCACCCGCGGGGGGAAGGCGAACTGCATCGAGAAGAAGAGCACGATGCCGATGAGCCAGAGGCCCAGCATGAGCAGGCCGCCCTTCCGGGCGACCGTGCGTGCCTCGCCCCTGTCGAGGCCCCCGATGCCGGCGACGACGGAAACCACCACGTAGGGGATCACCGCCATCTGCATGAGCTTGACGAAGGCGACCCCTGCGGGCTCGAGGACCCTGCACAAATCCCCGAAGAAAAGCCCGCAGAGGATTCCTGCGCCAAGCCCCGCGAATATCCGGCCCGTCCGCCGCATCGGTGTCCCTTCAGCGCGGGATGAAGCTGCGCACGTAGCCGTTGAACCTGCTCCAGTCCAACCGGTATTCCACGGAACCCCTATCCGGGACGCCCGGCACGTCCGAGGGGATCACCGTATCTTTGCGCTGGAGCGTCCCGCTCCGGTAGAACACCCAGAGAAACAGGATGAACAGGATGAGAAGAATCTTCGTGCGAAGGTGCATTGCAGCCCTCCCGTATGATTTCGACTTCGCCGTATTTTATTATTATACAGAACCCCTCGCCCGCCGCCCACAATTCTCTTGCCCCGTGGCACGGGAGGGACTAACATACTCCCGAGCTTGGACAAGGCAGCCCGATTCGCTTCTTCCATCACAGGGGACTCCCGGAGGCATCGGGTGTCCTTTTTTTCTCTCCGGGGAGAATTGTATGCCATCCGGCGGTCGCACACATCCAGGGGGTGCACGCATGTCAACGGACGAGGCGAGGGAGATCATCAGGGGGGCGGGCTACGGGATGCTGGCGACCGACGTCGACGGACAACCGCGGGTGCGCCCGATGGCGTTCGCGGTGACAGACGACTTAAGGCTGCTGAGCTCGACCTTCCGGCGGAGCGGAAAGGCGAAGGAACTGGCGGACAACGGGCGCGTCGAGGTCTGCTTCCTGGACGGGCGGAAATATCAACTGCGCGTCGAGGGTCTCGCGGATGTCTCCGGGGGGCCCGAGAAGAAGCGCGAACTCCTCGCCCTCAACCCGGGCGTGCGGAAGCACTTCAAGGACGAGTTCGACCCCGAGTTCGTGCTCATCGAGATCGTCCCGACGCGCGCGCGCTGGATGCCGCCCGGGTTCGGGGAGTACCGCGAAGTCATCGCTCAGGGACACTCTCTATAGTGTCCCCGGAAGCTTCCGCATCCACGCGGCGACGCCATCCAGCGAGTTGAACTCCTCGATCGCGTGGGCCGTGCAGCCCGGCAGGAGCCGCTGCGCGATCTTCACCAGCGAGTTCCCGGACCCGATCTCGAGGAACGCCGCAGGCCCCATCTCCGCCATGGTCTGCATGCAGCCCGCCCATTGCAGGGGACGGCTGAGGTGGAGCGCGAGCGTCCTCACCATCTCCTCTCTCCGGTAGATCACACGGTTCTCCACGCTCGAAACGACCGGCAGACCGGGAGCCCGAAGGCCGCTCCCGGCGAGCACCTTTTCGAACTCCGCGCTCGCGGCGGCCATGAGCGGCGTGTGGGACGGGATCCCCACGGGGAGCACGTGCACCCTGACACCTTCCTGCGCTCCCGCCCGGGCCACGAGCGTGTCCAGCGCATGGTGCTCCCCTCCGAGCACGAGGTGGTCGTCGCCGTTCACGATCGCGATGAAGGCCCCGGTCTCGGCGGCGATCCTTTTCATCTTCCTGAGCGGGATACCGGAAACCGCCACCATCCCGCAGTGGACGGTGACGGCCGCGTCCATCACCCGGGCGCGCGCGGCCGAGAGGGCGAGCAGCGTGTCGAAATCGCACGCCCCCGCGCACGCATAGGCGATTAACTCGCCCAGACTGTAACCGGCGAAGACGACGGGGGCGGGGGCGCGCGGGCGGAGCGATGCCCACACGGCGTAGCCGAGCGCGGCGAAGAGCGGCTGGGCGTTGCGGGGCGACAGCATCTCGCGGCCGATGAGCTCTCTGAGCTGATCGAGGCTGACGCCGAGGAATGAGCAGGCGCGCTCCACGTAGGGCGCAGCCGCGGCGTCCCGCAGGGCGAGATCGAACATGCCCGCGTGGTGCGTCCCCTGCCCCGGGAAGATCACCGCGATGCCCATGCCGTCCTCCCCGCGATGAAATGTACGAATGCCGCGCACGCGAGCATGTCCCCCGCGCCCCCGGGGTTCAGGCCTCTTCCCACGAAGCGCGCGTGGATATCGGCGGCGCGGACCCGCCAGACCGGGGCGAATACCCCGCCCGCGGAGAGGAACCGGCGCGCGCATTCCCGCGCGAAGATGAGCCCCTCCCGCCCGCCGCGGTGGAGGAGATTGGTGTCGTCGAGGGCCGCGAGGACGGCGAAAAACGCCTGTGTCATGGCGCGGGTGAAATCGCAGCCCCGGCCGAGCGCATCCTCCAGCGCGGGCACCCCGGCGCGAAAAAGCGACGGAAACCCTCGGGCGGCCTCGCCGCACGCCCCGGTCGCCCCGAAGCGCGCCCGGGCCCGCGTCCCGTGGCTCCCGCACGGCGGCGTGTGCGCGGCGATCCCGTCCCCCCACGTCTCCAGGATGACATCCGGGAGCATGGGGGCGGTGATCCTCCTGCCGGTCGAGCCGATTCTCCCGGCCCCCGCCGCGAGCAGCCCGAGGCTGAAGATGGCCCCGCGGTGCGTGTTGACGCCGCCCGTCGCCCGGAGCATCGCCTCCTCGGCGTCGACGCCGATCCGCTGAAGGACTTCGAACGGCTCCCCGAGGTATCCGGCGCGGGCGAGCGAGGCGAAGTACGGTCTCAGCGCGAGGATGCTCCGGAGAAACAGGGCCGCGTCCATGTCCCGGTTGCTCCCGCGGTCGCGGAAGCTCACGAGCCCGGGCTTCGGGAAGCACGCGAGCTCGGCGAAGAGCGCGCGCGCCGCGAGGAGGCCGACGGTCTCCCCGGCGCAGGCGGCATCCGCGGGCGACGCCGCCCGGTCAGCGAGGCACTGCATCCGTGAGCTCCTCCCTCGACGCCATCCCGACCGAGCGTATCCCCTTCACGAGCACCTCCCGCCCCGACCCCGCATGGTACTCCCTCCAGGAAACCGCGGCGCCCCCCGAAAAAATGAACTCGCCATCGGCCCTGAGCCCGGTCCTGCGCTCCCACGCGAGGAGCGCCTTCCCGATCGCCCCGGTCGCGCATCGGCCGCGCGCGGGGATGCACAGGTCGATATCCGAATCGTCCCGCACGTACCGGCGCCGCGTGACGGTCTGCCACATGTGCGACCCGTAGACCCCGAAATCTTCGCTCCCCTCCACCATGCGGATGAGGTCCCCGAGCCCCCGCCTCCATATCCCGGACGCCCGCGACGCGACCTCCGCGAGCCCGGGCGGGGGTTCGATTCGCCGCACATCGCGGACTGCGACCCGGCATGCGACCGGACGCCCGCGCCCGCTCTCCCCGGAGGGGAGCAGCACCCCGAGGGCGAGTTCCCCCGGGGGCGCGCGCCCGTCGGAGCGGCAGACCACCGCGGGAAGCCCCGCGTCGAACCAGGCGGTGAGCGCCTCCGCGTCGCCGGGCTCCCCGCGGGGAAACGCGAGCCGCGCGCCCGGGCGGACCCACGCGCGGCAGTGTCGATCAGGCATCATTGGTCCTCGCCTCACGTGGGATGGGCGGAGGGGATATGCCTCGTGGGGGTGTCGAGCCGGACCATGTCCGCCACGGAACGCGCGAGCGCCCGCCCCCCGCGCGCCTCGCCGAGCTCCCTCCGCCGATCCGTACGGTCCGCGACCGCGAGGGCCCGGACGAGCCTCTCCGCGAGCTCGTCCTCAGGCCACAGCTCGTCGATCCCGCCGAGCCGCTGAAAATTCTCGATGCCGGGCGCGAAGACCGGCGCGCTCCGGCTCAGCCGCTCGAGCCTCTCCTCGGGTATCTTCGTGATGACCGCCATCGCCGAGAGCTTCATCACGCGCACCTCCGCCGAAGAGAGCCCGTAGATCTGGTCGCCCATGAGGCCGAACGAGAGGAAGGCCCCGCTGATCGCCTCTCCGTACACGACGCTCACGAGGTGGTGCCCCCGCTGCCGCGCGAGGTGCAGGCACTCCAGCAGGTGGGCGAAATAGCCGTTGATCCCGAGCATCTCCGCCTCCCTGCTCAGGACCTGCCCCGCGCAGTCGACGAGCATCACGAGCGGCATGCCGGGCCGCGTGTCGATCGTGTCGAGGACGTGCGCGGAGAGGCGGAGCGACATCGGGATGTCGACCGCGGCGTGATCGGCGGTGCCGATCACGGACACGCCCGCGCCCCCGGCGGCCGCGCAGCCGGTGATGACGCCCCCCCCGACCGCGCAGCGATGCCCGCCCGGGAAGAGGCACGCCAGTGTCTCGTGTGCGTCCATCTCGTGCTCCGTTGTCCGTCTCACGCGCGCGGGAGGCGGAGGAACTCCTCCGTCTCCATCCCCTGGACCTCTTCCGGGCGCCCGATGCCCAGCGCGCGCCATATCTCCACCGAGTCGCGGCACGCCCCGAAACGCCCGTGCCTCGCGGCAAGGGCGCGGTGTTCGCCCCGGAGCGATTCGAGCGTGAGCGGGCGGGGCTCGTTCATGAGCGACAGCGCCGCGCGCCGGAACCCGGCGATCGAGTCCTCGACGAACCGGTCGGCCTCGCCAATGAGATACCGGTGCTTGCCGCCGTAGGTCCGCCAGATCATCGCCCGGTCGCTCGCGTCGAATTCCTCGACGCCCATCACGTTCTGGATCACCTTCGGCCCCGACATCCCCATCCGCCCGTGCTCGTTCATGATCACGTGGTCGCAGCAGCGGGCGAGGACGCCCATGCCGCCGAACGCCCCCTCCTTCCCCCCGACGAGGGCAAGGCAGGCGATCCCCGCCGCCCGCAGATCGAGGAGCGCGCGGATCATCTCCGAGATCGCGATCAGGCCCGCGTTCGCCTCGTGGAGCCGGACCCCGCCGCTGTCGATGAGGAGGAGCACCGCGGCCGGCTTCTTCTCCCGCGCCCGCTCCAGGAGGCCGGTGACCTTCGCCCCGTGGACTTCGCCCACCGCCCCGCCGATGAACCCGCCCTGCTGGGCTGCGCAGTAAACGCCCTTCCCGCCGAGCGCCCCCTCACCCACAACGACCCCGTCGTCGAACTCGACCGGGACGTCCAGCGCGACCAGGTTCGGGTTGATGATCCCCCGCCTCGGGTCGAGGAACTCCGTGAACGAGTCCCTGTCGAGGAGATGCCGCAGGAGCTTCCGCGCGTCGGACTGCGGGTAGAGCGGCGGCCTCATCCACTTATTCCTCATCGGGTTCCTCCGCGAGCTCCTCGACCGCCTGGTGCAGGCGCAGGGTCACGACCGCCGGCACCGCTCCGGCGTCGTGTATCGAGATCCTGAAGCCGGAGAGATCGTACTCCTCCGCGAAGCGGGCGAGCGCGGCCTTCCAGGTCTCGGCGAAGCCGGGGCGGTTGGTGTCGACCTCCACCGCGCACCCCGCGCCTCCCTCGCCGCGCTCGATGAGCACCTCGAGGTTCCCCGAGGCGACCACGCCGACGAGGGCGTAGGGGGCGGAGCCGCGCACGAGGCGTCCATCGGATTCGAAGGTGAAACTCAGATGTTCCATCTCTCTCCTACCGTCGCGCAACCCGCGCGCCTCTTCCCGCCCTTCCCACCCTTCACACCTTTCACACCCTTCACACCCTTCTCACCCTTCACACCCTTCAAACCCTTCACACCTTTTCCTTACTACCACCGCACGAACTGCGCGGGCGGCTTGTACAAGCCCTTTGACCATTCGACGATCTCCTTGATCGACCGGGCGGCGAGGAGATCGGTGCTCGCGTCGCGCCAGCGTATCCCGAGGTCGTCGGGGCGTTTGACGACGCCGCGGTCCCGCAGGTTGTCCACCGCGGCGGGGGAGCGCCGCATCCCGACCGGCGTGAACCCCGCCACCCCGCGTATCGCCTCGCGCCGTTCCTTGGCGTCCCTGCAGAGCAGCAGGTTGGCGATCCCCTCCTCGGTGACGATGTGCGTCACGTCGTCCCCGTAGACCATGATCGGCGGGATCTCCTGCCCCATGTCCCGCTGGAGCCGCACCGCGTCGAGCTCCTCGACGAAGGTGGGCTTCCCACCCTCCTGGAACGTCTCCACCAGCTGGACGACAAGCTTTCTCCCGCGCGCGGCGCGGCGGCCCCGGGCGGGGGCTCCGTCCCGCCCGGCCCTGATCCATGCGGGGCTCGCGTGCCGCCTGCCGCGGGCATCGCAGCCGAGGTTCGGCGCGCCGCCGAACCCGGCGATGCGGCCGATGGTGGCGGTCGAGCTGTCCCCCCTGAGGTCGATCTGGAGCGTCGCCCCGATGAACATGTCGAGGCCGTAGTGCCCGGCGAGGTGCGCCAGGCAGCGGTTCGAGCGCATCGCCCCGTCGTGCCCGGTGAAAAAGACATCCGGCCGCGCCCGGATGTACTCCTCCATCCCGATCTCCGAGCCCGGGCAGTAGACGGACTTCACGAAACCGCTTTCGATCGCCGGGATGAGGGTCGGGTGGGGGTTGAGCATCCAGTGCCCGCAGATCCTCCCTTTCAGGCCGAGCGCCTCGGCGTACGTCGGGAGCAGGAGCTCGATCGCGGCGGTGTTGTACCCGATCCCGTGGTTCAGGTACTGCACGCCGTACTCCGCGTAGATCCCCTTGATGACCATCATCCCCATCAGGACCTTCACCTCGTTCAGATCGGCCGGGTCACGCGTGAAGAGCGGCGTGATGGAGTACGGCTTGGGGCTCCGGACGACGAAGTCGACCCAGTCGCCCGGGATGTCGACGCGGGGAAGCCGCTCGACGATCTCGTTCACCTGCGCGATCAAAAGTCCGTTCCGGAACGCCGTCGCCTCCGCGATGACCGCCGTGTCCTCGGTGTTGAAGCCGGTGAAGAGGTTCCCCTCGGCGTCCGCGGCGTCGGCGCAGATGAGGCTCACGTGGGGAGTCAGGTCGGTGAAGTAGCGGGCGTAAAGCTCGGGATAGGTGTGGATCGCGCCGATCGCGATCTTCCTGTTGGCGACAAGGCTCGCGAGGCGCGCCGCCACCCGGGCCGAGTAGCAGAAGTCGAGACGCTCGGCGATCCCCTTCTCGAAGAGGGAGATGTGCTCGGGAAGAGAAACTGATGACATGACCATGTGAAGGCCGGAGACCCGGCCCGGGTCGCAGCCGGCGAGCGCCGCGGCGAGGAAGTCGGCCTGCTTCTGGTTGTTCCCCTCGATGCAGACCCGGTCGCCCTTCTCGATGACCGCCTCGAGCATCTCGACCGCACGGGCAGGGTCGAAGGCCTTGGAGGCCGTGACGCGCCCGGCGCGTTCGAGGCGGCGCCGTTTTCTCTCTTTAAGGGTATCCCACTGGGGCATGGGGGTTTTCTCCGAAGGCACTATTCTAACACGGGGAGCCCGGCGGTTGAAAGGAACTCGGACTTTGGAACGGGGCATTTCGCGCGCTTGCCTCGCGTCCGCCGAAGTGCTAGCCTATCGGCATGCGGGGGGATGTAGGACGGTGATAGAGCGGAAGAAAGACCTGATCAAGTGCCCCGGCGGGTCCTACCTTATCGAGAGGGAGATCTGCGGGGCGAGGAAGGCGGACGGGTTCGCCCACTGCGCCCGCTGCCCGGAGAACACCGACCAGCTCGAGATGTTCGAGACCCCCCTCCAGGTGGCCGCGAGGAAGAAGCGGGGCAGAAGGCGGCGCCACGTCAGGCGCGGCGGGATCTGAAATCCCCCCCGGCGCACATTCCACGCGGAGAACTCGTTGCCTATTGCGTCCGGCAAGGTCAGCTCAGGCGCATGAACGCCCGGTGCCGGTACTTCAAGCGCAGGGACACCAGCCTGAGGATCGCGAAGAGCCACACGTAGTTCGACGGCCTGAAGTAGAGGTCGATGAACCGCACGACGCGGCAGATCAGGTGCAGCGTCCGCAGGCGCCCGAAGAACATTTCCCTCCGCTCCATCCGCCTGATGAGCGCGTTCGGGAAGATCTTGAACTGCGCGAGGGAGAAGAGCAGGTAGTAGTACTCGTGCAACCTGAGGGAGCCGCTGTACTCCCTTCTCTTGTCGAACGACGTGATCCAGTCGCTCCCCGACGTGGTGACGTTCCCCTCGAGGTCGTCCTCGGTGATGAATCCCTTTTCGAGATACACTTTGGTCAGGAGGTAGTTCGGGAAGAACGAGAGGTTGAACGCCTGGAAGATGAAGTTCTTCGGCAGGTCGAGGATCAGGTCAAGGCTCTCCCGCAGGTCCTCCTTCTTCTCCATGACGTTGTTCTTCACGTAGTCATAGTAGATCCTGAACACGGTGTGCAGGCTCTTCACCGACCGCAGGGCGTCGAGCCTGCGGGCTGCCGTGATCACCTGCGCGTTCGTCTCGCGCCGGTTGTACAGATGCCTCCGTATTGCATAGCTCCCACTCTGAATCCCCATCACCGTGACGCTCCATCCGGCCTTCCTGAGGGCGACGAGCGTTTCCTGCTCCACGAACAAAGGGTGCGAATAGGCGAAGAACGGGATGCGCACCCGCTTGGAATACTGCTCGGCGAACTCAAGGCACCATTCCTTGTTGACCTGGAAGATGTTGTCCCAGAAAAAGATCATCTTCAGCCCTGGGTTGTTCCGCTTCGCCTCCTCAAGCTCCCTGATCACGTGCTCGACGCTCCGCCGCCTGAACCGCTCGTGGGTCAGCGCATTCACGCAGAACGAACAGTTCATCAGGCAGCCGAACGACGTCATCGTCTGGTGGATGGTCTTACGCGGATTGTCCGTGAACCCGTACCCGAAGTAGTCGATGTTCCTGTCCGGCTGCAGCCGCCCGTCGTCGATGTAGGTCTTGTCCTCGGCGTCGCAGCTCGCGACCGGGAGGACGTTGAGGTCGGCGATGAGCTGCCGCGACTCGTTTCTCGTGATGCTCCCTCCCTCGTTCACCCAGATGTTGGGGATGTCCCGGTACGGCTTCCCGGCCGCAATCCGCGCCGAGAGCTCCTGAAGCGGCTCGAACCCCTCCCCGACGCAGAGGATGTCCGTTTCCAAAATGCAGCGCTCGGGATCGATCGTCGGGTGCGCGCCGCCCCAGATTATCGGCACGGCAAGCTCTTTCTTGATCGCCTGCGTGATGCGCTGCGCGACCGGGAAGTGCGAGGACTGGACCCCGATGCCGATCAGCGAGGGGCCGAGCCTCTTCAGCTCGGCGAGAAGGGTGTCGATATCCTCCTGAGTGGCCTCGGTGTGGTAGTCGTACATCTCCATGAAGTCGTTCTTCAGGGTCCGGGTCGCCTTGTGCCGCATCCGCTTGAACCCGATGAAGGAGACGGGTATGCCGTGCGCCTTCAGGTAGGAGAAAAGGCTCCTCAGGGCGAAGTTCTCGTAGTGAAACAGGGCGATCAATACCACTCTCATATTCTTCGGACATGCCCCCGGGCATAAAAAAGCCGTGAGTCGAACTCCCGTTCACGGCTCATACACACCTCATCGATGTATACCGAATACATCATCCCCTCGGGCAGAACATGCCTCCCGCCAGGTTCACAGTATAGCATCCCCGTCCGCCGGACGCCAGTTTTCGAGGATTCTCAGGAAGGATCCCGTATCGCCACGATCATCCGCGCCGCGTCCCGCAAGGGGCCGGGCTCGTGCGTGCGGATGTAGCCCGCGCCGTGGAGCCAGGCCCAGATCTCCGTCGCGAGCGTCCCCGCCCCCCGTTCCCCGACCGGCCGGTTCAGCACCGCCCCGATGAACGACTTCCGGGACGTGGAGACGCACAGGGGGCATCCGAAACGCCGGAGCGACTCTAATTCCCGGAGCACCATCAGGCTCGGACCGGGGGTGCCGCCCAGGAAGAAACCCATCCCGGGGTCGATGATGATGCGGTCATGGGCGATACCGGCGGACTCGAGCGACGCGAGCCGCTCCGAAAAATAAGCCTCTATCTCCGCCATGACGGTCTCTTCGCTTCGCGAGGCCCTCTCCGCACGGGGGCCCCGGTTCCGGGCGAACATCACCACGACCGGCACCCCGGCCCCGCGCACCGCTTCAACGGCCTCCGCGTCCCTGAGGCCCGTCACGTCGTTGATCATATCCGCGCCGAGTGCAAGCGCGCGCCGCATCACCACGGGTTTGCGCGTGTCGACGGAGACCCGTACCCGCTCCTTCTTCAGTCCCAGGATGACGGGCTCGATGCGCGCAAGCTCCTCCGCGGCGTCCACGCGCGCGCCGTCGGGGTTGCTCGACTCCCCCCCCACCTCGACGATGTCCGCGCCCTCCGCGGCGAGCCCGAGCCCCTTTTGGACCGCCGCGCGCGGGTCGAGGTACCGCCCGCCGTCGGAGAAGGAATCCGCGGTGACATTGAGGATGCCGATGATCGCCGGCGCGCGCGGTTCACTTTTCATGGTGCCATCCCCCGACGGTGCGTCTCCGCAACAACGCCCCGCCCAGATATCTGATCTCCGTTATTTGTTCAGATAGTATACTATTTCTCCGCCAACGAGATTTTTTAAAAATATATCTTGCAAACAAAATCAGGAGTTGGTACATTCACTACAATAACTATTATATTAGTAGTGATTGATGGGGTAAACGTGAAGATTTCTACTCGAGTGCGCTATGGGGTCAGGCTTCTCGTAGAACTCGGCCTCCACTCGGGAGACGAGCCGGTTCTTTTACGCGACATCTCCAAGAATCAGGAGATTTCAGAAAAATACCTCGGCCAGATCATGATTCCGCTCAAAGCCGCGGGCCTTGTGCGCACGTATCGCGGGGCGCACGGTGGCTACCGTTTGGGCAGGCGGGCCGCGGACATCACCCTCAAGGAGATTGTGGAGGTGCTCGATGGGGATATGTGTCTCCTCGATTGCGCGCGGGAGCCCGGCTCATGCAGCCGGATCGTCCACTGTGTCACCAAGAGCGTCTGGCAGGAGCTCGGAAAACGCATTTCCTCGTTCCTCGAATCCATGACGCTCGAGGACCTGATCGCGCAGTGCGGGGACCGCAGGGAAGTCGCACAGATGTACCAGATATAAACGAAGTCAACAGGGAGGATTGCCGATGAGCAGGATCGACTCGAGACTCAGCGCCGAGACACTCGCACTTCACGGGGGACAGGAGCCCGACCCGACGACCGGGGCGCGCGCGGTGCCCATCTATCAGACCACCTCGTACCAGTTCCGCGACACCGAGCACGCGGCAAACCTGTTCGGTCTCAAGGAATTCGGCAATATCTACACGAGGATCATGAACCCCACGACCGACGTGCTCGAGAAGAGGATCGCCGCGCTCGACGGGGGCGTGGGCGCGCTCGCCGTGGCGAGCGGGCAGTCCGCGATCACCCTCTCAATCCTCACCCTCGCGCGGGCGGGGGACGAGATCGTCTCCGCCGATAACCTCTACGGGGGGACCTACACCCTGTTCCACTATACCCTCCCCCGGATGGGAATCACGGTCCGCTTCGTCAAATCCAACGACCTTCGCGCGCTTCGCGCGGCGATCGGCCCGAAGACGAAGGCGGTCTACGCCGAATCGATCGGGAACCCAAAGCTCGATATCGCCGACCTGGAGGGCATCGCCGCCATCGCGCACGAGAACGGGATCCCGTTCATCCTCGACAACACCGTTTCCCCTTATCTCCTCAGGCCGTTCGACTTCGGGGTTGACATCACCGTCTATTCCGCCACCAAGTTCATCGGGGGGCACGGGACCTCGATCGGCGGTCTCATCGTCGATTCGGGCAAATTCGACTGGACGAACGGGAAATTCCCCCTCGTCTCCGGACCGGAGCCGAGCTATCACGGCCTCGACTTCGTGGAGGCGCTGAAGCCGCTCGGGAACATCGCCTACATCATCAAGGCGCGCGTCACGCTCCTTCGCGATCTCGGGCCCGCCCTGTCGCCGTTCAACGCCTTCCTTTTCCTACAGGGCATCGAGACCATCCACCTGAGGATGCCGCGGCATTCCCAGAACGCCCTCGCCGTCGCCGAGCATCTCGAGAAACACCCCGCCGTTGCCTGGCTCCACTATCCGGGCCTCGCGTCGAGCCCGGAAAAGGCGCGCGTCGACAGGTACCTCCCCCGCGGGGCTGGCGCGATCCTCGGCTTCGGGATCAAGGGGGGGCTCCCGGCGGGGCAAAAATTCATAAACTCGCTCGAACTCGTGTCGCACCTCGCGAACGTCGGCGACGCGAAGACGCTTGCGATCCATCCCGCGAGCACGACGCACCAGCAGCTCTCCCCGGAGGAGCAGCGCGCCACCGGGGTGACGCCGGACTTCGTCCGCCTCTCGGTCGGCATCGAGAACGCGGACGACATCATCGCGGACATCGACCAGTCATTGAAGAAGGCGACGGCATGAACTGCGGCGTCACGACAGCCGCGAGAAAGGGATATACCATGGGCAGGATATTCGACGATATCACGAAGACGGTGGGCAGGACGCCGCTGGTGAGGATCAACCGGATCTCGAAAGGGACGGGCGCGGTGGTGCTGGCGAAACTCGAATCGTTCAACCCGCTCGGGAGCGTGAAGGACCGGATCGGCGTCGCCATGATCGATGCCGCGGAGAAGCAGGGGCTCATCCGGAAGGGCTCGGTCATCGTCGAGCCGACGAGCGGCAACACGGGGATCGCCCTGGCCTTCGTCTGCGCGGCGCGGGGCTACCGTCTCATCCTCACCATGCCCGACACGATGAGCGTCGAGCGCCGGCAGCTCCTGAAGATACTGGGCGCGGAGGTGGTGCTGACGGAGGGGGCAAAGGGGATGAAGGGGGCGGTGGCGAAGGCGGAGGAGATCCACACCGCCACGCCGGGCAGCTTCATGCCGCAGCAGTTCGAAAACCCCGCCAACCCCGAGATACACCGGCGGACCACCGCCGAGGAGATCTGGGCGGACACGGACGGCGGCGTGGACATCTTCGTCGCGGCGACCGGAACGGGGGGGACCATCACGGGGGTGGGAGGAGTGCTGAAGGCGCGGAAGCCGGGGGTGAAGGTGATCGCGCTCGAGCCCGCGGACTCGCCCGTGCTGTCGGGGGGCGCGCCCGGCCCGCACAAGATACAGGGCTGGGGGCCGGGGTTCGTGCCCGGCGTGCTCGACCGCGCCGTGATCGACGAGATAGTGCGCGTCGGCCACGTCGATGCGGGGGCGATGGCCCGCAGGCTCGCCCTCGAGGAGGGGATCCTGACCGGAATCTCTGGCGGCGGGGCGATGTGGGGGGCGATCGAGGTTGCGAAACGGCCGGAATCGGCCGGGAAGACGATCGTCACGGTCCTCCCCGACACGGGGGAGCGCTACCTCTCCACCTGGCTTTTCCAGTGAGGGAGATGCACAGGGGCCCGAGCGGATGCCGGAGGTCCGCGCGAGGGAGACAGCCATGAAAGACGCCACAGTCACCGTCAACAATCCCCACGGCCTGCACATGAGGGTCGCAGCCGAGGTCGTCAGGAGGTGCAGGGGGTTCCAATCCGCGATCACGCTCTGCAAGGACTGCAAGCGGGCGGACGGCTGCTCGATCATCCAGCTCGTCATGCTGGGGGCGGCAAAGGGCTCCGAGCTGAAGATCATCGCCGCGGGGGGGGACGAGTCCGCCGCCGTACGGGAGCTCTCGTCCTTCTTCAGCGAGGGCGGAGGCATCTAGGCGTATGACAACAAAAGAATCGCTGCGCGCCCACGGCACTCCCGATCCGGCGCTCCGCATCGTCGGCAACGCGGTGCAAAGCCTTCAGTTCGGGACCGTGACGATCAAGGTCCACGACACCAGGATCGTGCAGATCGAGGTGACGGAAAAGATACGTTTCGGCGAAAGACGGGACTACGAGAAGGGAGGTGGCATCTAACCTAAAAGACCGCAACGCCCAGACCGTGCACCGGACAACCGGGCACGAGATTCACGCGCACACCCATCGCCGATGCGACCGGTCAACCGGAGGATCTGGCAAAACGTGAGGGTCATTCCGATGAAAATGATCGCATCAATTATCGCCGTCGCGCTGGTCTTCTCGACCGCAGGCGCGCCGGCGCAGACCGACGCGAAAGCCGAAGCCGTTGTCGCGCCGTCCGGCGACACGGCTGCAGGTACCGCGGAATACCCGCCCGCGCAGGGCGCCGAAGAGACCCTGTCCAAGCCCCAGAAGGCCCCGCCGCTCCCGTTCCACACGATCGAGGGATACGGCGGAGGCTCGATCACGCCAATGGCATACCTCGTGAACCCGGGTGCGGAGGGGACGATCTTCGGCCTCCCGGCCGCCGCATACTCGCAGGTGTTCTTGCCCAACGGGGGGAAGGACCTCGATGCGTGGACGTTCACGGAGACGCTGTTCAGGAGACTCGAGCTCGGATACGGTTTCAACCGCCTGGGCCTCGGGACCTTGCCGCACGACATCGCCGAGGCCACGGACATCGGCATCCGGCGCAACCATGTCCTCCTGCACAACTTCAACGCGCGGGCGCTCCTCCTGGAGGAGAACTCGTTCAAACTCCCCCTCCCGGCGCTCACCTTCGGGACGCACTTCAAGTACAACGACGGCATCCAGGCCATCGATCACCGGCTCGGAGGGGCGCTCAAATCCATCGGCCTCGACAAGTCGAACGGCGTGGATTACACCCTGACTGCCACCAAGACGTTCATGATCCCGAAGATCAATCGGCCGCTCATCGTCACCGCGGGCATGCGCGGGAGCCAGGCGGCGCAGGTGGGGCTCCTCGGCTTCTCCGATAAATTCACCCCCTCGTTCGAGGGGAACGTCGCGTTCCTCCCGACCGACTGGCTGTTGCTCGCCTACGAGATCCGACAGAAGAAAAGCCCCTACGGTCAGATCCCCGGGCTGATCGGCGAGGAGGATTCGTGGAACGCGATCGACGCAAGCTGGATCATCAACAGCCACATGACGCTGGTCGCCGGATGGGGGTCATTCGGGAACGTGACGAACACGAGGGAAAACGGGGCCTGGTGGCTCCAGTTCAAATACGAGATATGAGACGGACAGGCGCAGCCCCCGGGATCGGGCGCGCCAAATACAAAGCCCCGCCTCCCTTGCGGGAGACGGGGCTTGCACTTTACCAACGCGGGCGTCTACGCAGTCTGAGTCGAACGCCGCACATTGATTGCCTGCTGGCCCTTGCGACCGGGGGCGACATCGAACTCCACCGCCTCGCCGTCCTCGAGGGTCTTGAACCCCTCCATAAGGATCGAGCTGTGATGGACGAAAAGATCCTCACCGCTCTCGGGTGTGATGAAACCGAAGCCCTTCCGCTCGTCGAACCACTTCACTGTGCCTCTTGCCATTGTACCTGAACTCCTTCATCTAACACGGGGGAGGCGCCGGTTTCCTGCGGTGCGCCTTGTAGAGCGGCGCGCCGCAACCTCCCTGATGATCAGAATTGCCCCGGGTATGAAAAAACCGCGAGTCGAGTAGCAGGCTCACGGTTCATAGATTACTCAACCTATTATACCCAAGCGTTACTCTGATCTCGTTGAGTATAACAGGTCCCCGCCGGCTGTCAATATTAATTTGCGTAATTGTCGGAATTGTGCAAGGGGACAGTCTCGGGGGGTATTTTTACCCCCCACCCTTTCCCTCCCCCTCAAGGGGGGAGGGGAAATGTGGCGGGAACCCACCATAATTGACCCCGTATCGGATGGGTGCCCTCGGGCGGTCCCCGGCTTTCGCCGGCACCCTCGCAGCATTATCCCGTCCGCCACCCCGCCATACCCCTGTGCTATACTGGGAGCCTGTCCGAGTAATGGGCGACGGCGCGATCCCTGGAACATCCTGATCTGCACGGTGATTCGCGAAACGGTCCCGCGCCGCAAAGGTGAATTGCCGTGAACCGCATCGTGGAGTATCTCGTCCGCACCGACGGCAGCCGCGGCATCGACTGCCTCGTCCTCCTCGTCCTATTCGCGCCCGCCCTGTTTCTCCACCTGGGGAGGAGCCCGCTCCTCGTCCCGGACGAGGCGCGGTACGCCGAGATTCCGAGGGAGATGCTGGAGAGCGGCGATTTCATCACTCCCCGCCTCAACTACGTCGTGTATTTTGACAAGCCCGCCCTCTACTACTGGCTGAACGCCCTCTCCTTCACCGTGTTCGGAGAAACCGAGTTCGCCGCCCGTCTCTTCAGCGCGCTGGCCGGCCTCGGGACCATCCTTCTCACGTGGCGGCTGGGCCGGGCGCTCTACGGGCGGAGGGTCGCCCTTTTCTCAGCCCTCATCCTGGGCACCTCCGTGGGGTTCGTCGTCCAGGCGCGGTTGAATACCATCGACATGACCCTCACCTTCCTCATGACGGCCACGCTCTGCGCCTTCGTTGCCGCCGCGCGCCGCGGGGGGGAAGGGAAGGCGGGCTACTACTACCCCGCCTACGCCTGCACGGCGCTGATGGTGCTCGCGAAGGGCCTCATCGGGATCATCCTGCCGGGGGCCATCATGCTTGTCTGCGTGGCGCTGTACGGGCGCTGGCGCCTCATCCCCCGGCTACGCCCTTTGCGGGGGCTTCTGCTGATCCTGGTCATATGCTCCCCATGGTTTATCCTGGTATCGGTGCGGAATCCAGGGTTTGTCAGGTATTCCTTCGTGCACGAGCAGTTTCAGCGCTTCCTGAGCACCCACCACCAGCACACCGAGCCGTTCTGGTATTTCATCCCGATCCTCGCCGGGCTGATGTTCCCCTGGTCATGGTTTTTACCCGTCTCGCTCCTCCGGAGCGCGCGGAGGATCGGGCGCGGCGATGGGGGGCCGGACCTTTTTCTCTTCGTATGGGCGACGGTGATCTTTGTCTTTTTCTCCTCGTCCGGATCGAAGCTCGCGTCCTACATACTGCCCATGTTCCCCGCGGCCGCGCTCCTCACGGGCCGCATGCTCTCCTCCGCGATGGACGACGGGATCTCCTCGCTGCGAAGGCAGGCCCTGTGCCTTGCCGCGCTCCTGTACGCCGGCGCGTTGGGAATCCTCATCTATCCCCTCGTCGCGCGCCACCCGGACCTCTGCGTGGGCGGGTGCGCGACTATCGGGATCGCCCTCGCCTGCGGCGGGATGTTCGCCGCGCGCGCCATCCGCAGGGCCGACATCGCGCGGTACTTCCTGGGGCTCGTAGTGGCCTCGTACGCGTGGTGTGTGGCAGGCCCGCCGTTCGTCCTCGAGCAGTGGGAACAGAGGAAATCCCTCAAGGAGCTCGCGAGGGTCGTGAATGTCGAGGCGCAGCCCGGGGATATGGTCCTGAGCTTCGGCTTCTATGCCCAGGATATACCCTTCTATACGCGGCGGCGGGTCGCGTCCGTGGACGTGCCCAGGGAGCTCGAGTATGGGAGCGCACAGGGGGACCAGTCCGGGTGGTTCATGGACTACGGTCAGTTCTACGCGCTGTGGGATTCGCGGGGCCCGCTTTTCGTGATTATCCATGAGGACGACATGCCGACCCTCGCCGCCCATGCGCGGACCCCTGCGCGGGTCATCGGGAAGAAGGGGCACATCCTGCTCATCACAAACCGCCCCGCGCATCTGCGGAGCGGCGCTAAGCCCGCACCCGGTTGAACCACTTCAGCCCCTCGAACCAGAGGATGCTGACGACCCCCGCGCAGAAGCAGATGCACAGGTCCACCGGGTGCAGCAGGTTGAACCGGAACATCCCGCGCAGGAAGGGGACGTAGAGCACGAGGGCCATGAATGCCACGGCCCCGCCCAGGACCCACCACTGCGCCGGGTTCGTCTCCCCCATCGACTTGAGGATGGAGCGGGACCAAGACCGGTTGGTCATGATGAGGCCGAGGTTGGCCACGATCAGCGTGGTGAAGGTGAGGGCCCTGGCCTCCGACTCTTCCTGGCCCCGGTGCAGTGAGATCACGAAAACCGAGAGGACGATCGCCAGCACGCTCATGCCCTGGAGCAGGCTCAGCGCCAGGGTCCTCTTCCCGAAAAGCGGCATCCTCGGGTCGCGGGGGGGGCGATCCATCACATCCGCCTCCTCCGGCTCCGCCTCGAACACGACCGAGCAGGCGGGGTCGATGATCAGCTCAAGGAACACGACGTGGACCGGCAGCAACACGAGCGGCCACTTGAAAAGAACCGGGATAAGCGAAAGCCCGGCGATCGGGACATGGATGGCAAAAATGTAGGCGATCGCCTTCCTGATGTTGTCGAATATCCTGCGGCCAAGCCGGATCGCGCTCACGATCGATGAGAAATCGTCGTCGAGCAGGACGAGGGCCGCGGCCTCGCGCGCCACGTCGGTCCCGCGCTTTCCCATTGCGATCCCTATGTGGGCGGCCTTCAGGGCTGGCGCGTCGTTCACCCCGTCGCCCGTCATCGCCACGATCTCGCCGTTCGCCTGGAGCGCGCTGACCAGGCGGAGCTTCTGCTCGGGGACGACGCGGGCGAAGATATTCACCTCCCGGACGCGGCGCTGCAGTTCACGGTCGTCCATCGCGTCGAGATCCGGCCCGGTGATGCACCGGTCGCTCGACCTGAGGCCGATATCGCGGGCGATGCTCTGCGCCGTCCCGGGATAGTCTCCCGTGATCATCACGACCCTGACGCCCGCCCCGTAGCACTCGCGGATGGCGCCGGGAACCGCCGCGCGCACCGGATCGGCCAGCCCCACGAGCCCCAGGAATTCGAAATCGAAGTCGTGCGGCCCCTCGGGCAGCGCCGTGCGCGGGAAGCGAGCCCGGGCGACCCCGAGGATCCTGAGCCCCCGCGAGGCCATTTCCGCGATATCACGGGCGAGGCTCTCCGCGTCGGCGCCGCCAATGTGGCACAGGTCGGCGATGGCCTCGGGCGCCCCTTTCGCGGCGACGACGTATTCGGCTCCGTCGGGGGACACCCACACGTGCGCAAGCGCAAGAAGTTTCTTCGAGAGCGGGTACTCGCGCACCTGCTTCCAGTCGCGGTGGAGATGCTCCGTCCCCTCGAGGCGCAGCGCCCCGAGCTTCCCGATCGCCTTCTCCATCGGATCGAACGGGTCCCTCTGGCTCGCGAGGATGCTGAACTCGACGAGTCCATGATACTCCTCGGGCAAATCCTCCCCCCCGGCAAGATGCACCTCGTGATAGCGGCCGGCCGCGAAGAGCCCCCGTACGGTCATCCGGTTGACGGTCAGGGTGCCCGTCTTGTCCACGCAGAGAACGGTGGTCGAGCCGAGGGTCTCGACCGCGGGGACGCGCCGGGTGAGCACGTGCTTCCTCGATATCCGCCACGCCCCCAGGGCGAGGAAGATGGTGAGCACCACCGGGATCTCCTCCGGCAGCATCGCCATGGCAAGGGTGATCCCGGCAAGGAAGCCCTGGAGCCAGTTGCCTCGGGTGAACCCGTAGACGCCGATCACCAGCGCGCACAGCGAAAGCCCCGCGGCGGCAAGGGTGCGCACGAGCCTCCCGGTCTCTCTCTGGAGGATCGTCTCCGATAGTTCCACCGTCTGCAGCGCCTTGCCGATCTTCCCGATCTCCGTGTGGGGGCCGGTCGCCCGCACGCGGGCGACCCCGCGGCCCTGGACGACGAGTGTGCTCGAATAGACGAACGGCAGATCGTCGCCGCCGGGGCGGCTCATCCCCGGGGCATTTTCCCCCGCGGCCTTGCGGACCGGCACGGATTCTCCCGTGAGAAGGGATTCGTCGACCGAGAGGTTTACACACCAGGCGAGGACCGCGTCGGCGGGCACACGGTCGCCCTCCGCGAGCAGGAGGATGTCGTCCCGCACGACCTCCCGGCCGGCGATGCGCTTCTGTACGCCCCCCCGTATCACGAGCGCCCGCGGGCTGGCGAGATCGCGGAGCGCCTCCAGGGCCCGTTCGGTCTTGCGTTCCTGGTAGAAGGTGATCCCCATGACCACGAACACGAACCCGAGGAGCAGCAGCGCCTCCTCCAGGTCGCCGAGGATGAGGTAGATCATGCCGCAGGCGACAAGCAGCAAAAACATCGGCTCCCGCACCACCTCGAAGGCAATGGCAAAGATGCTGCGCGCGCCGGCGGAGGGGATCTCGTTGTAGCCCTCGCGCGCGAGCCGTTCGACCGCCTCGCGTTCCGTGAGACAGGGGTAACTGTGCGCGCCGGGATCGATCTCCATTGCGGGGCTCTCCGAGAGGGTAACGACACACGGGGCGTGCGGCGGTATTGTAGCAGGGTTCGCGGCGGGTTTCCACCCCAACGCATCTTCCCCAGCGTATCTTCATGGGGAGTCGCGCATTTGGTCGTGCGAACAGCCGCCGCAGGGCGCTACCGGACCTCTTCCGTGAGCTGCGCCTCGCAGAACGCGCTGAGCGTTCCCGGATCGGCGAGGCCAACGATCACGTCGTAAGCCCCCAGCGGCGCGGTGAGCGGGATGGGGGTATTCAACAGGCTGTACGACGCCAGGGGCATGTGCGAGGGGACGTTTACGGCGAGCGGCGCGACGCCCGGAAGGAGGCCGCCCGAAAGCGACATCGAGTGATAGGATCCGTCGGGCTGCCTGATGAGCGCGTAGGCGTCGAACGGCCGCGAAACGCCGGACACCTCGGCCTCGATCTTCACCGTGTCGCCGGGGACGTAGGAAGCCCTGTCGCAGATGAGCTCGATGCACGGGTGCGGCGTGGGAAGGGGCCCTCCGCCGAGGAGCCCGTTGATCTCCCCCGTAATCTCGCTCGCCGGGATGTCCATCCCCCCTTTGGAATACTGGATGACGCCGTCCCTGTCTATGATGAAACTGTAGGGGATGTGGGTGATGTCGTAGGCGGAATAGGCGAAACCGTCGCCTTCCGCGAGCACATTTTGGGTGCACCCGGTCGCGGCGATCATCGCCATGACGTCGCTCACACCGTAGCCGCCGTAAGCATACGCGACCTGCACGAAGACGACCCCCGGATTGTCCCTGAACAGTGGATAGACGGAACTCTCCACCGTCTTTATCAGGAACCGGCACCTGGGGCACGTCGGATTGTTGAACTGGAGATAGACGACCCGCCCTCCCCCGTCGCGGGAAAGATTGAACTGCCCCCCCGTGAGGCCGCCAGAACCGCACAGGCTCTCGATAAAGCCAGGGGCTTTCGCGCCCGCGGTAAGCTCGGCGGTCAGTGAGGCGGGAGCGAGAAGCACCGCGAGGGACAGAGCCGCGAGGGAAAAATGCCATTTCACAGGACGCCTCCTTTAATCTCCTACTTCTATAGTTGAATTTACCCCCGCCTGGGTAAATTGTCAAGGGCTGCTACTGGATAAAACATTATGCGGCGCAACATGTTAGGTACTATTTGACGGAGAATGTCAAGGATTTGGGCCGCCTCCGCGCACACCCACCCGGCGGGGCGGATTTCGGTTGTTGCATCATACTGCCGTGCAGGATACAGATTCGGCATGAAATGCGGTCTGGCGCCGCGCGGGGATAGCGGCCTTTTCATTCGACGGGGGGGTTGTCAACTCTTACGGAGAAAATACATGGGTGATTTTTTCTCTTCCCGCTGTGAAATGGAGGGGAAGAGCACTCGACAGTCCGCAGGGGCAGATGTCTCGGTGCCGGGCGGGAAGTCTGGTACTGGATCGTGAACCCAGGGGCGGGGGGCATCCCGCTCTTTGCCCTTCACGGCGGCCCCGGCGCCACGCACGACTATCTCGATCCCCTGGGGCGTCTCAGGCGGGGGACGGCCCGTGTTTTTTATGCCCAGCTCGGCGGTGGCAACTCGGACAGGCCGGACGACCCGTCTCTCTGGACGATCGAGCGCTTCGCGGAGGAGCTTGCGGTTTTCGAGGACGCCCCGCACAGCCACCACCTCGAAAAGGCCGCCAAGTACCTCGCCCTCGTCGGCGCCTTCCTCAGCCGCGCCGAATCACCCCGCGCCCGCGATCACTGCCAGCCGTAGTCGCCGCGGAAACCGTGGGCGGATGCGTCGCCGAGAACCCACCCCTCCGGGATATCAGAGGCGAACGGCTGGAAGTTGACCCTCCGAGGCGGCGCCCCGAGGAGCGTGTAGGTGTCGACGACGACATCCCCCCGCGTGATGAACTCGAAGGTGATGAACTCGTCCGTCGCCTCGACCCGCATCGCGCCGTAGTCGGCGCTGTAGCGGACCTGGCTCCCCGACACCGGTGTTCCGAACGTATACTTGCTGTCCCCGCCGAGGCCGTTCACGAAATACGGGAACGAACCCTGCAGGACGCGCTCGTACGTGTGCTCGTGCCCCGAAAATACCGCGTCGGCGCCCCACGCCTCGAAGGGCCACTGCATGTAGGCCGTCGAGCCGTGGACGGAGCCCGACGAGTAGGGGGCGTGGTGGCACAGCACGAGATTCCAACGGGAGGTCGATGCGGCGAGGGCATTCTGGAGCCAGAGGGCCTGGGTGGATCCGCTCGTGTAGCCGTCGGGTTCGTTCGTGTCGCTGTCGAGCATGAAAAAATGCACGGGCCCTAGGACGAACTCGTAGTAGCGCTCGTTGCCGGGCAGGGTGAAATAATCGAGGTACGGCTGCGCGTTGGCGGTGTACCAGTCGTGATTCCCCGGAATCGGATAGAACTTATTGGTCGTCGCCCCGGCCCCGTACGCTCCGGTATAGGGATAGATGTAGTCGTGGTAGTACTGGCCGATGTTCGCGTCGATGGTCGCCGCGGCGCCGCTCGGATAGTTGTTGTCCCCCACGGTGACGATGAACCCGGGAGCCCAGCTCTTGACAACAGTCGCGACGTCGGACAAGGGAGTCCCCGCAAGGCCATAGTCGCCTATGATCGCAAAGGAAACCGCGTTCGTCCCCTGCGCTAAAATCCCCTGGACCGGGAAAAGAAATATCACGGCCATGGAAAGTACGCACCAATATCTGATCTTCATCCGAAGCCCTCCTCTATCTTATACAATAATGATAACTGTTATTATACCTAATGTCAATAAGAATTATGGATCTTTTGTACAGGGACATTTATGGGGGGTATCTTCCTCTGGATATCATTCCCGCGAAAGCGGGAATTCAGCGTTACACGCTTTAACGTCGGGACGCAGATGAACGCAGATTGTCAGGATGGACGCGGATAAGACCATGGAGAAAAGGCACAAGGGAAACGGCATTCGGGACGCAGATGAACGCAGAGCACGCAGATACCACGATGGTTCAGGAAAAAAGTTCAAGGAAAAAAGGGGAACGTGAAGAAAGCTCCGCGTCCCATTCATTTTTGAAAATCATGTGTGGTTTCATAACTGCTTTGGAGCCAGAATTCAGGAGTCGGGAGCCAGGAGTCGGAATGAGGACGCCGGCGTCGATATTTGAGGACTTGGGCTACGGCGATTTTTCCGGGTTAATGCAGTTACTCGAGGAGGTCAGCACGCTACTGGAAGCTTTTCGCGATCCATTCTGGATTCTGGCTCCTGACTTCTGACCATCTGAGTAGTTACGCGGTTTCTTTACCTGCGTTCATCTGCGAAATCTGCGTCCGGAATGATGTATCCTCTGTTGCTTCATTGTATCCATCCTATTCAAGCGATCCGCGTTCATCCGCGACGATCCGCGTCCCATGTGGGTATCCCGCCGCTTTTGTCCCCCCTCTGCATCCTGTCAATCCTGACGATCTGCGTTCATCTGCGGGCTACTTCAAAGTTGGAAGGAGATCGTTTACGGCCGGGCTTGCGACACCGGGATCAATACCTCGTTCCTGCGCAGGAACCAGAGCGTGAACGGCGGGTTGTAGCGGGCCCACACCGGTTCGCCTTGAGCGGTGAACCCCCGCGCGATGAGCATCTTGCGCAGTTCAGTCTCGCGCGCAAGATATCTTTTCCTGCTCCATGTTCCCGTATACCGCAGGGAGGCCATGAGTCGCGCGGGGACGCTTTTTATTTTCACCCCGGGGTCCAACGGTTCCGGCAGGGACTCGATCGTGCAGCGCGGCGGCATGAGGAACGTGATACTCCACCGTGCACCCGCCTTTTCCTGCCCCACCGGCGCGGTCATGGGTATCTTCTCTCCCCCACCCTGCTGGGAAACCGGCGCAGTCATTGCGATCGATTGTTTCTTCCTGTTTTCGCCCGAGATATAGCGGAATAGCCGGCGGAACCCTTCGCTGCCGACCTTATCGAAGTCGCCCTCCACGACTGTTTCGGCAACAACCTGCGGCTCATAGCTCCTGAGCTCGAAGCTCCCCTCCCTCTCCAGAACGGAGTATCTCGCTTCATCGATCGCCATGGCGTCACCCCCGCGGTTCAAAAGCGCGGCGCACAGGAGGGCTGCCGCGCATGCGAAACGCAATCTCACTATTCTCATTTCTCCGTCTCCCCCGTGCCCCCGCGGCGAAAAAACCATGTTTAAGCGGTTCAAGCCGCGAGACGTTTTTTCCGTGAACCTCTGCGCCCTCCGTGGCGAGACATTGCATCAATTACCGCCGCCCGCCGCCGTGGAAACCTCCCCCTCCGCCATGAAAGCCGCCGCCGCGGCCGCCGCCGAAGCCCCTGTCAAATCCCCCGCGGTCAAAGCCGCCCCTGTCGAAGCTCGAGAAGTTGCGGTTGAAATCATTCGCCCTGTCCATTCCCCTCTGGCGCGCGTAGCTGTGGGATTCGAGGTCGGAACGGTCGAATCCGCGGTCCATCCCCGACAAATCGCGCCCGCCGAAATCGGATCCGGCCGGGCGGCCGACGCCCTGTCCCAGCGAGCGCGTGATGTCCTGGCGGGCAGGCTCGTTGTATCGTTGCCCGATTCCACGGGCGGCACCCCCGGAAGGGGCGGCGAAGTTTTTCGTCCACCCGTCCCTGCCGCGCTGTTCCCACCCGTCCTGCGTCTTCCGGAACACATTGCCGTTCTTATCCGCGAAGACATTGTTCGCGAGGTTCCCCCCCGCCTTCGGCGCCTGGAGTTGGCCGATCTTCCCGGCCTGCGCGGCGTGCGCGGGATGGTCCCCCTGACGGTAGAGGTTGTTGTTCCTGAAGTTGTTCGCGTTATACGTCTTCCCGTTGACGTTGAGCTGCCCGTTGTGCGCGCTCCAGTTGACCGGGTGGTACCCGCTCGGGCCCCACCAGCCGCCGTGCCCGCCCCCCCAGTTCACCCATCCCCTGCTGTTTCCCCATGGGCCGGACCCGAAGCCCCACGCCCCGCTCCACGAGTTGTAGACCGGGCAGAACCCCCACGTCATCGGGGTCTGGATATACACCGGCCCGGGCCACGGCGGGTACGAGAACCCGGTGCCGTACACCACCGTGTCGTTCAAAACATAGCTGCCGGTGTACCCGGGCAGGTACCCCTCGGTCACCGCCTCGGGGGTCGCGTTGTAGACATTGACGTAGCGGACGTTGTATGCGGGGCAGCTCGGGGGGATCGTGTAGACCTCCTTCGGCACCTTCGTGCATACCTCCCACGGCCCCGTCGGGCTTTTCGCCGCGTACCAGACCGCGTTCCTGCAGCAGTAGTATTTCTTTTTGACCTGGATGACGGAGTCGGTCGTGTTCGCCGCGTAGGTCATCTCCGTTCCCTCGATCTTCTTGAAATTCGGCTCCCCGTCGTACGCGACCTTGAGGTCCGCCGTGCCCGGCTTCACCGCGGTCGTCTGCGGGATGCCGGCGTCGAGAACGGCCTCCCTCGCCTGTTCCGTGCCCGCCACATGGACGAGCACGCTCCCCTTCGGGGAGTCATACGGTATCTTCGCGAAGGAGGGGGGGAGCTTGTCCGAGGCGACATACGCCCACGGGCCGTTCATCGATGCCGCGCGATACCACCTCCCCGCGAGCAGAACGTAATACTGCTGCGATCCGATCTCCATGAAGACATCGCTCTCGGAGTTGCCCAGGTAGAGGAGCTGGTTCCCCTCGATCGGGGTCCATGTCGGATCGCCGTTGGAAACGATAAGCTCCGTCGGCTCCGTCGCGACGATGATGCGCGGCGCGGGGGATGGCGGGGTCGGGGCGGTCTCGCCCGCGGTGTCGGCGCCGGATTCCGAAGGGACCGCGGCGGCGACGGCCGCCGGGACATTCGCCGACACGGCCCACGAGCCCATGATGTCGGTGGCGGTGTACCAGCGATCGCCCCCCTTCAGGTAGTACGCCTTCGTGTCGGGGTCGAGGAGGATGGTGAACGGGGTGTTCACGACGCGCATGAGCTTCGTCTTCTCCACCGGTCTCAATTCGGGTTTGCCGTCGAGGACGACGAGGACGGCGGGTGTCGTCGAGAAGATGATCTTCGGGGGGGCCGTGGCGATGCTGTTCTCGGCGATCTCCTCCTTCTCCGCGAGCGCGATGCCGGCGAGCAGGTGGTCGAGCGAGAAGGTGAGGTCCGCCGAGGGGAGGCGGTTTTTAAGTGTGCCGGCGAGTTTCCCCTCCTGGTCCGCGCTCGCATCGAGGAACTTGACCCGGGGGATCTCCATGCTCAGGATGGTGACCGTGCGCGCGTCGCGGTCGGTCGAGACGCGGGCGTCGAACCAGACCGCCCCGAAGACCGGCTCGGTCGCGTCCTTCGGGGTCACCGAGACCGCCGCCCGTGCCGTGAGCCGGTCCCCCTTGAATGTTTCAGGTTGCGGCTGGTAGAGGACGATCTTCCCGTCCGGCGTGTCGATCTCGCGCGGCCACTCCGCCCCCCCGGCGGCAGGCGCATCCGCGGCCCCGGTAAACGCGGGAGACTCCGCAGCGATCCCGACCCCCGCCATCGCCGGAACCAGCGCCGCTATTCCAACCACCGCGCACCATTTCATGTTCCACCTCCCATTGCGATGATACTACCCGCTCCCCCCATTTAGTTCAACGTCTCTTTCCTCGCGGACGAGCGCCGCCATAGCCGGTACGGCGTAATGGACAGGGACGCACCAAGCATAGAGCAGGAGAATAACGGACATCTTCTCGAATCGGCGCCGCTGTCTCGCTCATACATTCTATCGCCGTCCGCCGCCCCCGCGACCGCCTCCCCCGCGGAAGCCGCCACCCCCGAAACTGCCGCCGCCCCAGCTCCTTCCCCCGCCCCCGAAGCCACCGCGGTTAAACCCTCCGCCTCCTCCGAATCGGTCGCCGCCGAAACTGTCGCCCCCGAAACGGTCTCCGCCGCCAAATCCATCGGCGCCGAAACGGTCTCCGCCCTCACCGCCGAAACTGTCGCCCCCGAAGCTCGTACCGTTGCCGCTGACACGCTCGCCATCGCCGCTGAAGCCCCCTCCCCAGCCATCCGAACCCCAGGAAGCCCCCGCGGAGCGCGCGTCCCCCGACTGCCGGGCCTGCTGATGGGACTGGAGCGACTGGAGCTGGTCCCCCGCGCTCACGCTGTTCCAGCCCCCGCTGTCCTGCTTCTGCCAGCCGCCGCCCGTGTCCTTGTAGACGTTTCCGTCGCGGCCCGCGTAGTAGTTGTTCCCCACCCTCGCGACCGTGGCGCTCCCGCCCCCGGGCCCCGTGGCCGTGACCCGGCCCGCGGCGCCGTCCGCCCCCGCCGCGTAACCGCCCTTTGCGGTGACACCGGTCGTCGGGTTATAGGTCGCGCCGCGGGCGCCCGAGGCGGTGTTTCCGGTATAGACGTTCTGAACCTCGCCGCGCTGCCCGGCGGAGATACGGCCCGTCGTGGAGTTGTAGGAGTAGCCGACCTTGCTGCTCCACGCGTTCCCGGTCCACGCGTTGTATCCGGCTGAGCCGCGGGTCACGGCGGCCGTCGATCCCCACTGCTGATACACCCTGCCGGTGGTGGCGGCCCACCCGTTCGACCCCCATGACGCGGCGCCGCCTGCGTAGCGTGCGGCCCCCCAGTACGGCGCGGGGGCGTAGCCCCAGTAGCCGGAGGCGAGGGCCCCGGCGGACCAGCCCCAGCCGAGCCCGTAGCCGTAGGTCCATCCCGTCCACGGAGTCCAGGTCTGGTTGGCGGCGTACCCGTAGGTGACGGGCTGGGGATACCAGGCGCTTCCCTCGATGAAGGGCGCATAGTCGTAGCCGGTGCCGTACACCACCACGTTGTCGGGGGTGACGACCGTGCCCAGATAGCCGGACGTGTAGCCGTCGACGACGTACTCGGGCGTCGCGGCGTATATCTTCACATAGGTCACGAAGTGGAGCGGGGAGCTCGGCGGGATCGAGTAGACGGCCGCGGGGACCGATGACGCGACCGCCCACGGCCCATTGACAGAAGCGGCGGTGAACCAGACACCGTTCTTCACCGCGTACCACCCCGTCGGGGACACGGCGATGATCGGGTCGTCCGTGTTGCAGACGTAGCTCAAGGCGGTGTCCGGTATGGGTTTCATGACCGGCTCGCCGTGCAGTCGCGGCGTGAAAAGTGCCTTTGCCCGGTACACGACCGCCGAGTGCGGGATCCCGTTTTCGATGACGGACTCCTGCGCCTGCGCCGTCCCCGGCACCGAGGCCTTCACGTTCTCCTTCGGGCTGTCGTCCGGGATCTTCGCGAAGTCGGAAGGGAGGTCCTTGCCCGCCACGTACTGCCACGGCCCCTTCAGATCGGGGGCGCGGAACCAGCGGCCCGCGACGAGCACGTAGGTGTTCTGATCGTCCAGATCTATGAAGACGTTGGCGGTGGTGTTGTTTACGTAGAGGAGCATCAGCGGCAGCATGGTCTCCATGACCGGCTGGCCCTGTGTCACGATGAGCTCCGTGGGTTTCGTCGCCACGATGACCCGGGGCACGAGCGTCCCGAGCGAAGGCATCTTCTTCGGATCCGCGGCGTCGGGAGGACCCTCCATCAGGTCCACGACATTCGCTTTGGCCAGCGCCGAGGCGGCATCCTGGGCGCCGGGCGGCGCCGTTTTCGCCGCCGTCCACGGCCCGGAGAGGGCGGGCGCCTCGACGAAGCCGTCGAACAGGTGGATGTAGCACCTGCCCGACGAGTCGTCCCGCAGGAGGAGCGCCCGGGTGTTGACGGCGTGCTCGAGCCGGGTACCCGCGACGGCGCTCCATACCGGGTCGCCGTCGATGGAGACGAGGACGGCGGCTGATTGCGCGAAGACGAACTCGGGCGGGGCGTTCTCCACCGGCACCATCCGCGCCTTCTTCTCCGCGCCCTGGATCTTGAGCATGGCGTCGAGCCGGTCGAGGGAGATGGTGGGGGCGCCCGTGACCATCGCCTGGAAACCCTGCCGGTACGCCTCCGCCTTGTCCGGGACGGACGGGAACGTTGCCTTCTTGATCGTGATGCCGTGGAATTCGACGGTGCGGGATGTCGGCGGCACGAGCGTCGTTGCCGCGATGTCGATCACGCCGAACACCGGGTCCTTCGCGCCCGGGGGGAGCACCGAGACCGCGGCCATGGCCGCGAAATTATACCCGTCCCAGTTTTCGAGCTGCGGCTGGTACACGGTGTACTTCGCGCCGCCCTGATCGGCGGTCTTCGGCCACGGGTCCGGGGTGACTTCCCCGGCCGCCGGCTGCACCTCCTGCGGGGCGGCCTGCGGTACCGCGGCCTGCTGCTGCCCCATGGCCGCCCCGGCCAGTGCCGACGCGATAACCGACGCGATGAGAACCGACTTTATCGTGCGCATGCGTGTCCTCCCTTGCCCTTCAGCCGTCATTCCCCTTCGCAAACGATCTGCGTCGCCTTCCGGCCAACCGCCAGGCGGCGCGGCAGAGCCTATTACTCGGACAGGCTCCTAATTCCCCTCCCCGGCGCCCAGCGGGATCTTCGGCTTCCAGGTGAGCCACCGGTAATTCGGTTCGCGGTAGAGCGTGAACACGGCCCCGTCGGAGACCTGCGTTCCCATGTCGCGGTTGTCCGGCGTGGCGAACGCGACCCCGCCCGCGAGGAACGCGCGCAGCGACTCGATGTCCACATCCAGGCCGGAGAGCAACCCGAGCTTCACATCCACCCCGCTCGCGTTCCAGAACCGGGTGTTCTCCCTCACCAGGGGCGCGTAGTTCTCCTCGATGAATGCGTAGACATTCACGCCGTCCGCCGCATCCGTCAGCCGGCACCCGGAAACGCTCCCGACCACGACCTCGCGATAGTACACGGGAGCTCCGGCCTGCAGCGAGCCCAACTGGTCCGTTTTCAAAATGAGCCTCAGGCCGCGGCTGTCCTCGTCGATGAGCGGCGGCTCCTCGAGCCCCGTGAACGATGTTGCACGAGCGCCCTTCCCCGGGCGCACCTGTATGTATTCGCCCGAAAGGATCGTTCCAAGCCCCGAGACATGCCCCTGCCCTATCCTCGGCCGCACAACCCAGAACTGCGACCCCCCCCGGGCAAGGCCGCCGACGGACTTTTCGAGGGTCGCGTGCACGACCACCCGGGTATCGTTCGATCCCAGGCGGACGGAATCGACCTGCCCCACCGTCAGGCCCTTGTATCTGACCTGCGTCTTCCCTCCCGCGATCCCCGTGCCGTCACTGAACGTGATCGTGATCGGCACGCCGCGGTCCGCGTAGCTCTTGTATGCGAGCCACCCGCCTATCCCGGCGGCTATCAGGGGGATTATCCATATTATCGAAAAGCGGCCCTGCTTCGTTACCGCGACCTCCGGGATGCCGCCATCCCGGGAGGCACCGTCAACCAGCGCGTTCATCGAGTGTACCCCTCCGTTCGTTCCCTCCGTCACCGTCAGCGAACCGTTTCCCCGGCGTCATCCCATATCAGCCGCGGGTCGAACGAGATGGCCGCGCACATCGTGAGCACGACCACCGCCGCGAAGGCGCCCGCCCCGATGCCCGGCACGACGGTCAGCAGGGCGCCCATCTTGAGCAGCGCCACCATGATCGAAAGCGTGAATATGTCGAGCATGGACCACCGTCCGATCACCTCGATCAGGCGGTACCAGACCGTGCGCTGCCGCGGACGCCACGACGACCTTCGTTTCACCGACATGAGCAGGCAGGCGAGCCCGAAGAGTTTCAGCATCGGGACGCAGAAGCTCGCGAAAAAGAGCAGGAGGCCGATCGGCCACGAGCCGGTGGCGACGAGCTCCTTCACCCCCCCCATGATGGTGTCCGCGCTCGTCGTTCCGAACGACTCGATCATCATGACCGGGTAGACGTTGGCGGGTATGTAGAATATCGCCGCGGCAATGAGGAGCGCCCATGTCCGCGCGAGGCTGTCGGGCTTTCGCGGGCGGATCGCGGCGCCGCAGCGGGGGCACCTCGCGCGGGAGCCGGGGGGAAGCGGTTTCATGCCGCAGAGCAGATCGCAACTGGGGCACCTGACCAGGGAGGCTCCCGCGGCGGTTGTGCGCGTCGCGCTCATCGGGCTTCCCCCAGTCGCTCGCACACCGCCTGCCGGTCCAGGGTCGTCGAGATGAGCATCGTGATCAGCATGAGCGCGACGAAGGCATAGAGGCCGGCGCCCGCCGTTATTTTCGCCATGGCGGAGATCTTGACGATCGAGACGAGGACCCCGAGCATGTAGACCTCGAGCATCCCCCAGGAATCGAGCGCGACGAGCATCCGGTAGGAGAACCCCGCCGCCGGGGGTCTCCGGTTGAGCCACAGGGGAAGCAGCACGCAGCACATCCCGGCAAGCTTCACGAGCGGCACCAGCATGCTTGCCGCGAGAACAAGGCTCCCCACCCACCACGCCCCGCCGGCGTAGAGCTCCCGCACGCCCGCGAACATCGTGCTCTCCCGGGTCTCCCCGAGGCTCGAAATGCTCATGAGCGGGAGAAAGTTGGCGGGCCAGTACAGCAGCAATCCCGCGACGACGAGGGCGAACGTCCGGTTGATGCTGTCCGCTTTCGGCTTATAGAGGGTCGCGCCGCATCGCACGCATTTCGCCGTGTGTCCCGACGATATCTCCCTGACCCGGTGGAGCAGGTCGCAATCCGGGCAGGCGATCAGCGGCGGTGCGGGCGCGGCGGTTTCTTGCCCGCCCATGGCCGGTTCCTCCATTCCGTCCCCTCCCCGACCGTGGCGCGCACCCGGTCGAGGATGAATGACCCCTGCAACGGCCCGCCGGCATTCACCCGATTCGCGCCTCGAGAAAAGTGAGATCGTCGTCGAACCGGATGCGGTTCGACCGGACGAGCAGCTCCTTTTCGATCGCGTCGAGGCCGGCGTCCGAGCGCGGATACCCGATGTCCCGGAGCACCTTCATGAGCCCCTGCACCTCGAGGCGCCCGCCGGCGCGGCGGGTGACCTCCGTCGCCCCGTCGGTGAACATGAGGAGACAGTCGCCGCGGCGGAGCTCCACCTCGCGCTCATCGTAGGCCGCATCCCCGGAGCACCCGAGCGGCATGCCCGAGCAGTCCAGGCGATTGAATTTGCCCCCGCGGGCGAGGAGCGGAGGCGGGTTCCCGGCGCCCGCGAACCGCAGGCTTTTCCGTTTCAGGTCGAAGACGCCGCACACCCCGGCCGCGAATGCCCCCTCATCGCCCACAAGACCGTGCAGGCGCGCGTTCACACGCAGCGCAAAGTTGGCGGGACTTTCGAGAAAACGCCGATATGTCTCCCAGAGCGAGCCCAGGTACATCGTGTACAGGGCGGCGGGCACGCCGTGGCCGGAGACGTCGGCGAGGAGGAACCCGAAACAATCGTCGTCAAGCCTCGCCACGGCGTAATAATCCCCGCCGATGACGTCGTGCGGGACCGAGTGCGCGGCGAATGTGATCCGTGGGTCTTCCGGGAGCGCGCGCTGCAGGGAGAGGGACTGGATCCGCTTCACGCGCTGGATATCGGCCATCTCTGAGGATATGTCGCGGAAGGTTTCGACGCCGCCGATCACTTCCCCCGAGGCGTCGCGGATGGGGGCGACGCTGACGCGCAGGGGCATCCGGCTGCGCGACCTGCTCTGCGCGAAAACGATGATCGGCAGGGAGCTGCTCTTGCCGCTGACCATGGCCCGATACAGCGGGCAATGCTCCTCTCCGCAGAGGCGGTTCCCATCCTTGTCCACGTGGCACAGTATGTCGTCGCTGCATCTCTTCCCCACGACATCGCGCGGTCTCCAGCCGGTGATCCTTTCAGCGGACCGGCTCCAGTAGACGATCCGTCGCCCCCGATCGGTCGCGTAGACTCCGTCGTTGACGGAGGCGAGGATGGCCTCCGGGCCGAGGCCCGGCGCAGGCCGTCGTCCGGGGGACTGCTTCGCCGCTTTCACCCGCGCGCGTATAGCTTTCACCTGTCGCCTCCCCTCACCGCCGCGACCTCCCCCTCCGCCGCCGCCGCGGAAACCGCCTCCTCCGCCTCGGCTTCCGCCGAAGCTCGGGCGCCCGCCGCCGAAACTCGACCGGTTCCCGCTG
>JBAXOY010000009.1:0-42376 GCA_037133055.1 Chlamydiota bacterium
TCCTCAACTCGCCGCCGAACACCACCCCGTATGCCATCGCCGCGATCACCCCCACCGCGAGATACGAGATCACCATCATCCGCATCACGCACCCCGCGATAGTGAGGATCGGGATTGCCGTGGCGAAAAGGCGATATGGCAGGCAGACCCGGGGGTACGCCGTGCCCCACACCCGGAGCTCGGGCCCCATTGCCAGGACCGTGAACACCGCGAAGACGAGGAACCAGAGCCCGAGGCCCGGCCGTCCGATCCGCTTCCGCCGCGACCACGCAACCGCCATGATCACGATCACCCCCACCCCGAGGTACAGGCTGCTCTCGGTCGGGTTCGGCGGAATCCTGCTCCATACCGCCTCCGTCAGCCGCCCGAAACGCCAGGAATGCCCGTAGACGAACAATGAGAGGAGATCGAGCGAGTTCTCCGTGGCCGGCTGTCCCCCGACGAACGGGTCGCGCAGGCACGCGCGCAGAAACAGCGTCATGATCCCCCCCGTGGTGGCAAGCACCAGCGCGGCGAAAAGGGACAGCGGCAGGCGGTATCCCCGCCTGAACATGCACCACGGGTCGCGAAGCACCACCATCCGGTGAAACGCCAGGATCACGGCCAGAATGACGCAGTAGAACGCGTAATAATAATCGCAGAGAAGGGCCAGAAACAGGGCCAGCGATGACGCCAGCGCCCGCACCACCGTCGGTTTCTCGAACAGGAGGTAGCATGCCGCCGCAAACACCGGGACCCACTCGAGGGAGACGAGCTGGAGATGCCCGAGGGCGTGCGTGAAGTGGAACGGGGAAAAGGTGAACAGGTACCCCCCCAGCAGGCTTCCCGCGTACGAGCGCGAGAAAAGCCAGCAGAGGAGGAACGCCCCCCACCCGCCCGCCACGAATCCGAAGATCACCATGACGTTGTACGCCTCCGTCAACGTCATGAACCGCTGCAGCACGATGCCGGCGAACCCGTTGAACGGGTTCAGGGTGTGCCCGAGCAGCGAGGTCCCGTGCGGGTAATGCAGGTAGGTCGTAAAGAAAACGGGCTGATGGAGCTTCGTGAGCGCCGTGTTCACCCACCATATGTTCCAGACGTTCTGGGCCGCATCCCACTCGTCGCCGATGTAGTGCGTGCGGAACTTCAGGACGAGGGGAAAGGTCAGCACCGTGAAACAGACGAGATAGAAGAGCGCCGGGACGAGCACCATCCTGATGCCCCGGCGCAGGAATCCGCCGCCCGGCTCCGGCGCGGCACCGCAGCCGGAGGCTCCCTCCCCCTCCCGCGCAGCATGTGGTGGAGAAGCCGGCGCAGGGGCGGAATCACCCCCCCCCTGTCCGCCGGGTCCCGGGCCGTCCGGATTCCGCGGGGGCGGCGTGGCGCCCTCCCTTGCCAGTGCGGACGCCTCGCGGAGATACAGAAACCAGACGCCATAGGCGAGGAGGAGCGAGGAATACTTTAAAAGGACCGTGCAAACGCCGCTCAAGCTCGCAAATCCAGGCAGCGGATTCTCGGGCGACAGGAGGGACGGGAGCACGGCGAAGAGTAGAAGAAGCCCGGATGATTTCACGCTCCTCGACCGGGCTACAAGCCACCACGTGGGAACGAGGAGCACCATGTAGTTATAGCCCTTGAATCTCGGCAGTACCACGGCATAGAGCAGGCAGGCAAGCGCGACAGTCACCTCACGCCCCTCAATTGAGCGGCAGGCCTGCAACGACCGGAAGCGGCGAACAGAGGCAGCGACCGCCGCGGCGCTCACCGCGATCCAGATGAGCACTGCCGCCGTGCCCGCGGCGGACGCCGCCAGTCCCGACCGAATCGCACCAACCATGTCACGGATGAAAGCGAGAGAGGATGGCTGAATAAGCCCGCGCTCATCCCCGACCTTGAAGAGCGCATTCCCCACAAAAGAACCGAAGAGGCCGGGCGTGGTGAACGCCGACGCGCACAGGAACAGGGCGATGCACGAACACGCTCCGTAAAACCACTCTCCCCGCCGCGGGTGATCCATCAAAAAGAGGAGGGGGAGAAACAGCACCGCGGTCATTTTTAACACGGCGCCGGCGAGGATCAGGACACAGAACAAACCGGGTTTCCGCTTCAGGAAGCACGCGAAGGCGGACCAGATGAGCACCTGCTCGACCACGCATATGTTTCCCGATCGCAAATCGAGAAAGAGCGGGCTCCTGAATGCGAACACCGCCAGGAGACAAAACCTCCAATCCAGCGTGCCGCCGAGAAAGCAGTTTCTCCATAAGAGCAGCAGCCCTGCCAGGGCGATGCACAGGATACCCAAATACACGAATGATGCCGCCGGGTACTCGAGGGCTAAGAAGGGCTTGAAAAGGTTGAGGGTGACGGGGGGGTATACGTAGAGGTCCACCGGCAACCCCTTCGCCGCCGCCACCTCCGCGCCGTCGTAGGGATTGCCCCCCGCTGCCCACACCCCGGCGGCGTGGTAGTAGGTCCCGAAATCCCACAGGAACTCCCCGCGTGTGCACGCAATATACGCGACGCAAAACGCGCAATAGAGGAGCAGGGCCGTGGCGGCAATCCTACCGACTATCCTTTCATCATGCATGGGGGGCCTCTGCTTCGCTCACAGGCGCCTCCTCCAGGAAAGAAACCCGCACGCGGTCAGCGACAGGAGGGCGAGCCCCGTGAGGAGCCCGTGGCGCGGATACGCGAGCGCGACCGCCATGTCACCGTCCGCGGGGGCCTTGAAGGCGAGCTGGCCATTCCTGTCGAAGAGCTCCAGCGGTCTCCCTTCGCAGGACGCGCTCCATGCGGGGAAGTAGTTCATGCGCACCACAACGGCGCTCCCCTTCCTCACACCCCGCAGGCGAAGGGTCTTGCCAAAATAGCCGCGGCCTTCCACTTCCCCACTCCCCGGGGATACCGCCACGCTCCTCGGGTCGGCGTGGAGAAATTCATATATCTCCCACCCGACCGGTTCAAACCCGGCGCGCTGCAGGGTTACTGCATCAATCTTCCATACACACCTGAACACACTGTGTTGCTGACTGAAATAATGCCGCGCCTCGTTGCTCCAGAGCACAAGATACTTGACGCCCCAGTGCTGCAACATTGCATTGACCGTCTCCGGCGAGTATTCGGATAGAAAACGCCCTTTCCATGTGCCACAACTAATGGAATTTGACCTGAATATGCTCGGGGGAAAACCGTCTATATTGGAGGCAAATAAATCTTTCCCTGTTTCCAACGCAAAGACGCCCACGAGATGAACGTCATCGGACCACTTCTCGCTCCTTTTCCCGCTCGCGCTTTCCGTGGCATGATTCAACCCACCCGCTCCCTCAAAAAGGACCAGATTCCCGTCCATCGCGCGGATTCTATCAAGGAACGATCCATAAAGGGAGGAAAGGCTCTTGAGGCGCGGCGTGGTCCACCCGAGAAACATCGGAGATCCATAGATGAGAAGGGACGTGACGAGCACGAAAAGGAGAAAAAACCTCGTGAATCCCCCCGAGGGTCTTTTGAAATCCCCTTTTAGAGCCCCAAGTGCCGCGACGAGTACCATTGACAGCAGGGGGAGCCCTCGCAGCATCCTCGAAAAAGCCTGGTCTGTAACGCACATGCCAAGGCATATCAGAACCGTCAATACACCGCAGGCCCATGCAAGGGTGCGAAGGCCGTTCCTGTTCGAACAGAACATACTCCAGAGGATGAGCGGGAGAAACAGCATCTCCGATAGAACATCACGCAATTGCTGGAGCGCACAGGGCACAATACACGATATAACGAGCCGCATAGGCTTCGGGGTAAAATGCTGGACATCCTCTATGAAATATCCCCGATAATTAATAAAGGGCCAGATGTAAGGGAGCGTGCAACATACCACCACACCGCATGCGACAACCGCCCTGAGAGCATTTCTTTTCCTCTCACGGGAGAACAGAATCACGAGGACGATGGTCATCAGTGAAAGGGCAAAATAGCTCAGGTGCGCGTAACAGGCACATGAGGTCACAACCGCAAGAGAAAAGGCTGATAGATATTTATTCTCAACGAATTTCTTCACAAATATAATGACCAGGAGATAGCAATCCAACCCCACCATGCTGTTGAATGAACAGTTGCCGAGAAAGTCCCCGAAGTAACCACGCAGTAGTATTGTGGATAGATACATACCCCACACCGCTGCGATCCTCTGCGCGGGAAACCATGCCCGGATACCGCAATACGCAAGGATGGGGAAGATGAGGATGGAAAGAAAGACCGTGAGATTGAATCCCGCGACGTCTCCGAACAGGAACATGAAAGGCGCTGAGAAGAACGCCAGATTATACTGTGTATCGAGAAAGGCCGGATACCCCCCCAGAAGGGACGAGTTCCATCCGAAGACCCCCCCCTGGCGGAGCATCTCAACCCCCTGCATGGTGAATGAATACAGCATGGGCGCATCGTCGTGCCATATGAACGAGTGAAGATCAGGGGTGAATCTGCTTGATAGACAGGCGAGGATGAAAGTGTCACAGATGATCAGTGCGCCAGAGGCGCTCCCCACAATCATCCGGATGCGCGGATATCCGCCCAGGAGACAGAATATTGAGGTGATACCAATGGCTCCGGCAAGGAACCGAATCCCATAGCCGGATTCCATGCCCATACTCAACATAATGAAATTGATCCCCAGCGCGAGCTCGAACCACCCGATACTCAGCCGTATCGATTTGCACAGCGGGAGGTTGAGTAGCAGTGCCATAGGGTGTTCCTCTTTGAGAACGAACCCCGCCGCTCCGCTCATCCTTCGCGGGGCACCCATCTGGAGAAAAGCTGAACGCCAGTTTGGAGTTGGCGCATAAGTTTTTTAAACGATGATATCGAGCGGAGCCTCCTCAGAAGATAGCGGGGATTGAAGTAGAAATTGAGATATGCTTTTCGTAAATATTTTTCGATGACCTCCGCCTGAAGGCCGGCATTCGTGGAAACATGAAACGCATCGAACGTGTTCCATGTCTCCGTAATGTTGGGCTTTTGTGCCTTGTAAAGCTCCGTTCCGGGGTAAGGCGTCACAATGTTAAAAGAGGCGTAATCGGCATGTAATTCTTTTGACAATTTGATCGTCCTCTCCATTGTCTCGACCGTCTCCCCCGGGCACCCGAGCATGAAAAAGGCGGCGGTCTCGATGCCGCATCTTCTCGTCGCTGCAAAGGCCTTCTTCACCTGGTCGATGGTAATGCCCTTTTTTAAGGCATCAAGCACCCCCTGATCCCCGGATTCCACCCCATACTGGATTTGATAGCATCCCGCCTTTCGCATAAGCTGGAGAAGTTCGGCGTCGACGGTATCCACGCGGGAAAGGCAGATCCAATTGACGCCCAATTTTTTCTCGATTATCCGGTTGCATATATCAAGGACATGCGCTCGTCCAAGCGTGAAGGTATCGTCCCAGAAACCTATATCGCGGATGCCGAACTTATGGACGATCTCCTCAAGCTCGGCGATCACGTTCGCCGCTGAGCGCACGCGGCACCGCGTGCCGTTATAGACCTGGGTGGCGCAGAATATGCATGGGTAAGGACAGCCCCTGCTGGTGATCATAATGGTGAAATTGTCTGTCATGGCGAAGGGGATCGAGTACCTGTACCCGGCGACAAGATCCCTGGCCGGGAAGGGAAGCGCGTCAATATTTTCCGGCAAAGGGCGATCGGGATTGACCATAACGCCCCCGCCCTCTTTGTAGCTCAGCCCCTCGATCGCTCTGCACGATTCCCCGGTCGCCAGCGCGTGCGCCAACTCGGCAACCGTGAGCTCCGGCTCGCCGCGCACCACATAATCGACACACGACTGCGTCAGGACCTCCTCGTGCTGCAAGGTCACGTGGGCCCCCACGGCGATAATACGGATGGACGGGAGCGCCGCCTTGACGTTTTCGAGGACCGTCGTGTCGTGGGCGAGGGTCGATGCGCCGGTCGCGCACACGAGGCTATCGGGCGCCTCGACGGCGAGGCGCCGGATGAATTTCTTCTCCCCCGTCCGGGACGCAGCGCAGTCGACGAGGGACACGGCGAAACCCCCCTGCGCCCGGAGGAGCGCGCCGATGTACATGAGGCCCAGCGGGGGGAGCGCGTAAGCGGCTTTGGAGGCGATGCTCGCGCAGCGCGCGAGCACGGCGTCAGTCTGCACGCCGTGCTGGCCGCGCTCACAGGGCAGCACCGCGAGGAGCACTTTCATCGTCCGCCGCTCACCTTTCCCGGAATCTCATCGCGAACAGAAATACGAGATTCCTGAATCCGTCTCGAAACGCCTGAAGCTTCACCGTGCCGGCGCGCGTCGGATAGCCGATGTGCCGCTCCGCGCACCTGAGTTCCGGGTCGAGAAACGCCTTGAGCTTGATCTCCTCGGAAAACGACATCCCAGCGCTCCGGGGGGAGATTCTCGTGAGGAGATCTCTCCTGAACACCCACATCCCCGACCGCGAATCGCGCCGTCGTCACGGTCGGCCATGCGCTACAGGTATCCCTTTCGGGAAAGGACAAAACCCACCGCGATGGCTCCCCACGCACTCAGGCTGTACAACACGTTTCTCGGAAAGGCCAGGCGGATTACCGGGTCCCCGTCGGCGGGCGATCGCAGGGCCATCTGGCCATCCTCGCTAAAAAGCCTCACCGGCCTTCCCGCCCATTCCGCCGTCCACGCCGGGAAGTAGTTCGTCCGTATCACCACCTTCTCACCCTTTCTCACCCCGTGCAACCGGACGATCATGGAGAAATAATCGGGCCGCCGCACCTCTCCCCGGCCGGGGAAAACTGCGACCCCGCGCGGATCGGCATCGAGGAATTCATAGATCTCCCAGTGCAGCGGCTCAAATCCGTTGCGCGCCAGCTCATGCGGATCGATCTTCCAGACACGGCGGTACGGGCTTTTTATCTCGTGCCCAAGACATCTGATAAATCCCTTCGGGCGGTGTTTGGGTTGCCCCTTGAAATAGTTTCTTGCCTCATCGCTCCAGAGGACCAGATATCTTACCCCCCATTTTTTTAGATCGTTGCTGACATCGCCCAGCGCGTACTCAGACAGAAAGCGCCCCTTGTAGGTCCCGGCGGCAATCATGGTAGACCTGAACACGCTCGGGGGATATCCCCCCACATTCATTGAGAACAGATCCTTCCCCGTTTCCATGGCCACGATCCCCGCCATGACGACGGGCTGGGACCACGCCTCGGCATCTCTCGAAAGGGCGCTCTTGCTCGCCCATCCCCAGTCGCCGTCGATTTCGAACAGCACAAGGTTGCCGTCCAGGGTCCTCAGCTTTTCTGCGAACGCCGCATTGTACGCGTCGAGACTCTTGACGCGCGGCGCGCGCCACGGGCAGACATAGCGGCCGCCGAAGAAACACAATAAAAGAAACAACGTCACAAAACACACCTGCGTAATTCTCATACAGCAACGGTTCGAGTACCAGATCGCGCACGGCACGGCGGAGAGGAAGATGATTTCCAAGACGGGCGTAGCCCGGAACATTCTGTAGAAACTGCGATCCGAAAATTCCCGTCCCACCCCGATGCAAAAAAGGAGCATTACGTAGGTGAAGAGCAGCATCTTGAACGAGCGGGCGCCTTTCGAGAGCGCAATCCATAAAAATATCGGCACGAGGCTCAGATGGAGAAAAACATTAAAGACCTCCGAGGTGATACGCTCCGATGGCGGGGGGAAAAAGAAACTTTTACCGGGGGATGCGATTGTCACACACGTCTTGGTTAAAGCCCGTGCAAGGCTTGACGGATTCAGCAAATGTCGATTGGGCACAAAATGCTGCCCGTCCTCGGCAAGGTAATCTCCATATGAAAGGAAAAAAGACGAGAAATGCAGGGTACAGAGGACTACTATCCCCAGAAGGATGGATACCCTCCCCGCGTACGAGAATCTTCCCCGGCTGACGAACACCAGAAGGACGAGCGTCATCAGCGATATGAGAAAATAACTGATATGAACGTAGCAGGTGAATGCGGTGGCGACCACGAGGAAGAATCCTGAGAGCGGTTTCTTGTCCAGAAAGCGCCTTATGAGGATCAGATTAACGACATAGAGGTCAATTGCCGGCACGCCGTTGAAGGTACACCGATCTAGAAACCCGGGCGAGAACCAGAGCTTAACCAGCATGCCCGCAAGATAGATCGCCCAGACAGCCATGCAGTTATACCCGGGGAACCAGGCGCGGACGCATGCATACATGAGACCCGGGAAGACAAGGATGCTCACGTAGATCAGCAGTGTGTACCCCGCCAATCTTCCGAATAAAAGCATGAACGGCCACGCGACGAAGGCCATATTATTGGTGTTATCAAGAAAACTCGGGTATCCGCCGAGCATTCTGGAAGTCCAGCCGTAGACGCCCCCCTGGAGAAGCATCTCCACGCCCTGTGTGGTATCGGCGTAGTAGCTCGGGGCATCGTAGCGCCAGATGTGGGAGCTGAGCGAGATGCCGAACGCAGAGATGAGCCCGGCGATGAGGAACGGATAGGTGACACTAAAAGCGCCTGCGGGGCTTAATAAAAAGCTCTCGAGCCGCAGCAGGACGACGATCGCCACGAGCAGCACAGCGAGCAGGAGGGAGAGTGAAAAAAGCCGCGCGCCGAAGGTATCCTCCAGCTTCATCAAAAGAAAGAGACAACTGAGGGAGGCGGCAACCTCACCCCCTCCGATTGAGAAACTCCTTCCCCGGATCCCCGGGAAAAGACAGATGATTCTCATCACGCGCTCCCTATGCTCAGCGGGGGGAAGTTCGCCTTATACCGCCCTCATGCCGGCTGCTTTCAGGACAAGGTCAACGCCGTTGGCGACAAGCTCCCGCAGCTGGTGCCACGACCGCACCCGGCACAGCCTCCCGAGGATGTAGCACGGGCGGAGATAGAAACTCCGGACCGCGCGGCGCCGCAGCCGGCGGATCTCCGCGGCGGAGAGGAGCCCCGAGCCGCGGGTGACGAACCCGCCCGAGTGGTCGAAGTCGAGGTCCGCCTCGCTGATGATCCCGCGCGCGACCGCTTCCCTGCGGTACTGCGTGCAGGGCCGCGGCACCGCAACGTTGAACGAGGCGTAATCGCACGGCAGCTCACGGGCGAACCGGATCGTCCGTTCGCAGGTCTCCAGTGTATCATACGGGCCGGCGATGATGAAGGTGGCGACCGTGTCGATCCCGAGCGTGCGGCAAAGGCGGAAAACGCGGCGCACCCGCCCTGTGTCGAACCCTTTGCGGTATTTCGCGAGGACCTCGTCGTCCCCCGACTCGACCCCGAAGATGATCGTGTGGCACCCGGCGCGCGTAAAAAGCGCGAGCATCTCCTCGTCCACAACGTCGACCCTGGAAAAGCAGGACCAGTCGAATCCATAGCCCCTCTCGATCATGATCCGCAGAAGCTCACGCCGGTCGTCCCGCGGGACGCCGAAGGTGAAGTCGGCAAACAGGATCTCCCTCACGCCGAGGCTGCGAAGGCAGTCGAGCTCGGCGGCCACGTCGGCCGCCGGGCGGTGCCGGAACGGGATCGCATCGGCCACGCAGAAAAAGCAGCGGCCGGGACAGCCGAAGCTCGTGAGCACCGAGGCGAGGGGCCGGCTCCTGGTGAACGGGTGCCGGTAGCGCTTCCCGATGAACAGCTCGTGCATCGGGACGGGCAGCGTGAACACCCCCCGCTTCGCCGCACCCCGGCAGTCTGCGATCCCGCCCCCGCGCCGCACCACCATCGTGCCGATTCCCTCCCGCTCACCGCCGAGGAAACGGACGATGTCGGGAGATGTGAAGTCGAAGAGAACCCCGTCTATCCACGGCTCCCGGCGCATGAGGTCGGCGGGGGCGTCGAGGAAAACGTCGCCCGAGACGACGATCGGGGCGGGGATGCGCGCCTTGAGGCGGGCGAAAAACCGACGGTCCTCTTCCCACGAAACGATGCCGGAGAGGCCGATCACGAGCGACGGCGCTGCGGCCGCCGCCAGGGCGATCGCGCGGCCTGGGTCCAGCCTGTCGGCGATCGCGTCGATAAGTACGACCTCGCAGCCCGCATCCCTCACTATGCCGCTCACGAAAAGCAGGTCGAGGGGCGGGAACAGGTAGGCGGATTTCGTGGTGGCGCTGCAGTAGTAGCCGCGGTTATAGTCCCTCACGCCCGGCGGGTGGAGGAGCAGGATCTTCATTTAATCTTGTACCGCCCTCAACGCTGCGGAACTGCCCGGTTCCGGATTTCCCTGTCGACGACCTCGAGGACCTCCGAGGGACATATCTCCCGAAGGCATCTGAGATCATATGGGCACCGGTATTCCTTTGCGTTGAACATATTGTGGCAGGGGCTGCAATAGCACCCGCGATAGAAGACCGTGTGTCCCGTTCCGAGGGGGCCGTAGATCACCGGAGATTCAGGGCCGAAGAACGAAACGGTCCTCGTCCCGACGGCCGCCGCCATGTGCAGGGGGCCGCTGTCGTTGGTGATAAGGAGCCGGACCTCGCCGAGAAGGGCGATCAACTCCTCCGGGGAGAGCAGCCCCGTCAACGAACTCATCCGCGCGCCGCGGATACCCGCCATCACGCGCGCGACGTACGAGGACTCAGATGCGCTCCCGGTGAACACAAAGCGGACCTCCGGATGCCGCGCCGCCGTCTCCTCCACCAGCGATTCGAAGTGGCCCGCCGGCCATCGCCTCCGCTCCACGCCGATCTCCCCGGCGTTGACGTTCACCGCGACCATCTCTTCCCCGTGCCGGATCCCGCGGCGCTCCAGCGTGTTCCAGAGGGATTCCCTCCATTCCTTTCGCGCCTCCAAAAGCGGCGCGCCGAGGAACTCCTCGATGCGCGCTTCGCCCGCACCGGCCGCACGGGCGAGTTCGAGCCATGACACCACGATATGCGCGTACATGTTGTAAAAGACGGGCGTGGTGAGGAGCCGGTTCCCCCGGTACATCCGCGGGAGGGAAAAGCCGATTCGCTCGGGCGCCCCCGAGGCGTACATGAGGATGGCCGTGAAACGAGAGACGAACTCGAGATCGATCGTCCGCCTCACACGGAGGCGGCGGAGCCGGCGCACGGCCCGGAGCACGTCCATAGAAAAGGCCATGAGCCCGCTCCGGCGCAGGGGGATGATCTCGTCCGCCATCCGCAGCGCATCGACCACGGGCACATTTTCGCTGAACGTGAGATAGACGATCTTCGACTTCGGGAAGCCGCGGCGTATCGCCTTCAGCGCGGGAGCGGAGAGGATCACGCTCCCCATTCCCCAGAGCTTGACCACCGCGGTGGGGCCGCACGGTTCCCGGGCGCTCTTCGCGCCGGCTCGGATGAACGGATGCGCGGCGATATCAACACAATCGAGGAAGGCACACAGGGCGGTTCCCGCACATCTGTCCAGAAACCGCATCAGGCTGAGTCGCAGCATGCACAGGCCTTTCCCCGCATGCTAGTCCGAGGAGGGAGGGGGAGGAATCGGGCCGTAAAAGAAAAATCCATCGGGCGCTGAGCCATTCCGCATGCCGACGTTCGACGGCATCCCGCCCTTCTTTGCGACGCTGAACACCGGCTCCCAGCTTTCCGCGACCCCGTTTTCGAGCGCCTCCCCGAGCTCGGGGCTAAGGTACACTGCGCCGATTCCCTTGACCGTCCTGAGCATTTCGAGGTAATCATAAAACTCATCCGGCATAAGAATCGTGTGGCGGTCTCCGCACCAGGCCATCGGCAGCGCAAGATCCGTGACGATCGCTTCGTCTTTCGTGAAGCGTTCGACCATAGCCGGTATCGATCCGCTCGTGAACGAGGACCCATCCGGGTTCATAAACCAGGAATCGGTCGGCAGCAACACCAGCACGCCTATCATGACGAAACCGTACAGGGGGCGGCGATGCTCGCCGAAATTCTGGAATAATTTCACGAGGTATGCGGCAGCCACGCAGCAGCCGAACGGAAGAAATATAAGATAGCATGCCCGCCCAGAGGCAAGCCGCGTTCCCCACCCCAGAAAGAGCCACAGGGATATGAAGGCGGCGTAAAACAGTTTCCTGATCTTTTCGAATCCGTAATCGCCGAGCGGCTGCAGGACCGCGGTAACGACGAGAACCATGAGGAGATTCTCCCAGCAGTATGTTGGGAGACTCCTCAGGCTTGCCAATGCCACCCGGTAAGAATATAAATGCCGGATACCGAATGAGGGGACGGAAAAAGCAACGAGCTGCCGGGGACCGACCAGGCCCGGAAGAAACCGCAGCCCCCAGAAGGGGCTACCCGTCACAACCCAGTCCCTGATGAGCCAGGGCCCCCCCAGGAGGAGGAAACCGCCGAGGAAAGCGAGGATGTTGGGCCATCGGGATACGGAGCGGGTAACAAGGAAATACACGCCGACGGGGATCACGAAGACCAGGAACACGGGGTTTGCGAGGCTGCAGAGCCCAAGGGCCGCCCCGCAGGCCGCGATTCCCGCGATCCCCCGCCCCTCCGCGCAGTACACCATGCACAGGAGAAGGCTGAACAGGAGAGCGGGAAGCACCATCATCCCCCCCGTCTCCGTTTGCTTCAGCATCAACGGATTGAACATGAGCATGAGGGTGGCGAGGACGGCTGTCCTGATCCCGAACAGACGCTCCGACACGAGAAAAAGCAGGGCGACCTGCGCGAGGAACAGCGCGATCGCACAGAGCAGAACACCGGTGTTCCCGACGCCGAAGACCGTGAAGAACAAGGCGAGCAGCATGCTGTAGAGCGGGGGAGAAAAAAGGCTCGGGTGCCTGAGCGCGTTCGGGACAAGGCGAAGCCCCATGGGCGTGACGAATCCTGAAGCGAAGCCCTCGCCCCGGCAGAGATGTTTCGCAACCTCGGCCCCTTCCAATGCAGCGGTGGAAAAAAGGGTCAAGAAGCAGCACTGGCTGAGCCAGAGATATAGTGCGACGATCAGGAGACACGCCGCGCTCACCATCACAAGGCACCATACGGCAACAGCGGGCTGCAGCCGCGAACGAGAGGAATATTCCGGGGTGCTGCGCGAACTGATCGCCATACTCACGCTCCCTGCACGAGGGTGAAGAGAACCGTGGCCATGCACGAAGCTGCTATCCGCCGCCCCTGTGCGTCGGCCATACCCCACTGCACTTCACGGGCCACGCGAGTATGGTATAGCATTTGCGCCCATAGTGCAAGAGGAACGGCGGTCCGTGCCGACAGCCCGTGCACAGGGGGGAGGCGTCAGCGGTCCCCGCGGGGGCGGTTCCACGCCTCCGCCCGATCACGGAGGAGATAGCGCGCATACTTCAGCGCCGCCCGCGCGGTCCTCACCATCTCTCCCGGGCGCGCGACCGCCTGCCGGAGCTTGGCGAGAAGGTACGCCGGGCGCAAGTGGTACCCAAGGTAATAGCGCCGGCAGAGCGCGACCAGGCGTTCCGAGGGCAGGCCGGGGAGGTTGATCACGCACCGGTAATCGCCTTTCTCGTCCAGCCAGTCTCGAAAATCGGTGGCGGCGAGGGCACCTGTTTTCACCGCCCACGCATACGCCTCGGTCCCCGGGTAGACAATGAGGGGGAAGAACTGCATGCTGTCGCAGTTGAGTTCGCGCGCGAACCTGAAGCTCTCCGCAAGGGTCTCCTCCGTCTCCCCCGGGTTCCCCGCCATGATGCAGCCGTGGATCAAAAGCCCGGCCCTCTTTGCGTCCCGGGCGAAGCGCCGCATGGTCTCCACGCCTATCCCCTTGTGCATCGCGTCGAGGACCGCCTGGCTCCCGCTCTCGAAGCCGACGACGATCAGCCTGCACCCCGCCCTCCGCATCTTCACCATGAGGTCGAAGGGAAGATCGGCCCGTGCGTTGCAGTACCACGGCAGGCGCCACCGCTCCGCGATAAGGCGGTCGCAGATCTCGGCGCAGCGCCTCCGGTCGGCGGTGAAGGTGTCATCCTCGAAACCGATCTCATTGACCGCGGGGAGGTGCTCACGGACAAAGCGGAACTCCTCGACGACGTTCCCCGGGCTGCGTGGGCGGTAGGCGCGGCCGTGAAACGTCTGGGGATAGACGCAGAAAAAACAGCGGTGCGGACAACCCCGTCCCGAGATGGTCATCACCATCGGGTAGCGCGCCGCGGCGAAAAAGTAGTTGCGCACATCCAGGTGCCGGCGGCACACCGAGGTCACGAAGGGGAGCGCGTCGAGATCGTCGATCAGGGGCCGCGGCGGGGTGTGCCGCACGCCGCCCGCGTCCCGGAAACTCAGGCCGGCAACGGTGTCCATGCCACGCCCCTGCGTGAGGGCCTCGCAGAGATCCCGCAGCGTGTAGTCGTATTCCCCACGCGCGACCGCGCCGATCGCCGGGGTCAAACCGAGCGTCCAGTCCGGCATCGCCGAGGGGTGCGTGCCCACCATGACGACGGCGCTGCGCGGGTACCGCTCCTTGTAAAAATCCGCGGAACGCGCGTCCTCATGGATGGAGGGGGTGCTCGTGTCGAGCACGACGAGATCCGGTGTCCATCCGCCGAGCCTCGCCGCCACGTCCGGATTCCCGATGCACTCCGCGGGGGCGTCGATGAGGCGGACCGCATGGCCCGATTGCTCGAGCACACCGGCGGCGTAGGCGAGCCAGATCGGGTAGTAGATGGTGCCGCCCTTCGCGACCGCGGGGCTGCGGGAGGCGCGCGAGTACCGGTCGAGGAACGGGGGATTCAGCAGGAGGACGTTCATGACCGGCTTTCCCCCGCGTGGGACGCCCTCTCTCCCTCTCCGCCGCGCGGCGCGCACACACGCATCAGAATGGCCGGCAGTAGAAAAAGCACGGCGGGCCGCACCGAGTGAATCCACCCGATTTTTATCATGGGGGCATATCCCGCACGAGGAGCTCAGGAACCTTTTGCCAGAGAGATCCCGATTTCTTTCCCCGGGAAAGCCTCAACGTGCAATAGTATGGCATAATTATTGTAACTCGGTCCGTATATTTGATACAGTGTGCGGCATCGAAACGGGTTTCGGCGATGGCGGAGGCACCCTGCGGGGTATCTTAAGGCGGTTCACCTCGCAGGGGCGCCCGGGGGCCGCATCCCCCGGAAATTCACGCGTCATGCACGGCGAATCCCTCAGTAGCCCGGGGTATCCAGCGGGAGGCAAGGTATGATAATAGTGGGAATGTTTGGACTCGGGACTAGTAACGGCTGCAATCCTTCCGCCTGCCTGCTTGTAGACGGCAAACTTGTGGCCATGGCGGAAGAGGAGCGCTTCCTGCGATTCAAGGGGGGGTGGAGTCGTTTTCCCGTCAAGGCGACCCAGTTCTGCCTGAAGTGGGGAGGCATCGACCTGAGCGACGTGGATTACATTGCATTCGGGTGGGACGGCACGAAATACCCATGGCGCATGCTGCCCTTTCTCGGGAAGGCATGGGCTCGCTATACCCGTTTCGGCACGATTCGGGTGGACTCGGATCGGGACATTTATGCGAATCTGGCGCTCTGCAGCGCTGCGCACCTCCGGCATCAGATCACGGACACCCTGCGCGCAGCAGGATGTATGGGCAAAGTCCCCCCCATAGAGTTCATTCCCCACCACGTCGCCCATGCCGCAAGCGCTTTTTATTGCTCGGGCTTTGATAAAAGCGCCATCCTCATAATCGACGGGAGTGGAGAGATGGACTGCACCTCTTCCTTTACGGGCGAGGGGCTCCGCATTGCCCCCCATCCCTCGGCCCACTATGCCATCCCGAACTCGCTCGGCTGGTTCTACGCCGGCATGACGGAGTACCTCGGTTTCAAACCGTACAACGATGAGGGGAAGGTCATGGGGCTCGCCCCGTATGGACGCCATGACGAGGGGATCGCCCGGAAGGTCGCGAACGTCATCAGCCACCGCAACGGGCGGTACCGGGTCGATCCGTCGTACCTCACCCTGGGAAGGCACACTTACGGCAAGTACTTCTCCGACCGGATGGTGAAACTTTTCGGTCAGCCCCGCGCGCGGGAATCCGCGCTGCAGCAGATCCACAAGGACACCGCGTGGGAGGTGCAGGACGCGCTCGAGCGGTCCGCCACCGCGATGGTGGACAGGTTCATGGAGGAGACAGGCGCCGAGAACCTCTGCCTGGCGGGCGGGGTCTGCATGAACTGCAAGATGAACGGCGTTCTTCGGACCAACTCGCGCGTAAAGAACATCTTTGTGCAGCCGGTGAGCAGCGACGGGGGCACATCCCTGGGCGCCGCCCTTGTGCTGAGCGCCCGCCTCGGGGAGGACCCCCGCTTCCGCATGGAGCACGCGTACTGGGGCCCCTCGTATTCCGACGGCGACATCAGGAAGGAACTGGACGAGTACAAGGCCCCCTACACCAGGGTTGAGAACATCGAAGCGGTCGCTGCGCGCCTGATTGCCGAGGGGAAATTCATCGGATGGTTCCAAGGGAGGATGGAGATGGGGGCACGCGCGCTCGGGAACCGCTCGATCCTTGCGGACGCCCGAAATCCGGAGGTCAAGGACAGAATAAATCGCGAGGTAAAACACCGCGAAGCATTCCGTCCGTTCGCCCCTTCGCTCCTGGACGAGGCGAAAGACCGCATCCTCAAGAGTTCCAGCGAGTCACCCTTCATGATCCTTGCGTATCATGTAAGCGAGGACACCAAGAAACTGATACCCGCTGTCGTGCATGTTGACGGGACCGTGCGGCCGCACACGGTCAAAAAAGACGCAAATCCGCGCTACTGGAAACTCATCAAGGAATTCGAGGCGCTCACCGGTGTCCCCGTCATACTCAACACCTCATTCAATGTCAGGGGTGAACCGATTATCTGTGCCCCCGGGGATGCCATCAGATGCTTCTACGGCACCGGGCTGGACGCCCTCGTGATCGGCGATTACCTGCTCACCAAACCGAGGAAGACATGATGCGAGACTGCAAAAAAACGGTTTTCCTAACCCTCGACTTGGAGCCGGATCATTGTGATCTCGTCGAGGGGAGCCCGTATCAATCATTCTCGGGGATCGACGAGGTTATCCGACTTACCGGCGAGAAAGGAGTTCCGCTCACGGTCTTCGTCGCCGGCCGGGTGTTCGATGAAAAACCTGATGCAGTACAGCGTTTTGTCGACGCAGGCGCAGAGATTGAACTCCACGGTTACAGCCACAAGCGCACCGAGGGGGGATGCCAGGCGATCGCGCGCGGGCTGGACGCCTACCGGCGCATGCTCGGCCGGTCTCCGCTCGGTTATCGAGCCCCCCTGGGGATGATCACCGACGCCGAGATCGCATGTCTCGCCCGCGAGGGATTCCTCTATGACTCAAGTCTCTTCCCCTCTCTGTTCCCCGGGAGGTTTTGCAATATCCGTGCTTCCGCGGCCCCCTTCATTCATCCCGGGACGCAACTGCTCGAGATCCCGATCTCGGTAGTCCCCATGATGAGATTCCCTGTGTCGTTCAGCTATATCCAGCTCGCAAGTTATCCCGTCTTCCGCATACTCGCGTTTCTCTTTGGCCTCCCAAATTCGATCATTGTGAATTTTCATCTTCATGATGTGTTCCCATCATCCGTTTTCAGAGGTCTGCCGTTGAAGTGGAAGATTATTTATTCGCGGTTTTTCCTGAGGAACCGGAAGCGTGGCATCAAGGATTTCACTCGTCTGCTCTCCCTGTTCAAGTCGGCCGGTTACAGTTTTGCGAGATTGAAGGACCTTCATGCCGCGTACACGAGGGTGTAGCGCACTGGAGTGCGACTCTTCGACCACGCCTGTATTCTCCTTCTGAAAAACCCTATCCCCCGCGGGGAGTGCCCCCGCCGCGCGGCGCGTAGAGACGCAGCTCGCTGATCGACCAACATTCGGACGGGAGCGTCTGGGTGAGTCTGAGATACCGCGCCTTCCTCGCGGGGAAGGAGAGCTCGAACGTCCTTTCCCGCGGGTTGCGCAGCAGCGAGACGACGAGGTCGCGATATGCCCCGAGCGTCTCGAGCCGTTCCCAGCGGATCCCGTCCGCGGAGACCTCGGCCTCGAGCCCGCGGGGGTATTCCCTGAAGCCGCGGTAGTCCATGGCGATCCGTGACAGTTCGATCGGCCGGCCGAAATCGACCTGGAGCCGGTTGCCGTTGTTGTACACATCGAAGCCGCGCATGATGTCCCATGCGGTCGCGGGGTTCCGGTCGAATATCCGCGGGGTCTCGTCGGGATGGATATTCGCCGTCACGCGCCACCCGCGCTCCGGGGGAATCTCCGCGGCATCCGCGCGTTCCCCGCCGCCTGGCGCGGGCTTCCCCGGCGCGGGCGCGAACACCCAGCTCGACCCGAACCGCCCGGATGGAACCAGTTCGTCCGGGAGGCGGAGGGCGTCTTCCACGACTCGCCTCCCCGTTCCCCGCCCCGTGTTCAACCGCCTGTCCTCGTCGTAGTCGTACCAGTCGGCGTGAACGATAACGTAGCGGACCCCGAGCGCCCGCAGCACGTCGATCGTCTCGGGGGCGGGGAAATGGGCCATCAGGTCCGCCAGCGGCCAGTACTCGGGGGGCCTGAAGCTCGCGTAGCCGTTGACGATGCGCTTGCCGTGGTAGAGAGACCAGCGCATGTACTCGTTCTCATGCCCGGCTGACTCGAACTCCCCCCCGTCCGCCGGCATCGGCAGCTCGATGACGCCGAACTCCCCCGGCTGCTGCTTCAGCCATCGGTACACCGGGAGAGGCTGGGTGGACACGGGGGCGTTCAGGGCGGTGAAATAATCGCCCGCCGCATTCCGGTTGTAATATTCCGTGAAGAGCCCCACCAGAATCGCAGCGAGAAGAAGCGCCCTGCCCCTCGACCGCCCCATCCGATCAAGGAGCGACGAAGCCCCCTCGCCGCAGAAAAGAGCGAAGGGGATGATCGCAAGAATCACGGTCCAGCCGATCCCGCGGAGGCTCTTGAACCCCGGCACCAGATAATACAACAGGAGGTACGGCCCCGGGCACAACTTGTGGCCGAAAACGTACACCGCGGGGCCGAACGAGATGAGCACCCCGGCGATGCCGATCAGGATGAGGAAACCCCTCTCCCCGCTTCGGGCAAGGCGGGAGTGCCGCCGGAATACGCCGATGATGCACAGCGCGCCGGCGATGAGCCCGGGGAAGAGGTACTGCGCACCGATAAGCCTATACCGTTTCGTGATCCCGCCGTACAGGGCGTTCGTCGGCGGCGCCGCAAGGTATGCCTTCGCATCGCAGGAGAGTATCTGCGTCTCCTCGATCCCGCGCGTCATATCGCTCGTCCCGCGGTAGCCGCTGAATAAGACGTAGGTCATGATAAGCGGGGCAACGATGAGCGTCGCAATAGCACATGCGGCGGCGAGGCCGGCGAGTGTGCGTCCGCGCAGGCGGAGGCGCCCCCGCAGGGCATGCCACGCGAGGAACAGGGCCACCATGAGGAAGAAGACAAGCCCCGAGAAGATGTCGCTGATGCACAGCATCCCGAAGCAGAACCCGAAGATGGCGCAGGGGAGAAACCGCATCCCTCCGGAGACGACGAACTCGTGCAGTGCGAGAAGGACGAGGCATGCCCAGAAGTTCGCCATGGTCCCCACCAGTTGCGGCGCCGAAAATCGGAAGGGACAGAAGGCGTACACAAATCCGGCGACGACGGCCGGGCCGGCGCCCCACAGCAGGTGCCGGGCGAGGAGATACATACACCAGCCGTTCAGGAAAAAATAGAGGAGGATGTAGAAGTTGTAGGCGAGGACCGGATTTCCGCTCGCGAGATACACGGGCCCCGCGATGAGGTAAATCCCCGGGACCAGCATGTTGTTCAGCATGGTCCGCGCATGGGGAAAAAGGAATCGCGATTCCAGCAGCGTAACCGGATGCGTCCATATTTTGGATCCCTCGCCGACACAATACGCGCCCTGGAGGCTGTTGTACGGGTCGCCCAGCCTGCTCCCCATCCCGAGAGACTGCGGCCAGGTCATGAGGATCGTAAGAAAGAAAAAGAGTGCGGCGGGCCACGCCGCGCGGACTACTCCGATTTTCATCATAGAGATATGAATTCACCCAGGTCCAAAAGAGCGTTTTCCGGACAGCATCCAGTGTCATGTAAAGTCTACCCGTGATGCCAAAATCAAAAAGCCAGAATCAAAAAGCACTCACTCCGCGCCATAATGTGGCATACTTACTATGTGTGTGTCAATGTAAGGCGTCCGGATTTGAAGGGGGGGGCGACTGTCGGCTCTCCGGCATTCGTGGCGTGCCTCCAGCCCGAGAACAGATGGGAGACCGAGCATTCGGCGGTTCACCGTACCGCGATCTCGCCGCGGGATGCCCTAATCGCGGGAATCGCTCAATGCGGGAGAATACGATGGATAGAGTTACGAGGGCGATCGTGGGCTTCTATTGGAGGCTGCCGTATACGCCTTTCAAAGGAATGCTGATAAAGATTTTTAAAGCCTATAGATCCATCAACAGGGGGAGAACTGTCGTCGCATCAATTGACGGAATAACGTATGAACTGGATCTCAATGAAGGAATTGATTCCGAGATATATTATACGGGGTGTTATAAGGCGGCTACTTCCAAAATCATCACTATGCTCTGCAAGAAAAATTTTACCATCTTGGATATCGGGGCAAACATAGGGGCGTATACATTTCGCTTCGCGAAACTGGCAGGTCCGCAAGGGAAGGTGATTGCATTTGAGCCCATGTCATGGGCATTTACGAAACTCGAACGAAATAGGGACTTGAATGCCTTGGGCAATGTGTTCCTTGAAAGGTTGGCATTATCAAACAGGAGCAAGGACAATCAGGAGGTCAATTTTGCATGTAGTTGGCCCATAACCGATGGTGGTGCTTCTCAGCACCCGCTGATTCGTCGCAGCACACTAATGAAGGATGTGACCAATGTTATCACTCTGGATGACTATGTGGCGAAAAAGGGGATAGAGAGGATTGATTTGATAAAACTGGACGTTGATGGATATGAACTAAGAGTACTCCAGGGAGCCATCAAAACATTGAAGTTGCATAAGCCTATTATCTTGATGGAGCTCGCAGTGTATACGATTGAGGAGGTGGGTGACCGCGTAGAGGATTTGTTCTCCCTATTACAGAGTTTGGGATACAAGTTTTATAACATACGAGACATGAAGGCATACTCGAGCATCGAAAGCATGATTAGTTCGATTCCAGACAGGGATGCAATCGACGTCATAGTAAGCGCAACTGAATTAGAATCATTGAATTAGGCTGTCGGCTTTTGAAGGCTTCGCGGCGCGCCTGGCGGCTTTGGCGCTCCTCAAGGCGGATGGGTAAATTTCGATATGTTCGCCGAGGGCGCACCATCCAATGCCCCGAGATCATGCTATCCGCCGGCTTCGCAGTGTGCTATTGTTTTACCGGCGCTGGAGGAACCAAGCCTATGCAACCTGGTACACGGGTACACGATGAGTGGGAAAAACACTGGAAACAGGGCTCCAGGCCCACCCCTCTTGGCGCCTATATCATTCGTGTTAAACACCGCCATATCAGGAGGCTTCTCGAAGGCAGGCAGATCAGCAGCTGTATTGACGTCGGGTGCGGCAGGGGCGTCTTTCTCAGCGCCCTCTCGCAGATCACCGGGAATGCCGTGGGGCTCGACGTGTCGCCCACGGCTGTCGCCGCCTGCCGTGCTCGCGGCCTCCATGCCACGGAGGGGGACCTCCTCGAACACCCCCTCACCTACGACCTTGTGTTCAGCGACGGACTGATCGAACATTTCGAGGATTTCCGCCCCTACCTTGCCGGCCTTTGCCGCCTCAGCAGGCGCTACCTGATCATCGCGCAGACCAATCATGCGTCCCCTCTCCTGCAGATGCTTTTTCTCCTGGAACGTCGGCTCAAGCCGGGGGTCAACGTGCCGGAATACCCGCACCGCCTTTCGGCTTTTATCGACGAATGCGCCGCGCATTCGTTTTTGCTCGTCGGTCAGACGTCAATCCTTTTGGGCGCGCTTAAGGTGCTCTTGTTTGAGAAAACCCCACCATGCCCGATGTCGTCCTGATCAATCCGCCATCCTCCGCATCCAACCCGACGCTGCCGCTCGGCCTCGCCTCCATCGCGGCGGTGCTCCGGGAGCAGGGGGTCAGCGTTGGAGCCGTCGATGCATGGGCGCTCGGGCTCGGCGAGGAGGGCATCATCGCCTCCCTGCGTCGAAATCCCCCCCGTATCGCCGGCATCACGATGATGGCCCCCCGCGCCCCGGCGGCGCTCCGCGTCGCGGCGGCCGTCCGCGAGGCGCTCCCCGAAGTCATGATCGTCGCCGGGGGGCCGCACCCGTCCGCGGTGCCCAAAGAGCTCATCGCGCACTACCCGTTCCTCGACGCCGCCGTGTTCGGAGAGGGGGAGTTCACCATGCTCGATATCGTCCGGGCGGCCGGAAAGAGGGCCGGTTTTCCCGGCATCCCGGGCGTCGCGTGGCGCGACGGGGGGGGCGGCGTCGTGGTGAACCAGCCGCGGCCCCTCATCCCGGACCTGGACGCGCTCCCTCCCCCCGCGCGGGACCTCTTTCCCCTGGATCGTTACCGGATCAACCCGCCATACGGGATGCGGCACCCCTCGGCCACCATGGTCACCATCCGCGGCTGCCCGTTCCGGTGCATCTACTGCTCGAAGTCCGTGTTCGGACCGACCGTCAGGGCGATGAGCCCGGGAGCGGTAGTGGACGAGGTCGAGCGCCTCACGCGCACCTACGGGGTCAGGGAAATCAAGTTCTACGACGACGACTTCACCCTCATCATGGACCGGGCGGCGGCGATCTGCGACGAGATCATCCGCCGGGGAATAGGGATCTCGTGGTCGTGCACAACGCGCGTGAATCTGGTGAACGAGGCGCTCCTCCGAAAGATGAAAGAAGCGGGATGCTGGCTAATCTCCTACGGGGTTGAATCCGCCTCCCAGACCATCCTCGACCGGGCCCGCAAGGGATTCAACCTCGGGCAGGTACGCGACGCGTTCCGCTGGACGCGCGCGGCGGAGATCAAGATCCACGGCTACTTCATGGTGGGGCTCCCCGGGGAAACGGAGGAGACGCTGAAGGCGACGATCGAACTCGCCAAGGAGCTCGGGCCGGATACGACAAGCTGGGGGCCGACCACGGTCTATCCCGGCACGCCGCTCTTCATGGAGGTTGCAGAAGGGAAATTCCCGCGGACAAAGATCGAGTCGTACGACCGGAAGGACGGGGCGCTCGAGAACTACGCCTTCGGCGACGGGCGGTTTCTCCTCCTCGACGACGGAATCCCGCCGGCGGAGCTCGCCCGGACGATGCGCCGCGCCTATCTCAGCTTCTACCTCCGGCCCCGCTACTTCCTCCAGACGATCAGGAAGATCCGCTCGCTCGCCGATTTTCGCTATTACCTCTTCGCGGGGATCGAGTTCCTGCGCCAGATGCTCAGGGGGTAGTTTTCTTCCGCTCCTCCATATCCCTTGTCAGCAGCGCCAGTTCCTGCGCCAGGGCGCTGGTCTGCTCGCTCAGCGCCGAGACGCGCACCGAGTAATGGATGCAGATGGTGATCAGGAATATGACCGCGGCGAGAAAGAACAGGTTCGGGGTCTGGTGCACGCCGAGGACCCTGCTCAGGAACCCGTCAAATGAGACGGGCCGCAGGGCGAGCAGGATGAAGCTCACGCACATCCAGCACCAGAGGAGGCTGTAACGCTCCTTGAGCTTCCGCCTCCGCACGAGGTCCAACACGAAGAGTATAATCCCGCAGCTGATGGCGATCGAGATGAGCCGTATCCTGAGATTCATGATTCTCCCTCCCTGAGCATTTCTATGAGGATCGCCAGTATGACCTTCACCATGTAGTAGATCGAGGCGGCGGCGGTGATCGAGGACCTTCCTGCGCTCCTGACGGCCATCCGCACGCCGACCTCCCTCACCCTGAACCCCTTCCGGCTGAGCATCACGATCGACTCGACCTCCGGATAGTCGTCCGGGTAACTCCGGGCGAAGAGCGCCGCCACCGCGCGGTTCGCGGCGAGGAATCCCGAGGTGGGGTCGGTGATCGTCCTCCCCGTGAGGCGCGAAACGATCGCGGCGAGGATCCGTATCCCCGCGGCGCGGGCAAGGGAAGAGCGGAAGCTCCCGTCGCCGAGCACCCGGGAGCCGATCACGAGATCCGCCTCGCCCGCGGCGAGCGGGACGAGCAGGTCGGGGATCTGGCTCACCTCGTGCTGCCCGTCCCCGTCGACGCGCACCGTATAGTCGTATCCGCGCCGCGCGGCGAAGCGGTAGCCGGTCTGCACGGCGGCCCCGATGCCGACGTTCCAGGGCAGGTTCAGCACGATCGCCCCGCGCGCCGCGGCCACCCGGGCCGTCGAGTCGGTGGAGCCGTCGTTCAGCACCAGGATGTCCCTGTACGGCGTCTCGGCGAGAATACGGTCGATGACCGCGCCGAGGCTCTCCTCCTCGTTGTACGCAGGGATGATGATAAGCACCCTTGGTTTCATGACCGCTCCCCCCACCAGTTGGGCGCGTACAGGCAGCCCCGGCAGACCTCCTGCGTGCGTCCCCGCGCGTCGCCCTCCCTAATCCGGGCGAGGGTTTCGCCGTGCCAGACCTCCGCGATGCCGCGATCCGCGACGCTCCCGATCGGGGTCCTGATGTCGCAGAAATCACGGCAGCAGAGCCCCACCGTGCCGTCCCACGCGATGAGGAACTGCGTCCAGAGATACGGGCACGGGATATGCGGCCGCCGGGGCAGGGCTGCCCCCCCCGGCCTCCGCACCTGCCCGGCCCAATCCTCGGGGGGCTTCACGAAAAAGCGGTCGGCGCAATCGCGCCACGCAGCGATGATATCCCCGCGCCGGGAGGCGTATTCGTCGAAGAGTATAATCGAGGCGACGACCCTCGGCTTCCGTCCCTCCCCCCTCATGCAAAGCAGCCCCCGGGCGTTTTCCCTCACCCTGTCGAAATCGAGTCCCACCCGTATACGCGCGTACGATTCCCGGTCCCATCCGTCCACGCTCAACATCACCTCGTCAATTCCGGAGTCGACCAGGCCACGCGCCTTCTCCCCGTCGAGGAGCGAGGCGTTGGTGGTGAGCTGGACTATTTCGATCCCCTTCTCCTTCGCATAGCGTATCCGCGCGAAAAGGTCCGCGTCGAGGAGCGGCTCGCCGAAGCCGCTGAGGCGGAGCTCGACCCCCGGATGAAGGGCGCACTCGTCCACGATCTTCCGGTAGAGCGGCATCGCCATGACGCCCTTCGGCCGCGCCATTGCGGGGTACGGGCACATCGCGCAGCGGGCATTGCAGGCGTTCGTGTTCTCCGCCGCGACCACGCGCGGGAACGACGCATTGCGCGCCTTGACGGCGCGGATCTGGCGCGCGAGGAGAAACCGGTACGGCGGGAACGCCCCAAGCGCCCGGCTCCGGAGAGCGCGGAACGCGAGGCGGGAGAGAACGGGCGAGTACGCGACCCGCTCGGTCAGCCGCTGTCTGAGTCTCGTACCCCTCACCATACCGGCCCACCGCGCCCGTGCCTGAACGGCAGCGTGGCGAACGAATAGAGCGCCCTGAACGCGCCCGCCGTCCATCCGACCGTCCTCACGAAGAAGATGAGCAGCATCATCGGGCGGTGCCTCCGCGCGACGGGAAGCCGAAGCGCGTCCCGGACGTAGAGGGCGAGAAGCATGCCCCATGAGCCCGCGGCCACCCACAGGAAGCGGAGGTCCGCCGCGGCGAGGACCAGGCAGACCGCCCCGAGACAGAAGAGGGGGATCTGGGAGATCATGGAGAAGGTGGAGATGTGATCGCCCGCGAGTTTCCCCGCGTGCATCCGGTACACCCAGAACGCGCCGCGGGCGTATCCCACCTGCTGCCGGAAGAAGCCCGACCACTTCGTCCGGTTGTAGTGGTAGACGACCGCCCGCGGGGTGTACCGCATCTTCCCGAGTTTCGTGAGGCGGTACCCGAAATCCGTCTCGAGGGCGACCCTGAGCCGCTCGTCAAACCTGACCCTGCGCGCCGCCTCCGTGCGGACGCAGAGGTTCTGCGTCGGGGATCGCGAGAGGTAGCGGGGGAAACGCGAGTACCGGTTCTCGTTCTCGATCCCGATGAGCGTCGCGAGGAGCGGGATCCCCCTTCCCGTGCGCACGAGGCCTGCCGTCGCGACGATCCCCTCCTCCTCGACAAAACCGTCCGCGAGCTCCCTCAGCCAGTCCGGCTCGACGGTACAGTCGGCGTCGGTGAACGCCACGAGCGGCGTGGCCGCCTCGTCGAGCAGGCGGTTCAGGGCAATCGGGTGGTTCCCCGGCACGCGGAGGATCCGTATCCTTCCCTCGAACTTCCGGAGGATCTCCCAGGAGCCGTCGGTCGAGAACTGCTCGATGACGAGGATGGTGAAGTCGGGGTACTCGAGCGCGAGGAGCGAGGAGATGCACCGCTCGACGATCTCCGCCTTGTTGAATACGGAGGTGACAACCGTGATTGGGGGGAAACGGGTTTCGTCGGCCATCGCGCCCTGCTCTTCCTCTCCACCAAAGCGCCATGATAGCACAATTCTATCCATCGGGGCAACGCTGCCTCCCGCGGGCAAATATTTTCTGCGCGGGCGAGGGAATCTGATTTATACTTGTGCCCGTACGGGGACTCGAAGGCACCGGTGAAAGGTGCCGATGGAGATACGTTAGCATGCCCGATGCACGCGGAACCGCCGCCGGGGAAAAGGGCGGCGTCCTCCTCGTCAACATCCCCTATTCCCACGCCGGGGCGGCCTCGCCGCCGCTCGGCCTCGCCTGCGTCGCCGCCGCGCTCGATCGCTCCGGGACGCGCGTCGGCCTCCTCGACGCGCACGCCCTCCGCATGGACGAGGAGACCATAGTGTCGCATATCCGGGATTTCGCCCCCGACGCCGTCGGCTTCTCGGTGATGTCCTCGATGTTCGCGGCCGCCTCCCGCCTCACCCGCGCCCTCTCGTCCCTCCCCTCGAGGCCCCTCGTCATCTGGGGCGGAGCCCACCCGACCGTCCGCCCGGAGGAATCGCTGGAGCGCGGCGGGGCCGACCTCGTCGTGCTCGGCGAGGGGGAGATGACCGCGGTCGAACTCGCGCCGCATCTTCGCGGGGGGCCGGAGGCCTGGCGGCGCATTTCCGGCCTCGCGTTTGAGGCCGGGGGAAAGGTCGAGCTCACCCCGCCCCGGCCGCTCGTCGAGGACCTCGACTCCCTTCCGTTCCCCGCCTACCACCTCCTCCCGATAGACCGATATGCCACGCTCCATACCGGGACGAAGCGGGCGATCAACATCCTCACCAGCAGGGGATGCCCGGGGAAATGCACCTTCTGCAGCCGGCGCATCTTCGGCCGGACAGTCCGATTCCGGAGCGTCGGTCGCGTGCTCGACGAGATATCAATGCTCATCTCCGACTACCGGATCGAGGAGATATGCATCATCGACGATGCCTTCACCGAAGACCGGGAGCGGGTGCTCCGATTCTGCCGTGAGATCCGAGGCCGCGGCCTTTCCTTCCCCTGGCGCCTCAGCAACGGGGCCCGCGTAGACCGGATCGACGACGAACTGCTCCGCGCGATGCGCACTGCCGGCTGCTACGAGATCGCTTTCGGGGTCGAGTCGGGGGACGACGAGGTGTTGCGCAAAATCGGCAAGGAGATCACCACCGCGCAGATTGCCGCCGCCTTCGCCGCCGCGAAACGCGCGGGGCTGGATACCATCGGATTCTTCATGATCGGGCACCCGTTCGACACGGTCGAGACGATGCGGAAGACCGTGGACCTCGCGATACGGCTCGACCCGACCTACGCCCAGTTCACCATGGCCACGCCCCTCCCCGGGACGGCGCTCTGGGACTGGGTCGAGCGCCACGGCACGTCGCTTTTCGGCGGCGACGTCGCCCGCCTGGATTTCCTCGGGGGGGCTGCGCACTTTGAAACGGCGCAGATCACCCGCGGCGACGTCGAGGCCATGTATCGTTTGGCGTACCGCCGGTTTTATTTCAGGCCCCGGTACCTCTGGAAGAAATTCCGCTCCCTTCGGTCATGGAGCGACGTCGTCGTCGGGATCAGGGGCCTGGGCTTCCTGAGACGGATCTGAGCCATGGGACACGACCATTCAGGCCGCGGAACCCCCGGTGAAGCGCATGGCCCGGGCCGCACCCCTGCCGTGTGCGTGACGCTCGACCTCGAGGCGGACTACGCCGGGATGACGGGGGGGGACTGTCACGCGAGCCTCGACCGCACCGCTGACTTCGAGCGCCTCGTCCGCGACTCCGGCGTGCGATTGACGACGTTCGTCACCGGCTTCATCCTCGATAATGATTTCCCCGTCCTCTCCCGCCTGAAGGCGCTCGGGTCGCGTTTTGAGACGCACACCTACAGCCACCCGCTCGCCCGCCCCGCGGCGGAGAAGATCCCCGACATCAGGCGCGGGATCGAAGCGTACGCGCGCTATTTCGGCGCGCGCCCCCGCGGCTACCGGGCCCCGCAGGGGCTCATCTCGATGGAGGAGGTGCAGGCCCTCGCGGGAGAGGGGATCGCCTACAGCTCGTCGATATTCCCCGCGTGGCTCCCGGGGCGCTACAACAACCTCCGCTTCCCCACGGGCCCGTTCGTCTACCGCGAGGCGGGCCTGCTCGAGATTCCGATGGCGGTCATTCCCCGCATCCGCGTACCCGTCACCGCGAGCCACGTGAACCTGCTCGGCTGGCCGCTCTACCGGCTGCTCTTCGCCGCCTTCGGATACCCGCCGCTCCTGAACATCTGCACGCACCTGTACGATTTCGCGGATGTCGACTCCTACGCGCGGCTCCCCATGAAGGAAAAGATCGGGTACTCGAGGATGCGCAGGATGGGGGACAAGACACGGGGCTTCGCGGCGCTGCTCCGCCACCTTGCCTCGCGCGGCTACCGGTTTGCGTACCTCGGCGACGTCGCCGCGGAGATCACCCGCGCCGACGGCGCCCCGCGCTGGTCGCCGCGCACGACATTAACGCGCTGATGTTTGGACGCGGATTGTCAGGATCGTCAGGATTTTCGCGGTTGCAATGAAGTATCCTGTCAATCCTCACGATCTGCGTTCATCTGCGGGCAAACGTCAAAGTCTTCGGACATCGCAACAGACACACGGCCGCGAGGATGAGCAGCGTCGCGCCGCTCACGCAGGCCCCCACGATGAAAGAGAAGGGGCGATAGACAAACTCCACGCGGTGCCTGCCGGGCGGAACAGGAAGCCCCCTGATGATGCCGTTCGTCCTGTAGACCCGTGTTTCCGCGCCGTCGAGATACGCCTTCCATCCGGGGAAATACCTCTCTGAGAGGACGAGGAACGTGCCGCCCGGGGAGGAACATTCAACTGCAATGCGCTCCGGGTTTCGGGCGGTGACGCGGGCCTCCCCCGTCCCCCCGCTGTGAGGGGTATCGCCCCCCTCAACAAGCGCCTCGCGCCGGAGGTCGATGCCCGATGCCGGGTCCCACAAGATGCGACGCGCCTCGTCAAAACCTTTCACGGGGCGCACGCTCCAGACACACCATGCCGGGGGAAGGGCGTCCGCATTCTCAAAAACCGCGACCGCGCCGTTGTCCAAAATCTCGCGGTACGGTGCACGGCCGCCGGGGGTCTTCACGCCGAGGAGAAAGGCGCGCTCCCCGGGCCTCGCGATGATATACCGCACCCCCAGCATCGAAAGCACACGGATGTTGCGGTACAGGGGCTCCGCGGTCGCGCCCCAGATATCCGTCGAAAGCATCCCCGCGTAGTCCCTGGACAGCATCATCCCGAAGCCGTTCGCGCTCCGGAACGGGCCGAAGCGCTCGTAGACGACGCCGAGGTCGTCCATGTCGCCCTCGTCCCTGAGGAAACTGCAGACCCGGGACTCCTGCTGCGACGTGCCCCTCGCCCGGATGGCCGCGAGCGCGGGGGCGAGGAAACGGCGCCTGTTCTCGATCAGTTTCTCTCCCGTGACCGGGTGGCGCCAGTAGAAGCTCCCGCAGGAGAACAGGTCCACGAAGAGCAGGGCGAAGAGGACCGCGGGCGTGAGCGGGCGGCGGGGCCGCAGGGCGAGGAGCGCCAGGGCCGCGGAGGTCGCGCACATCAGGAAGAGCGGCACGGAGAAGGCGTTGTTTTCAAGACCGATAAGGGCGGCGACCCTCTTTGAGACAACGGTGGTCGCGTCGAAAAGCGGGGGGAACCTGTCGAAGAGGAACGGCCTGAAGGCCGCGACGGCGGAGGCGGAAAGCGCCGCGACCGCCACGAGCCCTGCGGCGATCACCCCCAGCGTGCGCCGCGTCCGGGTATCGCGGGCCGAGAGGGCGTGACGGAGGCCGAACCCGGCGAGCACCGCGACGGCGAAATTGAATTCCAGGCAGTGCCGCGCGGGCGCCCTGAACAGGTTGTACACGGGGAGGTAATATACGACGCGGTAGAACGGATTGTATCTCCCGAGCGCGAGGAAGAGCGCCGCCGCCGCGACCGAGCCCCAGAACCTGACCTGCCGGTCGCTTCTCCGGAGGAGCAGCCAGGCGAAAAGGGCGAGGCAAAGAGTAAGGATCCCCGTGTAGCACGAGGTCTCGAAATAATTCCACGGGCCCCAGTACCATCCGCGGTAGAATCCGGGGACGTTCGTGCCGAAGGCATAGGGAAAAAGGATGGCGGCGAACAGCAGCGGGTGAAGCGACCAGGTGGTGAACTCGAGGTAGTCGATCCCCCGTTTGACCGAAAGGGAAGAGAGCTCGTGGAGCGGCAGGAGCTGCACCGCGGCGAGAGCCATTCCCGCGCAGACGGCAGCCGCGAAGAGCGCCGCGGGCCTCCACGCGGCCCGTAGCCCTCTCCCGCCGACGCCGAAATAGAGGACGTACGCGCCGCCGAGCGTGGCCGTGTAGAGAGCGGGTTCCGTGTGCCCGGCAAGGATCTGGAGGCAGAGCGCGACCGCGACACCCGCGACGCACCTTGCGCCCAAGCCAGAGACGATCCGGTGCGCGAAGTAGAGCACGAGCGGCAGCCAGACCGAAGAATCCAGTATGTCCGGGAACGGCAGGCGGGCCGTGAGGTAGCCGCAAAACATAAAACTCACCGCCGAGAAGAGCGACGCGAAAAGGGGGAGGCCGATCGAACGCGCAAACAGCCAGGTGAACAATCCCGCCGCCGCATAGTGGAGAAGTGCGATGACGTTCGTCGCCACCCCGGGGTCGAGGGCCATGTAGAGGAGGTTCGGGGGATACCACGAGGCGGGCTGGAGACAGGCGGCGTGGGGGTGCCCGGAATCGAAAAACGGATTCCAGAGCGGCAGGCGCACGCTCCGGAGCACATCCGCCGTGTAGACCCGCTCCGCGATCTTCCCTGGCTCGACAAGGAAGAACAGCCTGGTGAACGGGTATCCCCACCCATAGTAGAGCCCCGGGAGGAGAAGCAGCAGCGCCACGCCCATTGCGCGCGTCGAGAACCGGCCCATCATCCCCCCCCGGCCCCGGTCATCCCTGCCCGAGCAGGCTCCCGGCGATCCTCGCGTACTGCACGAGCCGCTTCGGATTCCTGACCGCTGCGAGTGGCCGGAAAAGGTAGCGTGGCCGAAAATAACCTTGCGCCGAGGATGGGGGGATTGACGAGCAGTATCTTCATGGAGTTCCTTTGAGTGCTCGCCCCTCAGGGGCGATCCGCACTCGGTGGGTAGTATATCGCGTGCGCGCGCCGGGTACAAGCGCGGCCTCAAAGCCCGCGGCCTCAAAGCCCGCGGCCTCAAAGCCGTGACCGCACCGCGTTCTCGCGGTCGACCATCTCACTCCGCGGCTTCATGTCGGCCCCATGTGCGCGTTGCGCGCCACAAGGGCCATGTTTCCCAGGGGGAGATCGAGCCGGATACGCCCAAGCGGGGTGCGTCCCGCCGCCGCGAGCAGTATCTGTTTCAGGGCGCGCGGGAGCGGCGCGAGATGGGAGAGATACCGCAGGGAGTAACGGTTGCGAATGGCGCCGACCGTAAGGACCTCGAAGCCGCAGTCCGCGAAAAGCCGCGAGAGGGTCGAGGGGCTGTAGAGGTACGTGTGCTCGATGTCCACGATCGGGCTGCGCTCCCCGAGAAGCCTGGCCGAGAGCGACCCCACGTTGTGCGTGACGCAGAGGACCAGACCGCCGGGCCTCAGCGCCGCGAGGCACTCGACCAGGAGCGCGGCGGGGTCGGGGATGTGGTCCAGTACCTGAAACATGCAGATGACATCGAAGGTCCCCGGCGCGAACAGCCCCGACCGCATGACCTCGCAGACGATCGAGGGCCGCACGCGCGGGTTGGCCCGCGCCACCACATCGCTCCCCGGCTCGACGCCCCTGACACGCGCGTAGCCCCGCACCAGGGCCTCCTCGAGGAAAAATCCGTTTCCGCATCCGATTTCGAGGAGGTCCCCCTTTCGCGCGCCCCATGCATCGAGCCCCGACAGCGCCCGCCCGTAGGTATGCCTCAGGTCCGCCACTTCGTCGCCGTAGGTAAACGCGCTGCGGGCGTAGAGGTGTGCGAGCGACCCCGGTTCGGCCGCAGGATCGGCGCGAACAAGGCCGCACCTGTTGCAGCGCGCCATGCGGTAGTGAATCCCGTCCGGCATCCTCCTGGCGGAAAAGACGGCGGGGGTGAAGGACGAGAAATCGCAATTCGCGGGATACAGTTCGATCGTGCCGCCCTCGGTGCGGCAGATTGCGCAGCGGGTCGGATGCATCTCAGCCGTGCCCATGCGGGCTGTCTTTCTTTATCCCGTCCCGGAGCGGGGGATAATTGGAGAAGCTCTCAACAATATAGGGCGGGCGGCGCTTGATCTCGTCGTAGATGTGAGACAGGTACGACCCGATGATGCTGAGGCAGAGCATCTGGATCCCCCCCACGAACAGCATCGTGAGGATCAGGGTGACGAAGCCCCGCGGCGCGCGGGCGGGATACAGCAGGCGGAGGGCAAGCTGGATGACCATCATCGCGAACGACGCCCCCATGGTGGCCACCGCAATCCACACGATGAGATCAAGGGGGGCGTAGGAAAAGGAGAAAATAGCCTGGCGCGCCCACTGGAGATTCCTGAGCATGGAGTTGGTGCTCCGGCCGAACATCCGCTCCGGCCGCTCGTAGGGGACGCCGGTCTGTCGAAAGCCCACCCACGCGCGAAGGCCGCGCATGAAACGGTTGTTCTCGGGGAGGGCGTTGAGGACGTCGACCGCGCGCCGGTCGATCAGGGAGAAATCGCCCGCATCAAGGGGGATGGGGACGTAGGAGGTCGCCCGGAAGAGTCGGTAGAAGGCCTTGTACGCGAGCTGGAGAAATCGCGTCGTGTCGCGCTTTATCCGCACGCCATAGACAACGGCATGCCCCTCCAGCCATTTCTCATGGAACCGCTCGATCAGCTCCGGCGGATCCTGGAGATCGCCGTCGAGGAGCACTACGGCGTCCCCGGAGGAGATCCTCATGCCGCTCGTAAAGGCGCTCTGGGATCCGAAGTTCCGCGTATGGTGTATCGCGATCACCTTCGGGTCCCGCGCGGCGAGGCCGACGAGCACCTCGCGCGTGTTGTCGGGGCTGCAGTCGTTCACGAAAATAATCTCGTAGTCGACCCCGATCTTTCGGAACACGGCGGTGAGGCGCTCGTACATGACGGGGATGGCGAGGGCGTCGCGATAGCAGGCGACGACGGCGGTCAGCATGACCGGTTCTGTACGGGTGCGCATCTATCCCCTCCGGACGCCACACGCATAGTATATGCCTCAGTTGCGCGCATGTCAAAATGAAGCAGTTGTCAAAATGAAGCAGTCAAAATGAAGCAGGCCCCCCCCGGGAACCTGTCCACGTAACGGGCCCTGCCGCGTTCAGCCTGCGCAGCCGCTGGCCGCTTCGGCGAAGCGGGCCTGCCCGTCGGGCGCGAGCGGATCAAGGCGCGTAACGCGCGTCGGGATCCGTTACTCGATCAGGCCCCCCGCGCGGCGTTCAGTCGATTTCCCGGCGGAGCCGGCTCCCGGCACGCCCTCCCCGCCCCGCGCTCACGAGACCGAGTTTCCAGGCGTAATATCCCCCGCGTCCCACGAGGGTGGTAAAATCGCGCTTGAGGAAATGCTGGACGGCGCGGGAGACCAGGTAGAAAGACTTGGCCAGCAGGTGCAGGAACGGGTGGTACTTCTGTGCTTCCTGGCTCCCCCTGACGCGCCCCCGCAGATACTCGAAGACGGCCCTGGGCGGCTTCATCACCGCCAGGAGATAGAGCAGGATATTCGCCACGCTCGGCTTCGTGTCGAGGTACGATGACGTCTCCCCCCGTATATCCACGGAGGGATGCCCCGCGAAATAGTCCCAGAGCCCGGTCCCCGGGAATACCCGGAGCGAGAAGACCGTGAGCGTGAACGGCCTCTCCAGCTCATAGATGAGAGCAAGGGTCCGGCGTATGTCGTCCCGGGTCTCAACGGGATTGTCGGAAATAATATCGAACGAAGGGGGGATCATGCCGTACTTCTTCGCCGCCCGGACGAGAATCCCCGCGGATTCCTTGATCGTCGCGATCGTGGTCGGCCGGTTGTAGAACGCGAGCGTCCTCTCGCTGCCGCTCTGGATGCCCATCCTCCCCCTGTTCATCCCGGCCTTCGCCAGCAACGCTATTTTTTCTTCCGTAATGAAGCCCGGATACAGCCCGAAGACGACGAAGGGCAGGTTGATGCGTTTTCGATATCCCTCGGCGAACCCCTGTATCACCTCGACCGGCATCGCGATGAAGTTGTCATCGTAAAAGATGACATTGGATATGAACGGATAGATGCGCCGTGCCTGTTCGATCTCCTCGAGGATGTGGTCCGCCGAGGCGAACCGTATCCTGCGGTAGTTCTTGTCGATGCGCAGAAAGGCGTCATTTGCGCAGTAGGTGCAGGTAAAGGGACAGCCGATGGTCCAGATGGTCCGGTAGGCGAGACCGTTGTGCCTGAGATAATCCCAATGGGTAAAGGGCCTGAATCTCGCCGCCCGGGGGTCATAGATGCTGCAGTCCGTTCCATAGAACAGTGGGGGGAGCGAGTCGAGGTCGGCGGGGGTGAGCAGCGGGGAGGGCTCATTCCTGCCCCCCCCCGGCGTGGAAAACCGGATGCCCGGCGTGGCCAGATGGTCTTTGCCCGAGGCAAATGCCCGGTAGAATGCCTCGAAGGGGCGTTCCCCCTCGCCGGTGCAGATGGCGTCGACGTGCGCGATCGCCTGATCGGGATAGAGGATGCAATGGTCTCCGCCCCAGATGATGAAGACGCCGGGGTTTTTCGCCTTTACCCGCGCCGCGATCTTCTCGACATACGGTGCGGAGGGGGTCATCGAGGAAAAACAGATCAGATCGTAGCGAGCCAGCTCCTCTGCGATTGCATCGAAGTCCCTCTCGCCGATACCGACGTTGCGTGAAGGGAAGAGATGGGTGGCGAGGGAGTAGAGGTTCCCGGTCGCGACGAAATATATTCGGGCTTCGGCATTCAGCCTGCGCGCTACAGAAGCGACGCGACGGAAGCCGAGGGCGGTTATCCCGTCCTCGATCGAGACGAGCGCGACCCGGGGCGGCGCCCCGGCCGGCCCGGCGTGCGAACGCCGATCGCGGGGAGTCACAGCGACTTTCCTCTCCGGGGGCAACCCGGATTTCTTGCGGGAATAAAAGCGGTCGCGAGGGGATCAGGTAATCCGATTCCGCAGCGCGCCCCCCGCGCGGCGCGGGTCAGGCCCTTTTGCGGACGGCGGGCCGGGCAAGCACATATGCACCAAATCATCCGCCTTCCGCCAGCCGGTACACGACACCCAGGGAACATTCATACACCCTGATCAGTCGCTCCGGGCCGGAAGCCTGGGGGCTTTTGAGAGTGCCGTGTACCCGCTCCCCGGAAACTCCCGACTGATCCCGCGGCGCCGTCGAGGGACGGGAGAGTCGCGCGATGTACCCGCCCCAGACATTTTCGGGCAGCCCGTCCTGCAGGCTCCCCCACACGCTCCCCCATTCCTCCTGCGGCAATCCGTCCACCACTCTGAGCAGGAGGAGATACTCAGCGCCGATCCGACGCATCCATTCCGGGATGCGGCGATCGAGATCGGCCGGGAGACGCTCGAACGACAACCATGGGTGGCAATAGGGAAGCATGGCGGTGGTCATCCCGGTGAAAAAGGCCACCGCGTAGGGCGCGTTGGTCGCCACCGCCCTCTTCGGACTATTGTGCGCAAGAACCCACCTGACACACTCGCTCTCCGAGCCGTAGACGCCGCTCGACAGGGTGTGGGGCAGCAGCAGATAACTCCTTGACGCTTCTCCGCCGGCGATGACCGCCAGTGAGATTGCCAGCCCGATTGCGGCGATCCTCGGCGCTCCCCTCTCGCGGACGGCGTTCCACCCTCGCGCGATGATCACCATCGCGACGATCGCAAAGAGGGGAATCAGCGGCGCCGCAAATCTCACCTCGAACATAGGAAACTTAAAGGTAAGGGCGATGACGAGCGCCCCCAGATACCATGCGGCTGCGACGAGGGGGAGATCCAGCCCCCGTCTGACCATGCGCACCACCTCGCGCCATATGCCCGGCGAGAGCAGGAGCGCACAGGCGGGGACAGCCAGCAGGAGAAACGTCAGCGCGGCCCTCCACCCGGGCTCGTCGAAACCCGACTGCTCTACGAGCAGCGCCAGCATCCCGCGCAAAGCCTCGGTCCACCCCCGATCCGGCGTGGCCAGCGCAAAGCCGATCAGCGACGAATAGAGCCATATATTGCGCGCCATCCATACCCCGATAGCGATGACCGGGGGCAGCGCGCCGAGGCACATCAGGCGCGCGGCGGGACGCGCCCCCTTCCGGTACCAGACGATGCACGCCTCGTAGAGGAAGAGAGGAATAAGCGCCAACCCCGAGTTTCTCGTCTCGCACGCCGCGCCCGCTGCGAGGCCGCCCGACGCGAAGTACCGCCATTGCGGCCGCGCAAAGCGCGAGGCCTGGAGCATACAGACGGTCATCATTAAAAAGGCGATGAACAGCGGTTCGGTCCACGCCTGGCCGACAAGGGCGAGCAGCGGGTATGAAATCGCGACCAGTGCCCCGGCGCCCATGCCGGCGACATTTCCCGCGCAGCGGCGGGCAACGCGAAAAGCGCACAGCGACGCAACCAGGTGCGCAAGAATATTCACCGCCTGGGCGGGCCAGACCCGCCCGGGCCGCACCCCCCCGAGGAGCGCATACGACACCGGCAGGAGGGGCATCTGCCAGATGTCCGGCCAGAGGCCGGAGGAGTCGGGGGGAGGACCCATGCCGAGGGGGACGACGCCATATGCGATGAGCTTTAATCCGTTCCCCTTCAAGATCTGGTCGGCGACCAGGGCATAGCGCATCCCGTCGTTGTCGATACGGATATAGTATGCCGATCGCAGTCCTGCGGCGAGGGCGAGGACGGCGACCAGCCACGCGGCGCCATATATCCTGATCGATTTCATAGGCTCCCGACGAGCTGTATTTCATCCCGGGCGAATCAGACCAAACTCGCCGCGATCCTGAGGTACCGCCAGAACTGCGCGGGGCTCTTCAGGGTGCGCAGCGCGGTGAGGATATAGCGGGGGCGGAAGTAAAATCGCCGATTCGCCAGGTCCAGGTATTCCTCCACGACCTTCGCCGGGAGCTGCCGCTGGTCCGTCGCGGGATGGGAGTCAAGATCGCGCCCGGCGAGGAGATCGAGCCAGTAGTTCGAGGAGATGTATCCTCGGGCGACCGCCCAGTCGAATGCCTCGGTGCAGGGGTACGGGACAAACTTGCTGAAGAGGGCGAAGCGGGGTTCCAGATCGATCGCGAGGGCAATGGTCTTCTTCATGGTCTCTTCCGTTTCGCCGGGGGCCCCGAGGATGAAATACCCGAACATCTCGAGCCCGACCTTGTGACAGAGGCGGGCGCTCTCCCGCGACTGCGCCGTCGTGATCCCCTTCTTCAGGTTTTTCAGGGTCGCGTCGTCGCCCGACTCGAATCCGAACCGTATCCGGTAGCACCCCGCGCCCCTGATCGCCCGGAGGACCCCCTCGTCCACCGTGTCCACCCGCGTGCGTATCTCCCAGAGAAACTTCAGGCCCGACCGCGTGATTTCCCGGCAGAGTTCATGCGCCCACGCCTTGTCGAGGATGAAGTTGTCGTCGAAGAACATGACCTCCCGGACGCCGTACTCGCCCTGGAGCATCCTTATCTCCTCGACGATGTTTTTCGGCGAACGCGCGCGCAGGATCTTGCCCATCTTGGCGATCTTGTTGCAGAAGGTGCAGCTGAAGGGACACCCCCGCGTGGCGATCATCGTGGTGAATTTTCTCTCGCGCGCGAAGATGTCGGAATAGCGGTCCATCCGCACGAGATGCCGCGCGGGGAACGGCACGGTGTCGAGGTCTTTGATGTAGTCTCGGTTCTTCGTCTCCCGGACTGCGCCGCCCTCCTTCCACGAGATCCCTTCGACGCCCCCGAGGGGCCTCCCCTCCGCGAGGGCAGCGAGCAGTTCCCGCGCGATGATCTCCCCCTCGCCCTTCACCGCCACGTCGAAGTCCCCGAGTTCGAGCGAGGCGGAGGGAAACGAGGTCGCATTCGGTCCCCCGATCACGGTGGTGATCCCCGGGACCATCCGCTTCACCATCGTCGCGATGGCCGCCGCGTTGCGATAGTTCCACGTGAACGCGTAGAAGCCGGCCACGACGGGCCTGAACCCGGCGCAGGCTTTTTCGAGCGCCTGTTTCCAGTCATCCTCGGCATCACAGTCGACAACCCGCACGGCGTGCCCCGCCTCGATGAGCGACGCGGCGATGTAGAGGATGCCGAGCGGCGGATAGAGGCCGCGCATCCGCTCGAACTTCTTGAAATCCTTCATCACCTCGTCGATGAGGATGGGGGGGTGTATCAAAAGCACGTTCATCGGTTTCTCCCAGGCATATCGCCGGAGCCCGACCCGGGCTTTCGGGCTTCGTAGAGTTGGCGAAGCCCGCACTCCCTTATCGGGAACCATTGCAGTGACTTTTCACAGATCCCGTCGATCGCCCCAGCCCAGGAATGCACGCCCGCAGGCACGAAAAGGGTGGCGCGGTGATAGTCGAGAATGAATCCCGCCTCGCGCAGCATGCGCTTCACCCGGCGGACAGAATGGAATCGGTGCGGCCCCTCCCCGTGGTTATCCAACCACCGGTCGGCGAACCAGAGGTGAATTTCGCTCATCGCCCCCGGGCAGGTCAGGATCAGGCGGCCCCCGGGCTTCAGCACGCGAAAAATCTCCCTCAGGATCCGCTGAGGGCTGGGGCTGTGCTCGAGCATCTCGAGTGAGAGGACGCAATTGAAGCTCGCGTCCTGGAAACACAGCTGCTGGAGATCGGTGGGCACGAAAACCTCTCCTGGAAACCGCTCCCCCGCCTGCCGTAACATGACACGGGAAATCTCGGCGTTTACAAGCTCTATCCCCGGGTATCGTTCCCGTATAATCGGGACTGCCTCCCCCTGTCGGGACCAGAGGTTCAGAAGTCTCCCGCCCCGCGGAAGCGCGATTCTCGGGATCGAAATGCGGAACCGCTGCGTGTGGACATTCCCCATCGCGCGATTCGCGCTCTCATACCTCTCGGATGCGACACGGGACCAGAACTCCTCGACATCGCGGCTGGAGAAGGACAACTCGGTCTCCCCGCCGACGGAATATGCCGCCCTCCAGGACCTTCCCCGGGCGGGGGTTCGGCGTCTGCCTTTCGCTCCCGCGGGGAGCGGCGAGAGAGTCTCCGTTGGATGCAGTTCAGTTCTCAAATTTCTTCACGAATTTGCGGTCGACGAACCGGTTGAGGTATCTCTTCTTGATCCCGACCGGCAGACTGGAGTAGATCCGGATAAGGATCCGCTCGCCCCATGTCAGGAACCGGGGCCGCGCGGGGGCGGCACCCCGCGGGGGAAAAATGTTCTCCCCGATGATCTCGTCGAGCGGATGCCTCCGCGCAACCTCCCGCACCGGGCCACCGCGTGGGAACCCAAGGAGCACGTACGCGATCGGAGAATAGTGCGGGGGGATCCGGAATGCCCTCCTGAGGAAGGGGCGCGGGGGAAGGGTGCATATCCAGCAGGCGCCCATGCCGAAGGCGTGGGCGGCGAGCAGAAGGTTCTGGATGGCCGCCGCGGCGCTTTGAAAATCATCCTGGTAGTAGCGGTTACGGGTGGTGTTTGGGTACGTCACGAGAATCCCGCATGGCGCCTCCGCCATGAGCGCCGATCCGCCGGCGTCGACGACTTTGCGAATCAGGTCAGGATCCGTCACCACGATAAAACGCCACCCCTGCGTATTCGTGGCGGATGGGGCATGGGTTGCGTACCCGATGACCGCCCGCGCGAGGGACAGCGGGACGGGATCGGGCCTGAATTTCCTGATCGACCTCCGCTCGAGCAGTATCCTCAGCCGTTCCCGGATTTCCTTGTCGTTATCCATCACTGCTCCATGGCGGCCGCCGAACCTCGCGCGCGGGAGCCGCGCGGTTGCCGGTCGGGCGCCGGGTAGATCCGGGGGATCTGGTTGATGATGCGCAATGCCCTTGTGCAATCGATGGCGATGGTGTCGCAATACCAGGCGATCGAGTCGAACCGCGGCTGGTTTTCCTCCCGGACCCGGCGGAGCGCCTCATCCCGGGAAATCATCCCCTCCCTGATCTGGTTGCTGCGGAACGTGTCATTCTCGGTGAAGCCGGCGACCGTATAGTAGATGTAGTTGTAGAAGGCGACGGTCCCATCCCCGATTCTCCATGTGGTGGGGGTGTCCGGGGATATCTCCCAATCATAACGCTCGCGAAGCAGGCCTGTCACCTCCCGCTCATCCCAGCGGATATAGTCATAGAGAAACAGATAATCGTGCCGCAGCGCGTAGGTGGACACGAAGGCGCCCAGGGTGTCCCACAGCGACCGGTTGAGGTAGGCCGGATTACGCATAAACTGGCGCGCATAATACGCCGCGAGCTTGATCTTCTTGAAGAGGGATATGTCGTAGAGGCGCGGAACACTCTTCTCCTCGACCCCGCAGAATCCGGATTTGAAATTGGTGCGCTCAAGCGGATTTTCGGAGTATACCGTAAGCGCGATCCCCATCTGCTTTTTGAGTTTGTTCATGTAATAGAAATAGTGCTTGTCCCCCGCCATGAAAAGCGGGATCACCCCAAGATCCGGTTTTTGAAGCCAGGCTTCGACGTTGCGCCTGATATGGCTCCTTTTCTTCTGAATGTCCGCCGAGATGAGAATGTGCTCGATGCCGAGAAGGGCGCAGATTCTCGATATATTGCGCCGTGCGAGATCCGTCACCATCCCCCAGTCGTAGGTATAGGCGATCGGCGTCATTCCGAGCACGTTCTTCACGAAGTGAAGACCGTAGGTGCTATCCCTCCCCCCGCTTATCGAGACGATACAGTCCGGGTTCGCGCCGGATCCGCGGTACGGATCGACGGCGGCCAGGAGAGCGTCGTTCCCCTTGAACCCGATCCTGGCATATCCGCGGCAATAGTTGCAGACCCCCTTCTCGTCGAAACGGATGAACGGCATCGTCTCCGGGAGAATGCAGCGCGTGCAGCGCCGGAGCGCGTCGATGGGCTCGGGATCGTGGGGGAAAAGGGCGGTGAGCGAGGCCGCCTGCGCCGCAAGGCGCTCCTCTCTCGCGCGCGCCGGCGGGGCCTTCCCCGCGCCGGGTGGGACGACGTCGACGATATCCCTTCGCCGCGGCGCTGCCCCGCGTGATCGCACCGGGGGGGACGCCGACAAGGGGTCGAGGGAGAATTCATCCATGCCGAGATCGCGGAAGTCCGCGAGGCACGCGCTCCCCGCGTGGAGCTGCCGGATCGCATGCGGACCGATGAGCGCCTTTACGTAACGCTTGCGCACGAGCCTGTCGAGGATGTACCGCTCCGAGGCGAAGATCGTGACACGTCGGGATTTGCTCTCGCAGAGGTAGAGAGAGCCGGTGTTCGTGGCGAGCAGGAGGGAGTCCGCGTCGTCGCAGGCGACGGCCACCGAGGCGGCCCCCTCGATCAGGCCGAACGCCTTCCGGGCCGCGCCGCCGAGCGTCTCACCCTCGTCCAGGAACATCCGGATGAGGCGCAGCAGCACCTCCGTGTCGACGTCGTACTCCCGCTTCAACGCGGGGAACCGATCCCAGAGGGCTCGGCCGTTCACGATGATGCCGTTGTGTAACCCCACGATCCCGCCGGCGATAACCGGCTGGTTGTTTGCGTGCGTCTCCTGAGCCCCGTCGGTCACGAGGCGGGAATGCCCGATGATCGCGAGCGGCGAGCGGTCCGGGCGGGCGCAGGCAGCGGCGATCAGCGCCCGATAGCGGGCGGTGCGGACAAGGTCGGAGGCGGGCACGGCGTCCTTGAGGACCTCGATCCGACCCGGCGTGACCGCGGCAAGCCCCGCGGCCTCCTTGCCCCGGGATTCGGAGAGGAGAAAGAGGTCCCGCGCCGCGCGCTCAAGCACGCCGGGAGACACGTCCGCATCGCCGCGGACCAGCACTCCGAAGATGCCGCA
>JBAXOY010000010.1:0-42109 GCA_037133055.1 Chlamydiota bacterium
CACCTTTGCGTATGTCCGCTTCGTGACGGGGAACCGCGCCGGGGCCCTCCTCTCGGCGGTTGTGTTCATCTTCTCGGGGCCGTATCTCCTCCAGCTCTTCCCCGGGCACATCTTCAACCCGCTCCCGTGGCTCCCGCTCTCGCTCCTTTTCGGCGAGCTGGCCGTGCGCCGGAAGCGGGCGGTCTGGTATCTCCTCGCCGGGTGCGTGCTCGGCCTCCAGGTCCTCGCGGGGCACCCCCAGTACGCAGCGTACTGCGCGGGGGCGCTGGTGCTGTATGTCCTTTTCCGCAGCGTCGCGGCCTGCCGGGAGGAATGGGGGATGAAACCGCTCGCGGGCGCCGCGGCCGGGGTCGTCCTCATGATCGCGACGGGCGCGGCCCTCTCGGCGGTGCAGCTCTTCCCCGGCATGGAGTTCGCCGCTGAGTCGGGCAGGGCGCATCTCGCCGGCCCCGCCTCCGTGCGCGACAACTCGCTGCCGCCCGAGAACCTCGCCCTGCTCGCCGTGCCGGGGCTCTTCGGCGACATGCAGGGGGTGCGGTACTGGGGCCGGTGGCTCTACTGGGAGACGTGCCTCTACGTGGGGATCTTCCCCCTTCTGCTGGCTCTTGTCGGGGCAGTGCGATCGAAGGACCATGCCGCGCGCTTCTTCGCCGGTTTGGCCATCGTCTCCCTCGTCCTCGCCTTCGGGGCCTACTCACCGCTCTTCGGATTCCTGTACGCGCGCGTACCGGGATTCTCCCTCTTCAGGGCCCAGGCGAAGTTCATCGCCCTCGCGGCGTTTTCGCTCGCCGTGCTCGCCGGCTTCGGCTGCCGGTGCCTCCTCGATCGCGGGGAGGAGACGAGACGCCTCATCGCGCGATTCGGCGCCGCCTCAATGATCATCGCCCTCGCGCTCGCCCTTCTCGCGGCGGCCGCCGCCGCGACCGGCGGCGGGGAATCCCCCCTCTGGGGCCGCGTGGTGCTGTATCGCCACGCGCGGGGGTTCGAGGGGACGCCGCCCATCGACCCGGCCGACACGGCGTCGCGCGCGGCGTCGTACCGGACCGCCCTGCGCGGCGCGCTCACCGCTTCGGCGATCTTCCTCCTCTCCGGGGCGGTCTTCCTCTCCGCGCGGCGGATGAAGCCCGCGCCCCTCGCGGCAGCCGTCCTCCTCCTCTCGATCGGCGACCTCTGGCATTTCGGCGCGCGGTACATCATCGTGAGCCCGCTCGAGTCGTGCCGCTGGCCGCCTGATCTCGCGGCGTCCATGCGCTCCGACCGATCGGTGTACAGGATATGCGCACCGAACATCAGCGTGCCCGGGGCGATGCAGAACATCCGGGAGGGGGTCGCGGCGATCGACGGGTACGAGACATTGAACGTCGGCCTTTACAAGGACTACGTGGACGCCTCGCAGGGGGTACGGCGGGGGGCCAGGATCGACTTCGCGATCGACGGGATCGCGCCGATGCTCGAGGCGCTCAATCTCAAGTACCTGCTCCTCCCGGCGCCGCAGCGTTTCGCCTTCCCCGGCTACCGCCGCCGGTTCACGGACGGGCGGGTGACCGTGTACGAAAAGGAAGCCCCCTCCCCGCGGGCATTCGTCGTCCACCGGGCCCGGGTGATCCCCGAGCCCGACGCGGCCCTCGCCGCGCTCCGTATGCGGGGGGAGGCGGTCAGGGACGAGGTGATCCTCAGCGCCGACCCCGGGGTCCCGCTCCCGGCGCCCGCCCCCGGATCTCCCCGGGACCGCGCCGAAATAGTCGCCGAGCATCCCTCCGAGGTGCGCGTCGCCGCGGAGCTCTCCTGCCCCGGCTTTCTCGTCTTGAGCGACGTCTACTACCCGGGCTGGAGGGCGTACGTGGACGGAAAGGACGCGCCGATCCGGCGCGCGAACTACGCGTTCCGGGCGGTCCATCTCGGGGAGGGGACGCACGAGGTGCGCTTCGTGTACGCCCCGCGCTCGTTCGCCATCGGCCTGCGGGTGAGCGCCGCGGCGGCGCTGCTCGTCGGTATTGCGCTCGCCCGCGCGGCGTTCGGAGGCCGCGCGCGCCCTCTTTCTGATGTGCGGCGGTGAACCCGCTCTGGTATCATACGGGCCAACCCCCGGGGACTCACATGCGCACGCGGAACAGCGACACGCTCCTCGCCCCGGCCCTCCTGTTCGGCCTCTCCTGCCTTATCCTTGCCCCCACGCTCATCTATCCCTACGGGAGGGACCAGGGGATATTCGGCTACGCGGGGCACGCGGTGCTCGGGGGGGGAGTCCCGTTCAGGGACTTCTGGGACCCGAAGCCGCCCGCCCTCTACTACGTCTACGCCCTGGCCGAACTGCTCTTCGGCTATTCGATGGCTTCGATCAGGATCCTCGACCTCCTCTGGCAGGCGGCCGCCGCCGTCGTCATATCCCGGATCGCCCGGCGGGTCTCCGGGAGCGGCGGCACGGCGCTCGCCGCCGGACTCATCTATGTCCTCGCGTACGCCTCGACCGGGTGGTGGAGCACAGCCCAGCCGGACGATTTCCTTAACCTGCCCCTCGCGGGCGCGGTCCTGCTCACCCTGCGCGCGTGCGGGCGCGGGCGGGCGCCCGGCGTCTCGTTCTGCATCGGCCTCCTCGCGGCGTGCGCCTTCTATTTCAAGTACCCGATGGGCGCGATGCTCCCCGTCTGCATGGCGTGCCTGGCGGCGACGCGGGGCGCGCGTCGCGCCGCCGCCGACATCGTTTGGATGGCCGCGGGGTTCGTCCTGGTCGCCGGGGGGTACGCCGTCTATCTCCACGGCGCCGGGGCATGGCGCGAGTTCCTGTACGCGGAGTTTGTATGGGTGGGGCGGTATGCCCGGCTCGGGGAGGGGACGGGCGGCCTCGGGGCTCTGCTGCATCTCCGGGATATCCTGAACTCGCACTTCAGCGTCACGGCCCTCGGCGCCCTCGCCCTCGCGGGGGTCGCCTGGGCGGCGGTCCGGCGGCATGTGAATGCGGCGGGCGCGCTCGTCGCCTTCTGGGCCGCAGTCGCGCTCCTCAACCTGTACATCCAGAACAAGTTCTACCTCTACCACTTCGGCCCGCTCCTCGCCCCCCTCTCCATCGGGGCTTCAGCGGTCGCCGTGGCGCCCTTCGACAGCGGGAACCGGCCCGGCCTGCGCCTGGCCGCGGCCCTGGGCGCGGTTGCCGCGGTCGTGGTCTCGTACATGGCGGTCAACCCCCGCTACAACGCCTACTGCCTGAAGACCTACGCGGACACGGCCGGCGCGTGCGCGTCGCGCGCGATCGCGAAAAAGCCCCTCGACGGCTACTACCGGAATGTGCGGTTCACCTCGGACGATTTTTCCCTGCCCGCGGACCTCGCGGTGGCCGAGTACCTCGACCGAAACACCGCCGGGAACGACACGGTGTTTGTCTGGGGCTACGAGACGCTGGTCTATTTTCTCGCCCGGAGAGGATGCCCCTCGCGCTTCGTCCACAACTTCCCCCTGCGCTGCGCCTGGGTGCCGGAGCGCTTCGGGGACGAGCTCCTCGCGTCCCTTGACCGGGAGCGGCCGAAGTACATCCTGGTGCTCGTGAACGATCCCGCGTGGTGGGCGACGGGCACGCGCGAGGATTCCCTCCGGGCGCTGCGCCGGTATCCGGGGATCGAGCGGCTCATCGCCTCGCGCTACGCGCCCGAGGGGCGGATAGAGGATTTCCTCCTGTTCAGGCTGCGTGGGCGCGAGGCGGGGAGGGACGGGAATGCGCGCTAGACGCGTCCTGCACGGCGCCGCGCTCGGCGCCCTCTTCCTGATCGCCTACGCGTGGTTCCTGCCGTCGAAGTCGCCGGAGCTCTTCGGCACGAACAACGCGGTGAGGTTCTATCTCGCGAAGAGCCTCGCCCTCGACGGGAGTTTCGCGATAGAGCGTTACTACCGGGGGGGCATCGACGCCGCCGAGTTCAACGGCCACTTCTACTCCGGCAAGGCCCCCGCGGCGTCGTTCCTCGCGGTGCCGGTTATCCGGATGCTCTCGGCCGCGTGCCGTGGCCGATGCGCGGCGCCCGACTGGGTATATCTCTACGTCGCGCGCCTGGCCGTCATCTCGATCCCCTCCGTCGTTATGATCCTCACGCTCCACGGATTCCTCCTCCGGCGCGGCGTTCCCGACCGGATGGCCGACCTGATCGTCGCCGGGTACGGCCTGGGCACGATGGCGTTTCCCTATAGCACCGAGTTCGTCGGGCACCAGCTCGCGGCGGTCTTTCTCTTCTGGTGCTTCCTGAGCCTGGATGCATGGCGAAGGGTGTTCGCTGAATACGAATGCGAGCCGGCGAAGCGGCGAAACGGCGAGGGGGCGACTTTGAAGATCAGAGTAGCGCCGGTTCGCCGACACGCCGGTTCGCCCTTTCGCCGGTTCGGCCCGCTCCTCATGGCCGGCCTCTGCGGCGGGATGGCGGTTGCCGCCGACTACCAGACGGCCCTCATCGTGGCGGTCCTCTGCCTCGCGATGCTGCCGCTCCGGCGCCCCCGGTCCGTCGTCCCATTCGCGCTGGGGTGCATCCCCGGAATTCTTCTGGTTCTCGGGTACAACTACGCCTGCTTCGGGAATCCCCTGAGCTTCCCGTACGCGCACGAGGCGATGCCGATCGCGCGCGAGGTGCAGGCGCAGGGGCTCTTCGGGGTGCAGGCGCCCAGGCTCGTCCCCTTCGTGAAGCTCCTCTTCAGCCCGTGGCGCGGCATCTTCTTCGGCTCGCCGTTCCTACTCCTCTCCCTGCCCGGTCTCTGCGCGCTGTGGAGGGACGACGCTGCGGATGCGGACGGCGCGGGCGGCAGGCGTCTCGCCGCGCTCGGCCTGTGCGCGTGCGGCGGCTATCTCCTTTTCAACTCCTCCTACGGGGCGTGGTCGGGCGGGGCGGGGTACGGGCCGAGATTCCTCGTCCCGGTGATCCCCTTTTTCGTCATCCCGGTCGCGGCCCTCTCCGTGCGCGGGCCGAAAGGCGGCGGCATCCTCATGGCGATCCTCGTCGCGTATTCCGTCGCGTTCCATTTCGTCGCGACCTCCGCGGGGCCGGTTGCGCACGAGTTCCTGAGAAACCCGGTTCGCGAGTTCCTCCTCCCGTCGTTCCTCCGGGGGAACGTCAGGCCGAACTGGGGCGCCGAGGCGGGGTGGCATGGCGCGGCGGGCCTTGTCCCCCTCATCGCCCTCCTCGCCGCCTGCGGCATTCTCGCGCGGCTGACGGGGGAGGGGAGGGCGCGTGCGGAAGTTCGGCGCGTCCCCGGACGCGTCGAGCGGGTGCTGCTCGCCCTGTGCGGCGTTGCCGCCGTCGCGATGGCGGGGCTTTTCGTCTTTCATGGAACGGAAGAAACGGCCTACCGCCATGCGGTGCTCGGCCACAGCTACGACACGGCGGGGGACCCGGATGCGGCGATCCCCTGTTTCGAGAAGGCCCTCGCCATGGACCCGCGGGATCCCCGCGTGATCGACGATCTGACGCGGATCCTGGTCGGGAGGGGAGAGTACCGGAAGGCGCTCGAGGCGAACCTCCGGGCGCTCGCATCCCGCCCGGGCGACAGGGGGCTTCAGGCGCGGGTGAGCGCGCTCATACGGCTGTGCGGCGTCGCGGATGCGCTGAAAAAAAAAGGCGGCGATCCGCAGCTCCTCGCGGAGCAGGCCGCCGCGCTGGAGATACTCGGGATTCTGGAACCATCCCGGGGGGAGAAGGGGGCACGGTGAGCGGGTTCGGAAAGGCCGCGGCGCCACGGGTAAAAATATGAGCAGCGCGAGGATGGCATTTCTTTTCCTGGCGTTGGCGATCATCCTTATCCTGCCCGCCTTTTACGGCGGCGGCGGGGGAGGCCTCGACATCTGGCAGCAGGGGCTTTTCGTCGCGGCGGTGCCGCGCCATATCATGCTCACCTATCGCCAGTTCCCCTTCTGGAACCCGTGGGGTTCGGGCGGCGTGCCCTGTCTCGGGCATCCGTATTCCTCGTTCCTCTCGCCCGGGTATCTCTTCACCCTCCTGTTCGGCCCCGTCGCGGGGCTCAAGCTCCGGGTGGCGGCTGCGCTCTGGCTTGGGCTCACGGGCGGGTATCTGCTGGGACGCCGCTTCTCCCCGGGGCGGTTCGCCCCGTATCTCTGCGCGGGCGTCTTCCTCCTCTCCAGTTGGTACCCGCTCTACATGTCCCGGTGGCACGTGGAGTTCATCCCGTTCGCCTGTCTCCCATGGCTGCTGCTGTTCTACCTGAAAGGGATCGAGGACCTGCGATGGGCCTCGTGGGGAGGGGTTGTCTTCGCGCTCGTGATCCTCGACGGCGGGACCTATCCGCTTCCCCTCTCCGTTCTTTTCCTGTCTTTCTACGCGATCCTCGACGCGGCCGTGCGGCGGAAGGGGAGGCCCCTCGCCGTCGCGGCCCTGATCGTCCTGCTCGGCGCCGCGATCAGCGGGGTCAAGTTCCTCCCGATGCTGCGCTTTATGCTGGAGAATCCGCGGTACACCTACTGGAAGGAGCCGGTGCTTCCCCTTCGCGCCCTGCCGCGCATGTTCCTCGGGAGGGACCAGCTGAGCCCGACCGATTTCCGCGGCGCGTGGCTCGGCTGGTGGGAGTACGGCGCCTATGTCGGGATCGTCCCGGCCGCGCTCGCCGCCCTCGGTGTTTTCATCGCGCGGAAGAGGATCGTCCCCGCGGCGGCCGCCGGGCTTGTTTTCTTCGGCGTGATGTTCGGCGATTTCGGGGACGCCTCGCCGTGGCGCTGGCTGCACCAGGCCCCGCCGTTCTCGTCTCTCCACGACACCGTGCGGTTCCGCGTGCCGTTCGTCTTCTGTTTGGCGCTGCTCTCCGCCGCGGCGCTGTCGCGCGTGGAGGGAGGGGCGGAAACCCTCCGTGGGCGCGGGAGGACGGTCCTCCTCGCGGCGCTGGGGGTTTTGACGGCGGCGGTGCTGCTGGATCTCGTCCTCGTCTCGGCGCCCCTCTACGGCCGCCTCGCGATCGATTTGCCCGCCCCGTCAAGGACGCCGGGACCGTTCAGGCAGGTGTTCCTCGCGGAGAAGGAGCGGAGCGGGGCATGCGTCTATAGGACCTTCCTCGGGAACGAGGGACTGGTCAACAACTGGGACGGCCTGGACCTCCGGCCGGCCGATGTGCGCCCGTTCGGATCCCCCGCCTACCGCGGGGAGGCGTGGATCGAGAACGGGGGGGGGGGTGTCACGGTCTCGCGGTGGAGCCCCAACGAGCTCGTCTACGACGTCGCCCCGGGGCGGGCCGGAGACCTGGTCGTCAACCAGCGGTACGACCCGGGCTGGAGCGTGTCCGACGGGAGGCCGGTGAAGGCCGTGAAGGGCGTCATCACGGTGCCGGTTTACGCGGAGGGCGGAAGGATCGCCCTGCGGTATCGGCCGCCGTGGCTGCCGGCCGGGTGCGCGGTGTCGGCGCTGGGCGCGCTCGCGGCCTGCGCCGTGTGGAGGATCGGCCGGGCGCGGATCAGCGGGAAGGGGCCGGCGCGCTGAAGGTCGCCTGCTTCAGGACGACCTGCGGGTTCTCATACACCGTCTTCGTCATGGACGAATCGAAGGTGAGTGCCGCCCGCCCGTCGGGGACATACAAGGGTACCCGGATGCGGTCCACGTAGAGCAGCCGGGTGAGTTTCCCGCCCGCGACGAGGGCCGCGACGGCGTTCGGGTCGTCGAGACGCCGCTCCCGGTAGCAGCGGGAGTACAGCGTGAGGTACTGATCGAGCACGAACTGCGGCGTGGAGTCCGGCGGCCGCATCAGCCGGGGCGAGAGGAACCAGGTCCGTTCGTCCGCCAGCCCGTCCGCCGCCCGCGCAAGCCGGTAGAGCCCGCGGTGGTCGAAGTAGAAGTAGAACTTCATTTTCTGCGCCCACCATTTCTTCTCCTCGACGCGGCAGGGAATCCGGTCGCCGGTGATGCCGAGAAGAAGGCCCGTGCTGTGGATGTTCGTCCACACGAGCGTCCCGAAGAAGAGGAGGAGCAGGCCGGAAAGGCGGATCCTCCCGAACCGCGTCAGCGCCCGCGGCCCTTCTCTCCCGAGCAGCGAGTCCCAGCATATTCCGAGGGTGAGAAAAACCGGGAGCGTGAACGAGTCCCACCGCTCCACGACCCACGAGTCATAGAGGAACGAGTGCCCGGCGTCGAGGAGAAACCATGCGAAGAGTATCCTGACCGCCCGGCTCCGCCTTCCGTGGAATGCGGCCGCGGCGTAGAGACAGAAGAAGAGCGCGATCAGCACGGGGCCGAGTATGTCGCGGTCGTACAGGTTCGTGTGGATGTAGAGTTCCTGGAATGCGTAGAGGCTCGAGCGGATTCCCGCCCAGACGAAGGCCAGGTGGTCGCGGAGAGGCGGGTGCGGGGGCGTGAGGAAGAATCGCCCCGGCACGCGGTGGAACACCCAGAAGTCGACCTTCGACGAGACCGGCTCCGCGGCGCTCTGAGTCCAGTAGAGCCCGTAGAGGAGCCCGAACACCGTAAGGAAGCCGAGAAGCGCCGTCGCCGCAATCCTCGCCCGGCCCGCGCGCGACGGCGGACTGAAGAAGGCCGGAGCGATGAGGAGGGGGAGGGCGACGATGTTCTTCAGGTGCGCGGCCATGCTCAGCCCCGCGGCGGCGCCGGAGATAAACGCCCAGAGGAGCGGGCGCCGCTCCCGGCGCGCTTCCCGGACGGCCCCCGAGGCGACGAGCACGCAGGCCACGAAGGCGAGGTTGAAGAAGTTCGCGAGCGGGTTGTCGTCGGCGGTGGTGATCAGCCACGAGTAGCCGAGCGTGAAGAGGGGGATGAGGCTCGTCGCCAGCATGACCGGCACGCTTCGCATTGCGCCCCGGCAGATGAAGAAGAGGAGGGGGACGGTGGCCACGGCGCAGAGGAGCGTGAAGGCCTTGAACCCCAGGAGAAAATCCCACGGCCCCCACAGGGCGCAGGCCCTGGTGACGAGATAGACCATCGAGAACATCAGGAGGTGGAACTTCGCGAACCAGCCCTTGATGCCGATGCAGCTCATGAACGTCATGCGGTCCCTGAGCGGCTCGAGGGAGACGACGTAGTTGAGGGTGTCCTGGTCGACGCAGAAGTTCGAGAAGATGCTCCATGCATAGATCCCCGCGGTGAGCGCCATCGCCGCGAGGAGGGCGAGGAGGTGCGCGGGGCGAAGTCTCGCGGGACTCGTCATGCGGGCACTATAGCACAATTCCGCTCACGCCCGGCGCGCGAAGGGGGTATACTGATACGCCATCCCATGAAACGCGCGCTCGAATGGATCGCGGTCGCCGCCGTTCTCGCCCTCGCCGCCGCTCTCCGCTACGTGGACCCGGCGAACCTCGCGGATCTCGCCATCATCCCCGACTCGGCGCAGTACACCGTGGGGGGATGGAACCTCGCCCACGGCAGGGGGCTCTGGATCTACATCAACGACCTGAAACTCCCCCTCCAGTACCCGTGCGGATTTTCCCTCATCCTCTCGATCTTCTACTTCGCGACGGGCGCCGCGCTGCACCAGGGGATCTACATCGTGCTCCTGTTCGCCCTCGCGTCGATACTCCTCGCCTACCTGTTCGCGCGGCGGGTCTACGGCAGGAAGATCGGGCTCCTCGCGGCGGCGCTCCTTGCCGTCGCCCCCTCGTGCGTCGGGTACAGCCAGGTCCTCATCAGCGACATGGTCTCCAATACCTTTATCGTGGCGGGGCTCTGGCTCGCCTGGAGCGCCGCGGCCCGGGAGGAATCCCGCGGAGGAGAGTGGGCCTGCGCGGGGATCTTCTGCGGTTTCTCCGCCACGGTGCACATGCTGAGCGGGCTCACGATTATTCCCCTGTGCGCGGCGTGCCTGTGCGGCCGGCGCGCCGCGGCCCCGCTTCTCTGCGCGCTCGGGGGATTCGCGGTCGGCCTCGCGCCCGTGCTGGTCTACAACGCCGTGGCCTTCGGGAACCCGCTTCGCACGGGATACGACTACTGGGCGCGATGGGGCGAGGGGCAGCACAACTTCTCTCTCAGCTACGCGCTGCGGAACACCGCCGTCTCCGAGCGCGGGGACGGGCGCGGCAACATCGGGTTCTTCATCTGGCATTTCCTGGGGAGGAGCTGGCCCACGCTCTTCGCCCCGTATTTTATGACCATCCTGCCCTTCGCCGCAGCCGGCGCGGGGGGCGGGGTGATCGCCACACGCCGGTCGGCGGCGGCGCCGATCGCCGCCCTGATGGTCGCCGTGGCGGCGTGCGCGCTCGCCTTCCCCCTGGCGCCCTGGGTGAACGCGCCGCTCCTCGCCGCGGCCGCTGCGGCGCTCTGGTTCCCCGCCCCCCGCCCGGCAAACCGGGGCGAGCGCCTCTTCTCGCTTTTCGCCGCCCTGCTGATCGGGGCCGTGGTCCTGGCCCTCTTCTGCTACAGCTTCCAGATGTCCAAGTTCCTCATCCCGATCGTCCCGGTTGTGTGCATCCTCGCCGCACGCGGCATCGCGCTCCTCGCCGGGGAGTGCAGGGGCTCAGGCATCCGCCCCGTCCTCATGCGCATCCCCGCGGCGGCCCTGCTCGCGCTCACCGCGTGGGGCTGCGTGCTGCCGTTTGCCCGGGGGCACTTCTCGCATGTCCCGTTCCCGTGGCGGTGGTACGAGGGGATGGAGGTGCTCGACCGCATCGCCCCTCCGGACGCCATCCTGATCTCGGGGATAGACGGGGTGTTCGCGACGCACTATTTCGTGCGGGGGACGCGGCGGAGCTACATGCCGATCTCCCGTGACCCCGAGTACATCCGCCAGAGGAGATTGCCCCTCACGGTTGCCGTGGAGGACCAGGCATATCTCGCGGCCGCGGCGGCGGGCGGAAAGAAAGTCTATATGGACGGCTACACGTATCTCGAGTGGGGCAGGTACAGGGCGGCGATGGAGCGGAACTTCGTCTTTGTCCCGGTCGCGCCGTACTGCGGCGCGGCGCTGCATATCTTTGAGCTCCGGCCCCATGTGCCCAGTCCAACCTCGTAGGTTGGCCTTCGGGCCAACCTACGAGGTTGGACAAAAAAGGGGAAAATAGTGCGAAAAGGCGAGTGTAGCACGGCGGCGAAGGGGCTGTGCGCGCTTTTGGGCGCGGTGGTATTCTGCGCCCTCGCGGGCGAGATCTGCCTGCGCCTGTTCGCCCCCTTCCCCGATTACACCGCGGGAACCATCCACTCCTTTCCCGATCGCTACCACCCGTTTTTCGGCTACACGGGAATCCCGAACCTGGACACGACGTTCACCCTGCCCGATTTCACGCACCGCGTGCGGAACAACTCCCGCGGTTTCAGGGACCGGGAGCGGGCGTACGAGAAGGGCGGGAAGCGCCGGATCGTTGTCATCGGCGATTCCACGGCCTGGGGATGGGGAGTGGATGCCGAAGAGAGGTTTTCCGACATCATGGAGCGGAGGCTCAAGGGGTGGGAGGTCATCAACCTCGCGCAGGCGGGCTATTCGACGGACCAGGAGCTCCTGCTCCTCGAGAGCGATGGGCTCGCCTATCGCCCGGAGGTCGTGCTGCTCCTCTTCGACCGGAACGACGTCGCCGAGGGAAACAATGCGAAGGTCATCGACGGGATGCAGCCGAAACCATGGTATGAGGATAAGGATGGCGCGCTGGAAATCCGGGGCGTGCCCGTCCCGTGCGACCCCGCGTACTGGGCGAAGAAAGCGGCGCTCGCCCGGACCTACGGCGGGCCGCCGTCTCAGGGCGCGTGGGAGCGGTTCCGGGACGGGGTGCTCACGCGGTCCCAGCTCTATAACTGGATCTCGTTCCGCATCGCCCACCCCGCGTGGAGAAGAGAAGGAGAGGAGGAGAAACCGGGGGACCCGAAGGTGATCGAGGAGCGGTTCGGGCTCACGAAGAAACTCCTCGCGCGGATGAACCGGCTTTGCTCGGGGCGCGGGGCCCGCCTGGTGATCGCCGACGTGCCCTCCGCGTACACGCCCCTCCTCGCGCGCTTCTGCCGGGATGAGAAGATTCCGTACCTCGACCTCCGCCCCGCCCTCGAGGGGAGGCTGAGGCCGGTCATGCACCGCCGGGTGGGGCACTGGAACCGCTACGGGCACCGGCTCGTCGCGGATGCGGCGGTCGATTTCCTGAACAGGAACGGGCTGCTGGGGTAGGGTGTGATGAAAGGTCCCGGAATGCAGAAACCGGCGGACTATTCGGCGCTCCTCGTCAGGCTGATCGCGGTCGCCGCGGTCGCACTCGTCTTCGCGCCGTACGTCTGGGGGCATTTCCACGAGCCCCCCGGCATGGTGTTCATGGGCTTCGCCGACCACCCGTACGACCAAAACGTCTACCTCTCCTACATCCAGCAGGCGTCCGAGGGCAAATTCTTCATCCGCCGCGACCACACCCTCGAGCCCCAGCGTCCGCTCTTCTTCAACCCGTTCACCTGGGTCATGGGGCAGGCGGTGCGCCTGTTACGGGTGACGGCGCTCCAGGTGTATTACGCCGCCATCGCCCTCTACGCCTTTCTCCTCTTTTGGGTCATCTACTGGTTCATCAGTTTTTTCATCGCCGATCGCCGCGCGCGTGTGTTCGCCTTCGCCCTCTGCGCGTTTTCGTCGGGCCTCTGCTGGCTGATACCCTACCGGGAGTGGCTCGTCCTCGCGTCCCGCTCGCCGATTGAGGGACATAACCTCATCCCGATCGACTACTGGATCGCCGAAACGATCACCTTCGAGACGATACTCTCGGTGCCGCAGAAGGCCGCGACCGCCCTGCTCATGTTGCTGGCCTTCGGGTTCTTTCTCAAGGCGTCCGGGGAAAGGACGGTGGCGCGCGGAATCGCCGGGGGGCTCGCCGTCTTCGCCCTGAGCCTGGTGCACCCCGTCGATGTCGTCCCCGTCGCCGTCGTGATCGCCGCGTGCGCGGCCGTCGCGCTCATACGGTTCAGAAACGCCGCCCCGCGGGCCGCCGCCGCAGGCGCCCTCATCGCGCTCACGGCGCTCCCCGCCTTCCTTTACATGGTGTATCTCTTCAGGACGGAGCCGGTCTTCATCGAGTGGTCGAAGGAGAAGTTCATCTCGCCCCACCCGCTGAGCTACGTGATCGGGTACGGCCTGGTGCTCTTCCTCGCGGTCCCGGAGATCGTGTGGATCGTCAGGAGGGGGCGATTCCCGGACTGGCTCCCCGCGGTGTGGGCCGTCGCCGTGGCGGCGCTCCTCTACGCGCCGCTCTCGTACCAGCGGCGCCTCTCGACCGGCGTGCATGTCGCCCTCTGCGTGCTCGCGACGCGGTTCGTCTTCCGCAGCGTCCTGCCGGCGCTCCGGAAAATTTTTGCCGCGGGGTGGGGCCCGCGGGTCGAGGGTGCGGCCCTCGCGGCGCTCGTCATCGCGACTGCGCCCGCCAATTTCGTGAAGGTCGCCCTCTGCATCCGGGACATGCGGGCGAACCCGCTCGAATTCTATCTCCCCCAGGGGGATGTCGAGGCGATGCGGTGGATGCGGGGGCGGCACAACGAGGACGCCGCCGTGCTTTCGACCTACAAGAGCGGGCTCTATCTCCCGGCCTACACCGGCAACCGGACCTACGTCGGGCACTGGTCGGAGACGCTCAGATTCAACGAGAAGGCGCGGACGGCGGAGTGGGCGCTCTTCGCCCCCGGGGATGAGGCGGCAAAACGGGAATTCATGAAACAGCAGGGGATCCGCTACGTATACTTCGGGAACTTCGAGCGGATGCGGGGGCGGTTCGCCCTCGAGGGGGCGCCGTACCTCGAGGAGATCTACAAACGGGGCGGCGTTTCGATCTACCGGGTGGCGTGGTGAAGGACGATGCGAAAAAAGTCGTGGACAGATGCGCGGCGTGCTACACTGGGCGCCGGGGTTGGACAGACAGAGGGGTGGGGGTATGAACGGGGCAGGGCAGGGGGGCCGTCACGGGCTGACGCTCCTGGGCATGATGCTCGCGGCCGGGATGATCGTGTCGACCATCGTGGCCTCGCGGAGCATCGAGAAGATCAAGCTCGCGGGCCAGACCATACGGGTGAAGGGCTCGTCGGAGAAGAGGATCGTCTCCGACTGGGCGGTCTGGGACGCGCGGTTCACGGCGCGGGACCCGGCCCTCACCGCCGCGTACAAGAAGATCACGCAGGACCTCGAGGCCGTCCTCGCGTACCTCGAGCGCAACGGGGTGTCGCGCGATGCGGTGGGTATCTCCTCCGTCTCGACGACCATCCAGCACAAGCCCAACGAGAAGGGGAACCCCACCAACGTCATAGAGGGGTACGTGCTCGAGCAGTCGCTCCAGGTGAAGTCCGCCGACATCCCGCTCGTGGTGCGCCTCGCGCGGGATTCGACGAGCCTCATCCAGCAGGGGATCGAGTTCTCGTCCTCGCCGCCGAACTACTACTACACGAAGCTGAACGACCTGAAAATCTCGATGCTCGGCGAGGCGACGAAGGACGCGCGGGCGCGGGCGAAGGGGCTCGCGAAGAACAGCGGGTGCAAGGTCGGCGCGCTCAGCTCCGCGAGCCAGGGGGTGTTCCAGATCACCCCGGAGTATTCCACCGAGGTGTCGGATTACGGGGTGTACGACACCGGCTCGGTCAACAAGTGCGTCAAGGCCCTCGTCACCATGGAGTTCTCCATCCGGTGACGCGGGGGGGACTGCCCGGACAACCGGCGCCGTCGCGGGCCGTTGCCCGGGCGGATTCCCCGGCCTCGATTTCGAGATCCTCCCCCCCCTGAACGTGCTGCAGGGGCCTACCGCGTCAGGAACGACTGGGCGTGATAGCGCCTCCCCTTCCAGAGCACGCCCCGCCCGCTCACCTTCTTCCAGAACGCCCCCATGAGAATCCCGATGGCCACGGCGCAGCCGAGCGGGTGCGCGAAGATATAGCGCCGGTCCGCCCCGATGAAGGCGTACCCGCGCTCGGCGGCGAGATGCATGAGGATGAGCTGGGCGAGCGCGAGCCGCGGCCACCACGGCGCCGCGAGATAGGGGAGGAGGTCGAACACGGCCACGCACGCGGCGACGAGCGGGAGCGCCCAGATGAAGTCGCTGAAGACGAGAAAGAATATCCGCTCCCACCCCGTGATGAGCTTCCGCAGCGAGGTGTACATCCTGCACTCGAACATCTCGCGCCCGCAGAGGAGCCGGAAGCGTATCCCCGCGCGCTTCGCGTTCTGCGCCATGGCGATGTCCTCGAGGGGGAACGACTGCACGGCCTCGTGCCCGCCGATGCGCGCGTACGCGTCCCGCCTGATGAGTAGATACTGCCCGTTGGCGAACGCCGTCCGTGACCGGTCCCGGTTGACCCGCGGGAGCGGAAAGAGCATGAACAGCATGATGCCGACGATCGGCTGGACGGTCTTCTCCCAGAACCCCTCGCAGGCCGGACGCGGGAGCAGGGAGAGGGCCCCGACGCCGTTCCTGAGCGCCCAGGCGAGCGGGACCTGGATCGAGAGGGGCGAGTGCACGGTGTCGGCGTCGGTGAAGAGGAGCCAGTCGCCGCGGGCCTCCCGCGCGGCCACGGCGAGGGCGTGGCTCTTTCCCGCGCACCCCTCGGGCAGGGAGGGGATCCTCACCGCCCGCACGGACGGGAACTGCTCCCGGAGTATCTCCGGTGTCGCGTCCTCGGAGCGGTCATCGGCGACGATGATCTCATAGCGGGGGTAGCGCTGGCCGAGGAGGGATCCGAGACAGCGCGCGATGGCCCGTTCCTCGTTCCGCGCCGCGACGAGCACCGAGACAAGGGGGGCGTCGGAGAGCGGCTCCCGCAGGGAGGGGTCGGAGAGCCGGTTCATCCACGGCAGGGTGAGGGACACGAGGTACCGCTTCAGCCAGACCGCGAGGACGAAGAGCATCAAGAGGCGCATGGTGCGGCTATTCTAGCAGGGGAATGGAATCCTGTCTGCGGTTTCGGATGATGAAGCATAGAATCGACTGCGAAACAATTCAACGTCGGGACGCAGATGAACGCAGATCGTCAGGATGAACGCAAATTGAGGGATCAGTTTCTCGTTTCCGGTTAAAAGTGGAAAGGGAAGTTTCGTTGCAATCCGCGTGCATCCGCGTTCAGAAAAATATAGTTGTATCCCTGCCTATCCTGACGATCTGCGTTCATCTGCGGGCCACGTTATCGCTGGCTTTTTCCCCTTGCCGGGTGCCGTTATTCGGGGTACTATGGTGCATGGGCACGGGCGGCACGAAACCGTCACGCGCGACAGGAGGAACAGTTCCATGGCGAAAAAGATCGCGGCGAGGAAAAAGACGGCGCGCGTGAAATCGGCGAAGCGCAAGGCCCCGGAAGCCACCGCGCGCGTGAAACCCGCGAAGCGGAAGGCGTCGAACGCGCCGGCCCGCCCGCGGCTCAGTCCGCGCGAGCTCGGCCTGCTGATTCAGAAGACGGCCTACGAGCTGTACGCGCGGCGCGGTTACATCCACGGGCGCGACTGGGCGGACTGGCTCGAGGCGGAGCGGATCGTCCTGGCGAAGAGGCGCTGACCGGCGCCGGGGCGCGCGCCGTACGGGCTCATCCATGAAGCTCGGGACGCAGCTTGTCATCATCTTCACCCTGATCATCGTCAGCACGGTCGGGACCATCGGCTTTCTCTTTTTCAGGACGGTCGAGGCGATCCAGTTCGACCGCCTGCGCGAGACCCTCACCGCATACGCCGCATCCGCCGCGATGCTCATCGACGGCGACCGGCACGCCCTCCTCGCCGGGCCCTCGGCCATGTCCTCCCCGTACTACCGCGAGCTCCGCGACAGGCTGCGCCTCTTCATGCGGATCGACCCGCGCATCGCGGAGATGTACACCATGGCCCGCTCCGCCAAGCCCGGGTTCTATGTCTTTGTGGTCGACGCCTCTCCGCCCCGCGACAAGGACGGGGACGGGGTCATATCCGAGACCGAGAAGCCGGCGGAGCTCGGGGAGGAGTACGACATCTCCGCGCTCCCGGAGATGAGGAAGGCGTTTGACGCCCCGATCGCCGACCTGAAGGTAAACAAGGACAAGTGGGGCTGGTGGCTCTCGGCCTACGCCCCGGTGTACGATTCCCGGGGGAAGGCGGTCGGAATCGTCGGCCTGGATGTCTCCGCCGACACGATCAGGCAGCAGCAGACGAGCCTCAAGCGGCTCATCCTGGCGATCAGCGCGGTGTTCCTTGCGCTCGGGCTCATCGCCGCCAACATTTACGCCTACCGTCTCACCCGCCCCCTCCGCGCGATGGTCGCGGCGGCGCGCGAGATCGGGAAGGGCAACTACGAGCACCGGATGACCGACGCCCCCCGGAACGAGATCGGGTTCCTCGCGGGGACGATGAACTCGATGGCGGAGAACATCCGCAGGAGCTTCGACAAGCTCTCCACCCTCAACCGGACCGCGAATATCCTCGCCTCCACCCTGGACTCTGAGCAGGCCCTCCGGATCTCGCTCAACCTCGCCCTCGAGGTGACCCGCTCGAGCCGGGGGGTGATCTTCCTCCTCGACCGCACCGACCGGCGCATCGACCTCGCGATCAGCGAGGGGATCGAGGGGCTCAGGCTCGACGGGGGCGGATTCCGGGTGGGGGAGACGCGGATCCCCGTCGCGCTTGAGGAAGACCGCGAGGCGCAGGTGCGGCGGTGGTGCGAGGCGACGGGGTGCACCCAGAGCCTGCCGCTGATGGTCAAGGACACTCTGCGGGGCTATTTCCTCCTGAACCCCGAGATCCACGACGAGGAGTACCTCAATACCCTGATGCAGCAGGTCGCATTCGCCATCGACAACGCGCGGCTCTTCCACGACGCGATCACCGACGGCCTCACGGGGCTCTTCCTGAAGCGGTACTTGGAGATGCAGCTCGACATCGAGGCGCGGCGGGCGCTGCGCAACGGCCGCGACATGACCCTCATGATGATCGACATCGACCACTTCAAGAAGGTCAACGATACCTACGGCCATCTCCAGGGCGACGCGGTGCTGCGCGAGGTCGCGCGCGCACTCAAGGCGTGCGTGCGCGACGTGGACGTCGTGGCGCGATGGGGAGGCGAGGAGATGGCGATGATCTTCCCCGACACCGGGCTCGCGCAGGCCCGCGCAATCGCGGAGCGGATACTGGGCGAGGTGGGCGGGAAAAAATTCCCATGCGAGGCGGGGGTCCTCGCCGTGACCGTGAGCATCGGGATCTTCACCCTGCGCGGCGGGACTGCCCTCGCGCCCGAGGAAGCGATCAGGCGCGCCGATGAGGCGCTCTACCGCGCGAAAAAGGGGGGGAGGAACCGGGCCGAGGCATGGGAGGAGGCGTAAGGGGATGCGGGGGAGAAGCCCCCGGCTGAATTGCGTTCCCCGGCGTTGCGTCCCTTTGCTACACTGTCGGCCCCAGAGGGATTGCGCACATGGGAAAGACCCTTTTCATCATCAAGCCCGATGCGGTACAGAGGGGGATCGAGGACGAGATCCTGAAACGGGCCGCCGCGGCCGGCCTGAAAATCGCCCGGTTCGAGCGGCGCAGGCTCACCAGGGCCGAGGTCGAGGCTCTCTACCACGAACACCTGGGCAAGCCGTTTTTTCAGCGGAACGCGGAGTTCATCGCGAGCGGGGAGCTGATTCTGTGCCTCGTCGAGGGCGGGGGGGACATCGTCAGGCGCGTGCGGGGGTTCATGGGCGACAAGGATCCGGCGCGGGCGCGGAAGGGAACGATACGGGGGGATTACGGCATCGATCCCTCGCACATGGAGCGCAACCTCGTCCACGGCTCATCGAGCGCAAAGGATGCGGAGAGGGAAGTCGCGCTTTTCTTCGGCGGCGGGGGAGCGCCCCGCACGGGGCGCTGACGCGCTTCGCCGATCCACACGGCCATCAAGGGAGGGTCCATGTCAAAGCCACATCGCGTATCGGAAAAAAAGCAGCGCAGGAGGAAGTACCTGAAGAGAGTCGGCAAAAAGCGCAGGACCGCCGCGGCTCCAGAGGCGAAATGACGCCGTGACGATCCCGGGGGAGAAGCGCTGATGCCTCCGCTTGTCGACCCGCTGGGGAGGCCGGTCACCTACCTCCGGATATCGGTTACGGACCGCTGCAACCTCCGCTGCGGCTACTGCATGCCGCGCGAAGGGGTGAATCCCATCCCGCACGCCGACGTCCTCCGCTACGAGGAGATTCTCGCCGTGGTGCGGGCCGCCCGGTCGCTCGGCTTCGACCGGTTCAGGGTCACGGGCGGCGAGCCCCTTGCCCGGCGGGGGGTGCTGTGGCTCCTCGAGCGGCTTGCGTCCGAGGGGGCGCCCGTCTCCATCACCACCAACGGCATACTGCTTGCCCGGTTCGCCCGCGACATCGCCGGGGCGGGCCTCCGGCGGATCAACGTCGGCCTGGACACCCTCCGCGGCGACCGTTTCCATCGCATCACCGGCACGGACGGGCTCGCGATTGTGCTCCGCGGAATCGACGCGGCCCGCGCCGAGGGGATCGCGCCGCTCAAGGTGAACGTGGTGGTCATGCGCGGCGTCAACGACGACGAGGTCGTGGACTTCATCGACTGGGGGAGGAGAGAGCGCCTCGACGTCAGGTTCATCGAGTTCATGCCCGTGCGCGGGGAGGACCTGTTCGTTTCCCTCGCGCCGTTCATCGCATCCGTGGAAAGGTCGGGCGGGCTCCATCCCGCGGCGATTGAGGGCGGGGGCCCCGCGCGGAGCTTCCGGTATCTGGACGGGGCGGGGACCGTCGGGTTCATCATGCCCCGCACAGAGCCCTTCTGCGCCGGGTGCAACCGCGTGCGGCTCACCGCGGACGGCACGCTGCTCCCGTGCCTCTTCTCGCAGGAGGGAATTCCGCTGCGCGACGCGCTGCGGAGCGGCGGCGATATCGCCGCCCTGATCCGGGACGCAGTCCGGGCGAAGCCCGAAGGGCACGGCCTGAAGATGCGCCTCCACCGCTACGGCATGCACGCCCTTGGGGGATGAGCCCGCAGACGCAGCAGGCAACCGTCGAGGAGATCAGCAATAAGAGCAACCCGTACACTTTCGGTTTCCGTTGTGATTGCCGCACGCTGGATGCTACCTGTATCCTGCCTCGGGGCCGACGTTCGCCTGGCCAACGGGATCCGCCTGCACTATGAAACATCGGGCAGCGGGGCCATACCGGTGGTGCTGGTGCACGGGTACGGCATGTCGTCCGCGGTGTGGGAGAAAACGCTGCCGCTTCTCCCGTCCGGCTACCGATGGCTGGCGGTGGATCTTCGCGGGTTCGGCCGCTCCGACAAGCCCGAGGGCGGCTACGGCTGCCCGGAACTGGCGGAGGATATCGCGGCGTTCCTGGATGCCCTGGGAATATCCCGGGCCGTGCTGATCGGCCACTCATTCGGGGGCCTGGTGATCCAGCATTTTGCGGCGCGTCACCCCGAGCGAGTGCTGGCGTTTGTGCTATCCAACACCTTCTCCGCCGCCCTGCCGCCCAGGGGCCTCACACCGGTTGTGGAACAGCGCATCAATGGCTACGGGACCGCCGAAAGTAACCGCAAGGTTTTCGATGCGGCCGTTCCGCGCTACTTCGACGCTTCCAACGTGACCGCGGCGGATATCGAACGGTTTGTCACAATCGGGCTCCAGGCGTGCACTCCCGCCCTGCGGGAGACCCTGAGGGCAAATTACACCACGCCGGCCATACCGGCCCCGCAACTTGCAGCCGTTCGGGCGCCGATCATTATCCTCGTGTCCGCGCATGATCCGTTCGGCACCTTCGACCAGGCAGTCGCCATGAGCGACGCCCTGCCCGACAGCCGCATCCGGGTATTCACGCGCTGCGGCCACACCCCGATGTGGGAGAAGCCGCAGGAATTCGCCGGGACGGTCGCGGATTTCCTGAAGACCGCCGGCCTGAGATGACCGACCTGAGAGAAACGGATTCTCCCCGGGGGTAAAATAATGTAGCATACCCTCTGTGAGGGGATTCAATTTCAACGGCTGCTTTGAAAAGGAGGGAGGCCATGAAAGACAGGAAGAAGAAACTGACCACCAACGCCGGGGCGCCGGTCCCCGACAACCAGAATATCATGACCGCCGGACCGCGCGGCCCGGCGCTGCTCCAGGATATCTGGTTCCTGGAAAAACTCGGCCACTTCGACCGGGAGGTCATCCCCGAGCGGCGGATGCACGCCAAGGGCTCCGGGGCCTACGGCGCCTTCACCGTCACGCACGACATCACCCGCTACACGAAAGCAAAGATATTCTCCCGGGTCGGGAAGAAGACCGACCTCTTCGTCCGCTTCTCCACGGTGGCGGGCGAGCGGGGCGCGGCGGACGCCGAGCGCGATATCCGGGGCTTCGCCGTCAAGTTCTACACGGAGGAAGGCAACTGGGACCTGGTGGGGAACAACACCCCCGTGTTCTTCCTGCGCGATCCGTTGAAGTTCCCCGACCTCAACCACGCGGTGAAGCGGGACCCGCGCACCAACCTGCGCAGCGCAAAGAACAACTGGGACTTCTGGACCTCCCTGCCGGAGGCCCTGCACCAGGTCACCATCGTCATGAGCGACCGGGGCATCCCCGCCACCTACCGGAATATGCACGGATTCGGCAGCCACACCTTCAGCCTCATCAACGCCGGGAACGAGCGGCACTGGGTCAAGTTCCATTGGGTCTGCCGGCAGGGCATCAAGAACCTGACCGACGCGGAGGCCGAGGCCGTTATCGCCAAGGACCGTGAGAGCCACCAGCGCGACCTCTACGAAAGCATCGAGAAAGAAAATTTCCCGAAGTGGAAGCTCTGCATCCAGGCGATGCCGGAGAAGGATGCGGCCACGTGCCCCTACCACCCGTTCGACCTCACCAAGGTCTGGTTCCACAAGGACTACCCGCTCATGGAGGTGGGGGTCATGGAGCTGAACCGCAACCCCGAGAACTACTTCGCCGAGGTCGAGCAGTCGGCCTTCAATCCGGCCAACATCGTGCCCGGCATCGGCTTCTCGCCGGACAAGATGCTGCAGGGGCGCCTGTTCTCCTACGGGGACGCCCAGCGCTACCGGCTCGGGGTGAACCACCATCTGATCCCGGTCAACAGGTCACGCTGCCCCTTCCAGAGCTACCACCGCGACGGCGCCATGCGGGTGGACGGCAATTACGGCGGCACCCTCGGGTACGAGCCGAACAGCTACGGCGAGTGGAAGCAGCAGCCGGAATTCGCCGAGCCGCCGCTGAGCCTGGAGGGGGCGGCCGACCACTGGAACCACCGTGTGGACGAGGACTACTACAGCCAGCCCGGCAAGCTCTTCCGCCTCATGAGCCCCGCGCAGCGGAAGGCCCTCTTCGGCAACACCGCCCGCGCCATGGGTGACGCCCCGAAGGAAGTAAAGGTCCGCCACATAGGCAACTGCCTGAAGGCCGATCCCGCCTACGGCAAAGGGGTGGCCGCCGCGCTCGGGATCCCGCTGAGCGAGGTCCCGAACTAGGAGCCTGTCGATCGCAGTCCGGTCGGCGCCCCGCGCCACCCGAGTTATTCACCGGGCCCGCCTCTGTCTGTGGCCTGAGCTCTCGGTTCTGTTAAGGCGTGATAATGAAAGGAGGATCGGCCATGGCAAGGCGGGTTTCCATATTGTGTGCCGTTTGTTTCATGCTGGCGGTCTTTGGGATTGATGCCCGGGGCGAACATGCGGGGGGTGCACTTCGTCTTGGGGTCTATGACAATCGGGCGATTGCAGTTGCCTATGCGCACTCGAAGTTGAACCCGGTCAGTGAGAAGGTGAAGGAACAGAAAAAGGCGCGGGAGGAAGGAGATACGAAGAGGGTGAAAGAGCTTGATGCATGGGGCGAGAAGCATCAGCGGGAACTCCACCGTCAAGGATTTGGACGAGTACCTGTCAATGACATCCTTGCACAAGTGAGGGATAAGCTCCCCGAAATCGCACGAAAGGCGAGGGTCGACGCAATAGCATGGCAGTGTGACTATGCAGGACAGAATGTTGAGGTTGTTGACATCACAAGGGAACTGGTTCTCCTGTTTGATCCGTCGGAAAAAACGCTGAAAGCGGTTGAAGAAGTCAAGAAACATGCTCCTCTGGACCTTGACGAAATCGAGCAGCATCACGAGCATTGATTTGGTGCGAATAAAAACGTCGGGTTCATACCTCGGCCATCGACTAAATGCGTGCCCCGGGCGGTGTGCCCGGAGGCATTGTCCCTGGTTGCCGTGTCGCATGGGCGGATTGTCGGGCACATCCTCTTCAGCCCGGTCACCGTCGAATCCGGGGACCGACAGATTTGCGGTATGGGACTCGCCCCCATGGCGGTGCTTCCAGGATTTCAGCGTGGGGGATCGGATCCCGTTTGGTCGAGGCGGGCCTGGGTATCCTTCGCGGGTAGGTGTGCCCGTTCGTTATCGTCCTCGGGCACCCGGAGTAGTATCCCCGTTTCGGTTTTGTGCCCGCCTCGCGGCACGGCCTGCGATGCCAGTGGAATGGTGTGCCGGACGAGGCGTTCATGGTGCTGATCCTCGACGAAAAGGTCATGGCCGGAGTGTCGGGTGTCGCAAGGTACCGGGATGAGTTCGATGCAGCAATGTAGGCGCCTGTCCGAGTAATGGATCTCGACGCGTTGCGAAATGTTACGAAAGGAGGATGGGATGAGGAGATCGCGCCACGAGAGAGATGATCGGGAACATGCACCCTCGTCTCTGAGCTCCGCCGTCGCGGAACTGGAGTCCCCGGGCGCGAAAAAGTTCAGGACGGCCAGGAACCTCATCGCGCTCAGCGAAAAGGACCCGTCCGCCCTTGTGCCGTTTTTCGACGATTTCCGACGCCTCATGGGCGCAGAGAACAAGATCATCAAATGGTCCGTGTATCAGATCATCGCCAATCTTGCCTGCGCGGACAGGCGCGGGCGCATCGCGGCGATCCTCGACGAATACCTTGCTCCCATAAAGGGCCCGGCGATGGTCACGGCGGCGAACGCGATCCGTGGAGGAGCGAAGATCGCCGCGGCGCACGAAGGCCTCGCCCCGCGGATCGCATCGGCGATTCTCGGCGTCGAGCGCGCGCGGTACAAGACCGCGGAATGCAGGAATGTCGCGATCGGTCATGCCGTCACCGCCCTGGAATCGATGGGCGACGACGTGAAGCGCCCGGCGAGGGTGGTCGCCTTCGTGAAGAGGCAGACGCGCAACCGCCGCGCCGGGACGCGCAAGAAGGCGGAGGCATTCCTCATGAGAATCCGGGGAGAGACCTCCCGCGGCGCCCATCTCGCCCCGCGATGACCGGGCCGGGCACGGGAGCCGTGGCGGGGGCACAATCCGCAAAATCGCCTTGCCCCCCACGCCCGATCGTCATATACTACACGTAGTGGAACGCGCAGCGGCGGAGGGGACCCGGTCGTCCGGGGTTCCTTTTTTTAACCTGAGGCCCGCTTCTGCGACGGTTTTAAGGAGGACGGGCGGTTGAAAGCGCTCATCATGGCGGCGGGGTACGCGACGAGGCTCTACCCGCTCACGAAGAACAACGCGAAACCGCTCCTCCCGATTGCGGGCCGACCGATCATCGACTATATCGCCGACGCCCTCGACCGTGTCGCGGAGATCGACCGCATATCCGTGGTGACCAACCATCGGTTCGCCCCGTTGTTCGCGAAATGGGCTGAGAAAAGGCGCGGGCGGGCCCCCGTGACGGTCGTGGACGACGGGACGGTCTCCGACGCGGACAAACTCGGCGCCATCGGCGACATCCGGTACGTGATCGGGAAGGAAAAAATCGACGACGACCTGTTCGTGGTCCTCGGCGACAACCTGTTCGACCTTGACCTGACGCGTATCGTCCTTTTTTTCAGGGAGAAGGGGACCACGGTCGCCGCGTACGACGTGGCGGACCGGGATGCCGCAAAGCTTTACGGCATCCTCGGCGTGGACGGGGCGGGGCGCGTCGTCAATTTCGTCGAGAAGCCCGCCGACCCCCCCTCGACGCTCGCCGCGATCGGGATGTACCTGTTCCCGCGGGAGAAGATCGGGCTCTTCGAGGAGTACGCGCGGGAGGGGAGCAAGATGGACGCGCCCGGCTTCTACATACGGTGGCTCTACCCCCGCGAGACCATCTACGCCTATGTTTTCCGGGGTGTCTGGTACGACATCGGGGACCTGGAGATGTACCGGAGGGCCGACGCGCTGTACGCGGCGGGGATGAAGGAGAAAGCGGGGGATTGACAGGCGGGCGCGAAAGGGGTAGAGTACCACTGCCTGGGATGGGGAACACCAGCACACAAAGGGAGGATGCCATGGCATCACGTTATCTTTTTACCTCTGAATCGGTCACGATGGGGCACCCCGACAAGGTCGCGGACCAGATCTCCGACGCGGTCGTCGACGCCGTCTACGAGAAGGACCCCAACGGCCGGGTGGCCTGCGAAACGCTGCTCACCACGGGGCTCGTGGTGATCGCCGGAGAGATCACCACCACCGCCGATATAGATTTCCAGGAAGTCGCCCGCCGGACGATCAAGGAGATCGGCTACACGAGCAGCGATATCGGCTTCGACTACAAGAACTGCGGCATCCTCGTCTCCGTGCACAAGCAGTCCCCCGACATCTCCCAGGGGGTCACCGAGGGGCAGGGGTTGCACAAGGAGGCGGGCGCTGGCGACCAGGGGCTGATGTTCGGCTACGCCTGCCGCGAGACGAAGGAGCTGATGCCGCTCCCGATCCACCTCGCGCACCGGCTCGTCGAGCGCCTCGCGTACGCGCGCGAGAAGAAGCTCATCCCCTGGCTCCGCCCGGACGGCAAGTCGCAGGTGACGGTCGAGTACAAGGACGGCGCGCCGGTCCGCGTCCACACCGTCGTGGTCTCGACGCAGCACTCGGACGGGGTCCCCTACGCGACGATCCGCAGGGAAATCATCAAGAAGATCATCCTGCCGGTCATCCCGAAGGGGATGCTTGACAAGGACACCATCTACCACGTCAACCCGACCGGGCGCTTCGTGGTCGGGGGCCCCGCCGGCGACACCGGCGTGACGGGCCGGAAGATCATCGTCGACACCTACGGCGGCAGGGGCCGCCACGGCGGCGGCGCCTTCTCCGGCAAGGACCCGTCGAAGGTGGACCGGAGCGCGAGCTACATGGCGCGCTACGTCGCCAAGAACGTCGTCGCCGCAGGGCTTTCCGACCGGTGCGAGGTGCAGCTCTCGTACGCCATCGGCGTGGCGGAGCCGCTCTCGATCCACGTGGACACCGAGGGGACCGGCAGGATACCCGACGAGAAGATCGTCGCGCTCATTCGTAAACACTTCCCCCTGACCCCCGCGGGGATGATCGACCACCTGAAGCTGCGCCGGCCGATCTACAGGGAGACCGCCCGCGACGGGCACTTCGGCCGCCCGCTCCCGAATTTCACCTGGGAGAAGATCGACAAGGCGGCGGCGCTCAGGAAAGACGCGGGGCTGTAAACGCGCCGCACAATGAAATCGAGAGGAAGAAACGAAATGGCAAAATCAATCGAGTACGATGTGAAGGACCTCGCCCTCGCGGGCGAGGGGACGCGCAGGATCGAGTGGGCCAACCAGGAGATGCCGGTTCTCCGCCTCGTCCGCGAGCGGTTCGAGCGGGAGAAGCCATTGAAGGGCCTGAGGATGTCCGCGTGCCTCCACGTGACCGCGGAGACGGCAAACCTGGCGCGGACGCTCGAGGCGGGCGGGGCGGACCTGCTGCTGTGCGCCTCGAATCCCCTGAGCACGCAGGATGACGTGGCCGCGAGCCTCGTGAAGCAGTACGGGATCAAGGTGCAGGCGATCAAGGGCGAGGACCGCAAGACCTACTACGCCCACATCCACGCGGCGATACGGCACAACCCCCGGATCACCATGGACGACGGGGCCGACCTCGTCTCCGCGATCCACTCCGAGTACCCCGAGATGGTCAAGAACATCATGGGGAGCATGGAGGAGACGACGACCGGGGTCATCAGGCTCCGGGCGATGGAGAAGGCCGGGGCGCTGAAGTTCCCGGTCATCGCGGTGAACGACGCGGCCACCAAGCACATGTTCGACAACCGCTACGGAACCGGCCAGTCGACCGTCGACGGGATCATCCGCGCGACCGACATACTCCTCGCGGGGAGCACGGTCGTTGTGGCGGGGTACGGCTGGTGCGGGCGCGGCTTCGCGTCGCGCTGCCGAGGCATGGGCGCGAACGTCATCGTGACCGAGGTGAACCCGATCCGGGCCCTCGAGGCGCTGATGGACGGATACCGCGTGATGCCGATGGCGCAGGCGGCCCGCGTGGGCGACCTGTTCTGCACGCTCACCGGCGACATCAACGTCGTCCGAGGCGAGCACTTCCGGGTGATGAAAGACGGGGCGATCGTCGCCAACTCCGGGCACTTCAACGTGGAGATCGACATCGAGTCCCTCAAGAAGATCGCCAAAAAGGTGAACCGCCAGGTGCGGAACTTCGTGGACGAGTACGTGCTCCCGAACGGCCGGAGGGTCTACATCCTGGCCGAGGGGAGGCTCATCAACCTCGCCGCCGCCGAGGGGCATCCCGCCTCGGTGATGGACATGAGCTTCGCGGTCCAGGCCCTTACCACCGAGTACTGCGTGAAGGTTCACCGGAGCCTGAAGGCGAAGGTCTACACCGTCCCCGAGAAAATCGATGACTGGGTCGCCCGCCTGAAGCTGAAGGCGATGGGCGCCTCGATGGACCGGCTCACCCCCGAGCAGAAGAAGTATCTCGCCTCGTGGGAGATGGGGACCTGACGCGCGGGACGGGCGAATAATCCCGACGGCTCGCGTGGGCGAGACGACGCATGTCCGCGGGAGCCATGAGAGAGACCGGCACGCAGTCCCTGTGCGTCGCGCTGTGGCGGGGAATCCTCGGCCTCGTCTTTCCGGCGCACTGCGCGCTCTGCGCCGTCCCGCTCGCCCCCGGCCGCCCGACCCCTCTCTGCGACCGCTGCTGGGACGCGCTCCCCTCGATACGGCAGCCCTACTGCCCCCGGTGCGGGAGGCAGATACGCGGCGCGACCCTGGTCCCGTTCGACACCCCCTGCGGCGAGTGCCGGATCGAGAAGCCGCGATTCGGGATCTGCCGGTCCGCGGGGCTGTACGAGGGATCGCTGCGTGAGTGCGTGCATCTCCTGAAATTCGGCGACCGGCGTGAGCTCGCCGCCGCGATGGGGCTCTTCATGGCGGAGTGCCTCGCGCGGGAGCTTCCCGGGGCAAAGTATGACGCGCTTGTTCCCGTCCCGATTTCGCGGGCGCGGCTCCGCGAGCGGGGCTTCAACCAGGCGCGCGACCTCGCCCGGGCGCTCGGGGCGCGGGCGGGGATGCCCGTGGAGGCGCGGGCGCTGACGCGCGGGGAAGGGCGACCGTCCCAGCGCACCTTTTCGAGGGCAGAACGCTGCAAGAACGTGTGCGGCGACTTCACCGTTTCGGACGCGGGCGCGGTCGAGGGACGGCGCCTCCTCCTGATCGATGATGTCTACACGACGGGCGCGACCGTGGACGAATGCGTCCGGGTCCTGCTTCGGGCCGGAGCGGAGGCGGTCGACGTGTTCACGCTCGCGCGGGGTGCCTGACGCCGGGCGCGCAGCAATGACGTAGCCCGCAGATGAACGCAGATCGTCAGGATAGGCAGGATACGGAAGAGCAAAGAAAGAACCGCCCAAATGGGACGCAGATGAACGCGGATTCAAAACGTGTACCGAACCCTGAACTTTGAGTCAGAACCCCGAATGCTGAACCTTGGTTGTCTCTGCGTTTATCCTGACGATCTGCGTAATCTGCGTGCCGGCGTTGAAGCATTGAAACGCTGCGGGAGACTTGAACACCCATGACGCGCATCGCGATCCTCATCGCCGCGACGATCCTCGCGGGCGCCGCCGGCCCGCGGCCCGCGGCAGAGCGGATCTGGGCTTTCGACTGGAGCCCGCGCGCCCGGGCGGAGGCCGCCCGCGAGACGGCCGGGTTCCGCATCGAGGCGGAGCCGGTCCCGGGGGCGCAGATCAGGAGACCCGAGGGGGAGTTTGGCTCGATCAGGCGCAACGGGATCAGCTATCACAAGGGGGTCGACTTCGTCGCCCCCCCGGGCACGCCGGTGCGGGCGGCGGCCGCGGGGTTCATCTGCTACAACGAGATGAACGGCGGCCCCGACTCGGGGTACGGCTACACCGTGCTGATCGATCACGCCGACAACTTCTACACGCTCTATGCGCACCTGAACGAGCCGTCGCCCCTCCCGAACGGCCGGTGGGTGGGGGCGGGGGAGCGGATCGCCAGGGTCGGGCGGAGCGGCAACGCGATGAAGGTGCCAAAGGAGTTTCAATACCAGCTCCATTTTGAGATACTACATGCGCCGTCCGGTCTTATGGATCTCGGGGGCCTCCGGGTTGTCGACCTTTTCAGCCCTCACGGCCTCACCACGCTCAGGCAGATCGGCGAGGCGGTCTACGGGATCTACCGGGGCGGAGTGCTGAACCCCGAGGATTTCGGGAGAGACCGATGCGTGCGTTGATCATCGCGGCGTGCGCCGCATGGGCGGGACTGACATTCGCCGGATGCGGCACCGCATCCCGCTACGAGTATTACGATTATGCGGGCAAGACCGTCGACCAGAAGAACGCCGACAAGGCCGACAAGATCGGGCGCAATTTCAGGGGGCTTGTCCCCTCGGCGGGGACATCAGGGAGGACGAGGTGAGGGAACGTAAAATCCAAAATCCTGCCCGCCATGAAGGTGGGCCGTCCCGCCGAATGGCGGAACAAATCCCAACGCGAAGCGCATGGGCGGGGAACGGGCACAGATGAAAGACAAGGGCATGCTGAACAGGCTTCTCCTGGGGCTCGGCTTCGACTGCCGCGACGGCATCTGGCGCGTCACGCGCGGCTCGAACTTCCGCCTCTACGGCGGCTCCGAGGACACGCACGGGGAGATGCAGGAGAAGGCGATGAAGCTGAACGAGCATCTCGAGAAGAAAAAGAAGACGCTCGACACCGTCTCCATGGACGAGTTCATGGAGATCGCGGACAAGATCGACATGTTCAAAAAGAAATGAGCCGGGGGACGATGAGGGAGATGCTCAGGGAGTGGCTCAGGTCGATCGGCGAGGACCCGGACCGCGAGGGGCTCCGCCAGACCCCCGAGCGCCTGCGCGAGGCGTGGTCGTTTCTCACCGGCGGCTACGGCGAGGACATCGCCGGCATACTCGCCGCGGAGATCAGCACCGACATCTGCGACGAGATGGTGCTTCTTAAAGATATCGAGCTTTTGAGCGTTTGCGAGCACCATTTCCTCCCTTTTTACGGGCGCTGCCACATCGCCTACCTTCCCGACCGGATGATGCTCGGCCTCGGGCGGATCGCGCGCCTCGTGGACGCGTTCTCGAGGCGCCTTCAGATACAGGAGCGGCTGACGACCCAGATCGCGGACGCCATTCAGGAGCACCTGAAGCCGAAGGGGGTGGCGGTGGTGATCGAGGCGCGCCACCTCTGCATGGTGCTCCGGGGCGCCGAGAAGGGGCACTGCAGGGCGGTCACCTCGGCGATGCGGGGATGCTTCCGCTCGCGGCAGGAGACGCGCATGGAGTTCCTGAACCTTATCGGCCGCCCGGCGTTGTCGTAACCCATTGGAGGTGCTGCTCCATGGTGAAGCGCGGCGCACGCTATGTCGTCGTGATGATCACGTGCGACAAGAGGGATGAGGCGCGGGAGATCGCCCGCGCGCTCGTGCGCGCGCGCGCCGCGGCGTGCGTGAGCGTCTACCCGAAGGGGGAATCCTTCTACTGGTGGAAGGGCTCGATGGAGACGGCGCGCGAACATCTCCTGCTCGCGAAGACGAGCCTCGCCGGGCTCCCGCGGCTTGTCGAGGCGGTCAAGAAGCTCCACAGCTACGAGGTGCCGGAGATCGTGGCGATCCCCCTCGTCGGGGGAAGCGGGGAGTACCTTACATGGCTCTCGGAGGAGTTATGCGGGAAAAGATCGAGAAGGTGATCAGGGATGAAGTGACGCCGATGCTCGCGGTGCACGGCGGAAGCGTCGAGCTTGTCGATGTCACGGCCGAGGGCGTGGTGCGGGTGCGGCTCGCCGGGGCGTGCGCCGGATGCCCCGGCGCGCGGATGACGCTGACGCACGTCGTCGAAAACGCCCTGCGGAGCAGGGTCCCCGAGATGAAGGGGATCGAGGCGGTCGACTGATTTCACGCTGACGTATAATCCCGGAGGCGGCGATGGCGGACACGCTTGCGGCGATGGTGCAGTCCCGCGCAAAGGCGGGTGCGCCGCATCCCACCCTCACGATCCGCGACGTCGGGGAACTCGCCGCCGCGGCGGGGGTGACCAGGCGCGAGGTGGAGCTCTGCGCCCTCGCCGAGGGTGTGGTGCCGCGCAGGTACCTCCGCAACATCGGCACGCTCGGCGTGGAGGGCCAGCTCAAGCTCCGGCGCGCGCGGGTCGCGGTCATCGGGGCCGGGGGGCTCGGGGGAGCGCTGGTCGAACTCCTCGCAAGGCTCGGTGTCGGCGCGCTTGTGGTGGCGGACGGGGACACGTTCACCGAAGACAACCTCAACCGTCAGCTCCTTTCCACCGAGGGCACCATCGGGGAGGGGAAGGCCGCGGCGGCGGCGGAGCGGGTCTCCCGCATCAATTCGGCCGTGGAGGTCCTGCCGCACAAGATGTTCGTGGACGACGCCAATGCCGACGGGTTTCTCTTGGGGTGCGATCTCGTCATCGACGCACTGGACAACATCCCCTCCCGTCTCGTCCTCCAGCGCGCGGCCGCCCGGCTGCGTATCCCCTTCATCCACGGCGCGATCGCGGGTTTCGTGGGCGAGTTGATGACGGTATTTCCTGGGGACCGCGGGCTCGAGGTGTTGTACGGCGAGGCGGCACACGCACCCGAGAAGGGGATCGAGGTGACGGTCGGAACGCCCACCGTGACTCCCGTGGCGGTGGCGGCGCTCCAGGCGGCCGAGGCGGTGAAGGTGATAACCGGGACCGGCGAGCTCATGCGGGACAGGGTCCTCTTCATCGACCTCGAGACGGGGAGCAGCTCGACGCTCGAGCTGTCGCCGCGGGGGGGGGCGCGGTGACGGGGGAGGAGGCCATGCGGGTCACCGTGCAGACGGTGAGCGACCTGAGTCACCATTTTGGGAGCGGGGAATTCCAGGTGACGCTTCCCGCGCGGTCAGTGGGAGACCTTCTCGATCACCTCAAGCAGGCGTATGGGTTCGACCTCGCCGCGCACGAGCACACGATGCTCTTCCTGAACGGCAGGGGGTGTGTGGACCTGTCGCGCCCTCTCCGGGACGGCGACCACGTCGCCATCGTGCCCATCCTCGCCGCGGGGTGAGGAACGGAAGACAGGCTCCTAGGGTTTAAAAGTCCCGACGGCCCCCCGAGCCGGATCGCGGGGAACAAAAAATGCCGCCCCTTGCGGGGCGGCGACGGAATAACCCGCCACTCGAACGCGATCCCTCAGCCGGCGACAACCTGGAAGGAACGGCAGTCCGCAAGGTTGAGCTGCCAGAGGTACTCTACGAAAAGAAAAGTCTCGCCGCATTCATCATTCGAGCAGCGCTTCCAGATGAACTTGCGGCTTCCCTCCACCTTCTCGTCCTCGACCACGAGTTCGCTGAAGCAATACTCACATATCTCTTTCATGGCAATTCTCCAACCCGCATTTTAGTTAAGCAATAAACATGCCATGATGAAGATATATCGATGTATTTCTAATGCTTAGCAGTGCAATAAGTTATAAAGTTTATAGATAGATTGACATACCATAAAGTAGGAAATTAATGAAAAATAATGCAACCCATCCCGCAATACCATACAAATATTGCACGCTCGTGAGCTGGATGAACTGAGGATCAGAGATCAGGGGTCTGTCCCGCCATCCGGCGGAATAGCCCGCCCCGCCATAGGCGGGGCGTTGCGCCTTTACGGCGGGCTGGGATTGACATCTACCTATGCCTATGCCTCTTAAGATACTTCACCATCTTGAGCTCGGTGCCGATCCGCGGGCTCGTGTCATACCAGACCATGTCCATCGATCGCCGGATAAAATAGACACCGAGCCCCCCGGGCTTCACGTCGTGCAGCTCCCGGGACCTGATGCGCGCGGGGTGGACCTTTTTCCCGAAGTCCTTGATGGTGACCTCGAGACGGTCGAGGCGCTCCCGGAGGATGAGCACGATCTTCTTGTCGAAGTTCCCGCCGTAGCCGTGCGTGATGACGTTGGTGCACGCCTCGTCGACGGCGTGAATCACCTCGCTCCGGGCCTTCACTGAAAACCCCATCTCGTAGGTGACCTCGTCCAGCATGGAGCGCACCGCGCGAAGATACTTCGGGTTGCTGGGGATGATGACCGTGATGGTGTCCGGGATCGCGCGCATGCCTGTCATGATTTCACCCGATCCGTATCGCCATTGCCGTGAGATCGTCGTACTGGTGCACGCCGCGTGAAAAGGCCTCGACCCGCCGCATCACGCGCCGCACCATGGCTTCCGGCCCCGCCGCGGGGCCGGTGAAGATGTGCCTGAGCCGCGGGAGCCCGAACTCGCGCCCCTTCCTGTCGCGGGCCTCGATGATCCCATCGGTGTAGAGAAAAAACAGATCCCCCTTCTCGATCGGAACGGTGTGCATCTGGTAACGCACCCCGCGTTGAACCCCGAGCGGCATGCCCGAGGGCCTCTCGAGAAATTCGATGCCGCCCGCGCCGCCCTTTTTCCAGAGCATCGGCAGGTGGCCCGCATTGCTGTACGAGAGGGTTCGCCCCCCGGCGTCCACGATCGCGTAGATGAGCGTGACGAACATCCCGCTCGTGCTGTGCGTCAGCAGGCTTTCGTTCAGCTGGTCGAGGACCCTGTCCGTGCCGTCGGAGCTTGAGGCCCTGAACCGGAACTCGCTCAGGACCTTTACCATGTAAAGGGCCGCCGGGACTCCCTTCCCCGACACGTCGCCGACGACCACCCCGAAACGGTGGGGGCCCATTTCCACGATATCATAAAAATCGCCCCCCGTCTCCCAGGCCGGGAGGGTCCTCGCGTACACCCGGGCGCCCGCGATTTTCGGGAACGAGAAGGGGAGGAAATCGCGCTGGATCTGGTTGGCGATCTGGAGCTCCTGCTCGACGTGCTGCTTCTCGAGGAGCCTCGCGTGCATGCGGGCGCTCTCGATGGCGACGGCGGCCTGGCTCGCGAACGCGAGGAAGAGCGCCATGTCGTCCTGCGAGAAACCGCCGGGGCTTTTCGAGTTGATGGCCTCGAGCACCCCGAGCATCTTCCCCTGGCCCTTCAGGGGGACGCAGAGTATGGAGCGGGTCCTGTGGTTGAGGACCTCGTCAGGGGTGCGATAGAACCGCGCGTCCCTGGTCACGTCCGGGACGAGGAGCGGCTCCCCGTGGGCGGCGACCCATCCGGCGATGCCCTGGCCCATCTTGAGCCGGAACCTGTCCTTGAGCTTCTTCCCCTTCTCCCCGAGGGCGACCCGGTACAGGAGCTCGTCGCCCCGCTCGTCGATGAGCATCAGGGAGCCGCTTTCGGCGTTCAGCACCTGCTTGATTATTTCCATGATCATGGTGAGAAGGGTGTAGAGGTCGAGCGTCGAGTTGATGATCTTGCTTATCTCGACCAGGGCGGAGAGGTTGGCGACCTTCTGGTTCGCGAGGCGGAGCTGCTCCTGTATCGCCCCGAGCTCCGCGATCTTGTCCCTCATCGGAACCGCGTCAGTGTCCATCGTTCCTTCCCGCCGCCCGGCCGATCAGCTCGTGCACCACCACCGTCTTCTCCTTGCCCTTCACGGTCACCTCGCCGAGGAGCCGCGTCTCGACGACGTCCTGCACCATGCGGCGGGTCGACTCGGAGATGACGATGTCGACACCGTACCCCCTCGTGAGCGCCTCGATCCGGGCGCCGAGGTTCACCTCGTCCCCGAGGACCGTGTAGTCCCAGAACTCGTTCGAGCCCATGTTCCCGACGACCATGGTTCCCGTGTTGATCCCTATCCCCATCGCGAACGAATCGACCCCGCGCGCCCGCGCATCCGCTCCCATCCGCCGGAGCTCGTCCCGCATGTCGATGGCGGCGAGGACCGCCCTGCGGGCGTGGTCCTCCTGGGGAAGCGGGGCCCCCCAGAACGCCATGACCGCGTCTCCGATGTACTTGTCCAGGGTGCCGTCGTGCTTCCAGATGATCCGGGTCATCCGGTCGTGCAGCTCGTTCAGTCGCGGGGCGATATCCTCGACCTCGCTCTTTTCGCAGAACGCGGTGAACCCCTTCACGTCGGCGAACATGACCGTGAGCTCCCGCCGCGCCCCGCCCAGCTTCAGCTCGGCGGGATTCCGGAGTATCTCCTCCATGACGTTGCGGGAAAGATACTTCCCCAGCACCCCGCGGTAGAACCTGCGCTGGCGCTCCTCGGTCGCGTACCGGTATGAGGTGATGAGGGTGTAGACGAAGACCACCATCATCAACCCCGGAACGACCGGCAGGATGACCGCGAGGGCGAAGAAGGCGGCGTAGGACGCCGCGAGGTAGACCGCCAGGCAGAGCAGCGAGAGCCCGAGGCTTGCGCCCGCCCTGAAGGAGCAGGAGATGACGCCCGCGAGCGCGCCGAGAAGAAGCAGGATCGCCACGGCGGTCCGGGGCGCCGGTTCGCGGAGAAAGGAGCGGGAGAGGATGGTGCCGATGGCGTTCGCGTACACGGTGAGGAGGGGGCTCTCGGGCGAGAGGGGCGTCGGCTTGGTGTACGACTCGATCACGCCGGTCGCGGTGACGCCGACGAGGACCAGCTTCCCCTCGAAATCGGAAAGGTTCACGGGGGCGTGCGCTCCCTTCTCCTGGAGGGCGAAGGACTGAAGAACCTGGGAGAAGACGCTGCGGGAAAACTCGCTGTCCCGCGCGGTGTAGTTGACGCGCATCATTCCCCGCGCGTCGATGGGGATCGAAACGGGCGGGCCCCCGGGGACGTCGAATTCGACGCGGCGCCCGAGGAGCACCCGCACGCGCGCGGGCTCGACGTTATGGTAGCGGAGCGCCGCCATCAGGCAGAAGGAGGGATACACGCTGTTCTTGAATCGGAGCACGAGCGGGACGCGCCGCATGACGCCGTCCTCCGCGTCTCCCTGCGCGTTGGCGAAGCCGAGGGCAGCCCGCGCGGCGAGCGGACGGAGGGGGAGCGTCACCTCGACGGTGCGCGGGAGGGAGGAGAGATCGCCCTCCACGACGCCCAGCGCGCCCCGGCGGAGCAGCTCATCCGGGGGCCCGCCGTCCCCGGAGGCCGGAGGGGCGGCGCTTCCCTCCTCCAGATCGAAGTAGTAGGGGTAGACGGTGTCCCCGAGACGCCGCGTCGCCTCGACGAGCTTCTCCTCGTCGCTTTTGTCCTGCCCGCTGCCGGGGAGGAAGAGGACGTCGTAGGCCACCACCGCCGGGAGCTTTTCCGAGAGCGCCTCGAGCAGGAGCGCGTGCCATCGCCAGGAGATCGGCCAGCAGCCTCCGAGGGCGCGGAGGGTCTGGTCGTCGATCCCGATGAGGGCGATCTCGGGGGAGGGGGACGGACCGCGGAGCCGGTACCGCCAGGAGAAGCGGGAGTCGACGGTCTTCGCCTCGTACATCCCGAAAAAGGCGGTCCGGGTGAGGAGGGTCACGAAGGCGAGACTGAGCAGCACCGTGAGGATCGCGATCTGCCGGATTTTCATGGTGGTGTCACCCGGGACATTCTACACGGAACCGCTCCGCAGCGCAATATCCGCGCCCTTATGGCAACACGTCATGCGCGGCTGCGAACCCGCGCGTTCCCGTGCGAACCCGTGAATCGAAACCGTGAATGGGCTGGACGCTCGGGATGTCGTGTGGTAACTTGAACCGTGCCCGCATCACGGGCGGGGAGGGATACCATGAAACCGGAGCTCGCCATACTTGCCGCCGCGCTCCTCGTCGGAGGGACTCAGGCCGGTCCGGGCGCCCCGCAGGGGGCGTCGCTCGTCAAGGTCTACCGGCAGGCGGAGTGCCTGAAGCCCCCCTCCGGCGCCTGGGCCCCCGCAGCGGCGGGGACCAAACTCGCGGCGGACGATTCCGTGAGGACGCTCAACAACTCCTACGCCGACCTCCAGATGGATCCCCCCAACCGCTTCCGCCTCAAGGAGAACTCCATCCTCAAAATTGAGCGGTTGTTCGCCGAGTCAAAGGACGCGGACGGCGCGGTGGTCCGCCTGACCGATCTCGGCATCCTCAAGGGCGAGGTCGTCGCCCGACTCGACAAGCTCCCCGCCGGCGCGCGGCTCACCCTGAAGTCCCCGGTCGCGATCGCCGCGGTCCGCGGGACGGGGTTCTCCGTGGCGGTGGGCGGGGACGCGAAGACGACCGACGTCGCGGTTGCAAACGGCAGCGTGCGCGTCGAGGCGGTGGGGGAGCCGGATAAGCGCGTGACGGTGAACCCCGACCAGCGCACGACGGTCTCCCCGTGGGCGGGCGCGCTGCTGCGCGCGAAGGGGACCGGGCTTCCGCCCAGGGAACTGCTCCTGAAGCGTCTCGAAGACCCGAAGGTCCCCGTGAAGGACGCGAGGGAGCTCCTCGAGAGGCTCAAGAATCCGGCGCCGAGCCTCGCCCGGATCGTGATCGGGGGCGAGGCCCGCGTGACGGCCCCGGCCGATATCGCCGATGCCGCGGATGCCGAACGGTGGGCGAGGGAGGAGGCGCGGTATTGTGCGCAGAAGGGGATCATAGACAAGATCGAGACGATCATGCTTTCCGGGAAGGAGACGGTCGGCGACCTGATGAACAAGGACCCGAAGATATGCCGCGCCATCCTCGATGCCACGAACGGCGCATCCGTCGCGGCGTCCGACTACTCCACGGCCGGGCGCACGGCGTTCGTCAGGCTCGAGTTCCCGCTCGAGACGGTGCGGAAGATCACGGGCAGGGACATGACGCTCGCATGGAAGGGGATCGCCCCCGTGTCGCTCACCGATTACGCCGCCCTTTTCGGGGGGTTCATCCGCGCCGCGACCGAGCGGGCCGCGACGGTGGACGCCTACCGGCGGCTCGCCGAGAAGATCTACGGGACGGTGGTGAATTCGTCCACTACGCTGAAGGATTTCGCGGTCCAGAACGACCAGGTCGACATCGCCGTGAAGGGCGTGGTGCAGGGCGCCGGGGAGGTTTCGAAGACGTACTACTCAGACGGATCGATCGACGTGACGCTCGAGATCGCGGGCGCCGCGGTCAAGGGAAGTCTCGTATCAGTCCCGGGCCTCGCCCTCGGCGAGCAGTACATGGCGTCCCCCGCCGCGCTGGACGCGGACGATTTCATCCGTCTCCTCAGTCTGGACCGGATCTGACGGGAAACGGGCAACCCTCGCGGAGATCGCGATGCTGCTCTTCAAACTCCTCGTGCTCGCGCATCTCGTTGCCGATTTCCCCCTCCAGTCCGCCCGTGTCTACCGCCTGAAGACCACGAACCTCGCGGGCCAGCTCCCGCACGCGTGCATCGTTCTTGCGGCGATGGCGCTCGCCTGCTACCCGCTCGCGGGGGAATGGTCGTTCTGGGCGTTCGCGACGGCGGTCGCGGGGCTCCATCTCCTGATCGACGCGCTGAAAGTAGACCTCGGCGACCGCGGGACGTGGGGCGGGAGCCTCTGGGCGTTTCTTCTCGATCAGGCGATGCACGTCGCGACGCTCGCCACGGTCTTCCTCACCCCGCTCCCGGCGGCGCCGGGGCTTCAGGCGAGCGCCCTGGAGCGCCTGGACGTGGACGGCGCCATAACCCTCGCGATCCTTTTCCTTACCGCCACCTTCGGGGGCGTCTACCTGCTGAGCGCCGTGCGCCGGACGCTCTTCGAGGCGGGCGGGGGGGCGAGATCGCCGGGAGGGTTCGAGAAATACTACGGGATCGCCGAGCGGGGGGCGCTCTTCCTGATCATGACGGCGGGCGGGTGGGCGCTCTGCCTCGTCCCGCTCGTCCTGCTTGTCCGCGTTCCGGCGGCGAACCGCGCCGTGAAGCGGTTCAGCCCCGAGCCGTTCCTCATGTCGTCCCGCAACGCCGCGGGCAACCTCCTGCTCTCCGCCGCCTGCGCGTTCGCGGGCATCCTCTCTTCCCGCGGTTGACCTTCCCCCCGAGGCAGAGCGCGCACCGCTCGTCGCTGCACCACCCGCATGAAAAGCAGTCCGGGCAGGGGTGTTTCTTCGGGGCGGAGGGGTCCGCGTCGGGGACGTATACGAGGCCGGGTACGCCGCGCATCCGCATGAACGCCATGGGGGCTCCTCAGGCGCCGCCCGCGCAGCGCGCGACAAACGCCTCGGGCACGCGGGCGATCGCGCGCGTCCGGTAATCGAAAAAGACGATCCCTGTCCTGGCGCGCGCGACCTCCTTCCCGGATGCCCGGTTCGTGAGGCGGTAGAGGAGGTCGCAGCCGCACCGGGTGACGCCGGCGACCGCCACCTCGACCGTCAGGGTGTCGCCCAGGAATCCCTGCGAGGTGTAGACGATCGCGGCGTCGGTCATGAGGATCCCGGGGCCGTCGACGTTTCCCTCGGCGAAGCCGTGGCGCCGCAGAAACCTGACGCGGGCCTCGTGGACGAGGGAGAGCACTGCGTCGTTCCCGAGATGGCCGCCGTAATTCAGGTCGGTGACGCGCACGGCGATTTCGGTGGAAAAGGGGAACGTTTCGGGGAGACTCAGTCTCAGTCGCGGCATGGGCACAGTGTAGCAGAAGCGCCGCGGGGATTCCAGCAGCGGGGCGGCCGATAGGTCCCATAGGACCTATACTGCCTAAGGGACAGGACTGAGCCGCGTTTTCCGGAGCAGGCGGAGGGCGGCGGCCGGGCTGATGTCCCCCGGCTCGAGCGTCATCGCGTTTGCCGCGCCGCACGCCATGCCGAATCGGACGGCCTCGGGCATCGGCCGTCCCCGGGACAGCGCATGGGCGATGCCCGCCGTGCAGGAGTCGCCGGACCCGACGCTGTTGAGGGCTTTCACCGCGGGGGGGATGAATCGCCATGCCCCGCTTTCGCCGGCGAGGAACGCCGGCCGGGAGCCGTCGGTCACGAGGACCCAGCGGGCGCCGCGGGAGACGAGCCCGCGAAGCGCCGCGGACATCCGCGCGCCGGGTGCGACCGGATGGCGGACGGTCCGCTGAAGTTCATCCCGGTTGAGCTTTGCGAGCAGCGGGCGATGCGGGAGAGCGGCGAGAAGTGCGGGGCCGTGCGCGTCGATCAGGAAGGGAACGCCGCGCGCGGCGGCATCCCGCGCCAGGAGTGCGTACGCATCCACGGGGCACCCCGGCGGGAGCGCGCCCGCGGCAATCGCCATTCCGCAGCGGGGGAGCAGAACCGCGAACTTTCTGTGCAGAGACTGGAGCTCCCCTCCCGCGGGGACCGGCCCCTCCTCGACGATCTCGGTCACCCCGCCGCGGGATTCGTCGAAGAGCGTGGTGCAGATCCTGGTCTCCCCCCGGCTCCGGACAAACTCATGCGCGATCCCCATCCGGCGGAGGATCTTCCGCATCCGGTCGCCGTTCACGCCGCCTGAGAAGCCGGTCAGGCAAGGGGCGCCGCCGAGGGCGGCGAGGGCGCGCGCCGCGTTCACGGCCTTCCCCCCGACGGTGAGAACGGCGGAGTGCGCCCGGTTCACCCGCCCGATTTCAAGCCGTCCGACTCTCAGTATCCTCTGGAGGCAGGGCGTTACCGCGACGCACAGCACGCGGATATTCCCGTCCCTTCCCGGGTGATCGGGGCGAAACGGGGCGGCCTGGGACATGGACGGGCTCCCGGGGTCCGCGGTCACTCACCGGTCTTTTTCACGACCGCCTTGAACGATTCCATCACGTCGAGCGGGATGGCGAGGACGACCGTGTTCGAGGCGGAGGGGCCGAGGCCGTCGATCGTCTGGAGGGTCCGGAGCTGCATCGAGCCGGGCGACTTTATCATCGTTTCGGCCGCGGCGGCGAGATTCACGGCCGCGAGCTTGTCGCCCTCGGCCTTCGTGATCGTCGCGCGCTTCTCCCGCTCCGCGGAGGCCTGCCGGGACATCATTTTCTTGAGCTCCTCGGGCATGTCGATGTCCTGTATCTTGATCGCGGTCACATCGAGGCCCCAGTTCTGGCTCTCCTTCTCGACAATCTTTTCGATCTCGTTGCAGATCTGCTCGCGCTCGGAGAGGAGCTGGTCGAGCGACATGCCGCCCACGACGTCCCGCAGGGCAGCGAGGGCGTACTGGGACATCGCGTAGGTGTAGTTCTGGACCTTGATGATCGCGTCCTCGACCTTGCTGACCTTGAAATAGACGACGCCGTTGATCGACACGGGCACGTTGTCCTTGGTGATGACCTGCTGCGTGGGGATGTCCAGCGTCAGGACCCGCGTGTCGACCAGGGCGACGTTGTCCACGATCGGGATGATGAAGAAGAGCCCGGGGCCCTTGATGCACGAGAACTTCCCGAGGCGGAGGACAAGGCCGCGCTCCCACTGCGCGGCGACCCGCACGGCGCTCGATGCGAGGATCGCGAGGAGAAACGAGGCGATGAAGCCGAGCACGCCCAGGGGAGGACTCGCGAGGAAAAGCGGGAAACTCACCATGGCGCCGAGGATGAGGACGACGAAGAAGATCAGGACCGGGATGCCCTTGAACATAGACGCCTCCTTGAATGGTGCGGGGGATATGCGTCCCCCTCGGATGTGAGATGACGGTGCGGGATGAGCGGCGGAACGGGCCGCGGGCTGGAGTGCGATCTGCGTGCGGGACGATTGCGGCGCGCCGGGCTGATCCCCGCCGGGCAGGGATTTCGCAAAAGCGGCGCTTGAAGCGGGGGGGACCCGCTTCCAGTTTCGGGCGAGGCTGACTGCGACAAACACGACGAAGATCAAGAAGGGGAAAAGGTTGCGCATGCCCGTGTCCCTCGCCGAATGATGACCGAGTATAAAACCATCCGCGCGGGAAAACAAGCGCAATAATGGGACAGGGCGGGAGGGTAGTGGGACAGTTTCGGGGGTACAACACCTATACTGATCCGGCTTTAACGGTAGCACGCAGATGACCGCAGATCGTCAGGATAGACAGGATATACAATACGACAAAATTCTTTTGGACGCGGATCGCCGCGGATGGGACAACAGCTTAAAGTTTAAAGTTCAAAGTAACGAGGCATTCAGGGCGCAGATTTCGCAGATGAACGCAGATAAAGAAACAGCACATGACTTTCAAGAATGAATGGGACGCAGAGCCTCCTTCACTTCCCGCTTATTCCCTTGAACTTTCAACCGTAGTTTTATCTGCGTACTCTGCGT
>JBAXOY010000011.1:0-41985 GCA_037133055.1 Chlamydiota bacterium
ACAAGCGAAATCCGCCCAGCAGAAACTGGACAAACAGCAACCCCGGGTCCCCTAAGCCTGGGGCCAACAAGACGGATGCACTGTACCCAGTAGGGCACGCCGACGCGCCCCACTGGTTCCGTGATCCGCGGCGTTATGCCCGAGACATGTCGGTGAAGACACCGAAGAAGTGGCCCCCGGGAGGAAAGGTCGTCACATCCACAGTTGCCGGTCGAGCACGCGGTACTGGATTGTAATAAGCCCATCACGCCTACACCCCCTCCGACCCCTCCGGTCATTGTCTCAGGAATCTTTTGTATGAGAACATGGAAGTCCATGCTTGCAAATCCCGCAGGGAAGAATGATGATAGGCGTCACGAATGGCTGGGTGAAGTCAACCGACTAGGGCAACATCAGGGTCAAACCCCTACTATTTACTATGGTCCCCTTCGCGCACGCAACAATCGTTGACCTCTACCGAGAGGGTATATAATCTATGCCATTATGGAATTTGCATTCTACGAACGAAAGAGCAGATCCAACAAAGAAAAGTATGGGATAGACTTTGTGGAGGCTCAAGTCCTGTGGCGGGATATCGGTCGAGTCGAAATTCCAGCCAGGACAAAAGATGAATCGAGGATGTTGGTTATAGGAACGATCAACAAAAAGCATTGGACAGCCGTTGTCACCTATCGAGGTAGTACAACACGAATTATCTCGGTCAGACGATCCATGCCCGAGGAGGTACAGATGTATGAAAGCTAAAGAATTCGATGCGCACTTTGAAAAGGGCGGGAACATCACCCGCTATCTTGACCTGTCCAAGGCCAGAAGGCCTGACCAAGAGCAACGGCGGGTCAACGTGGATTTCCCTAACTGGATGATCCATTCGCTGGATAGAGAAGCCCGGAAATTAGGGGTTACCCGCCAGTCCATTATCAAGGTTTGGATCTCCGAGCGTCTAAAAGAGAAGACCGCCTGAAACAGGGGAGACACACTCACCGCCTGCGGCGGCTGAACTAACTGATGGCGAGTATTTTTACCCCCCACCCTCTCCCTCCCCCTCAAGGGGGGAGGGGAAAAAGATAAGAGCCCCCCATTTGTGAGGTCGTACGTCTGGGGTGAGGTCTGGGTAACGTCAGAGTTGAAAATCGGGCGTGGGAATGGCATACTATATACTGCTATCGGCGGTGTAGCTCAGTTGGCTAGAGCAGCGGAATCATAATCCGCGTGTCCGGGGTTCGAATCCCTGCACCGCCACCATTACTACGGCAACGACGGTTTCTGGTTACCGGTTGCCGGCAGAAGAAGATACAAAATTGCGTGGCTGTCGAGAGGCAACATAGGCACTCCCCCGTGAGAAAAACATTCCTCGTCTTCGGGAGCCCCCTGATCGAAGAGCCGGAGATCGCGGAGGTCGTGGAGTGCCTCCGGTCCGGGTGGGTCTCCACCGGCCCGCGCGTCGGCAAATTCGAGGATATGTTCCGCGAGTACGCCGGGGCGAAGTACGCGCGTGCCCTCGCCTCCTGCACCGCCGGCCTCCACCTCTCCATGCTCGTCTCCGGGATCAAGCCCGGCGACGAGGTGATCACGACCCCGATGACCTTCGCGGCCACCGCGAACGTGATCACGCACGTCGGCGCGGTGCCCGTCTTTGCCGACGTGGACCGCCGCACGATGAACATCGACCCGGAGGAGGTGCGGCGGAAGCTCACCCCGAAGACGCGCGCCGTCATCCCCGTGCACTTCGCCGGGCGCCCCTGCGCCATGGACCCGATCCTTGAGATCGCCCGCGAGCGGGGGCTTGTTGTCATCGAGGACGCCGCGCATGCGATCGAGGCGGTCTACCGGGGAAGGAAGATCGGGTCGATCGGCGACCTCACCTGCTTCAGCTTCTACGTCACGAAGAACATCATCACCGGCGAGGGGGGGATGGTTACCACGGACAACCCGGATTGGGCGGAGAGGATCGAGATGTACGGCCTCCACGGCCTGAACAAGGGCGCCTGGCGCCGCTATACGGACGACGGATTCAAGCACTACGAGGTGATCTACCCCGGCTACAAATACAACATGACGGATCTCCAGGCCGCCATCGGGATCCACCAGCTCCCCCGGATCGGGCGCTACCTGAAACGCCGGGAGGAGATCTGGAGGCGCTACGACGAGGCGTTCCGCGGCCTGCCGCTCATCATCCCCGCGCCCGCGGAGCCGCACACCGTCCACGCGCGCCACCTCTACACGCCCCTCGTCGACACGGACGCGCTCGGCAGGAGCAGGGACGAGGTCCAGCAGGCGCTCCACCGCGAGAATATCGGGACCGGGATCCACTTCGTGAGCGTGCACCTGCACCGCTACTACCGGGAGCGGTACGGGTACCGGAGGGGCGATTTCCCGAACGCGGAGTTCGTCTCGGACCGGACGATCTCGCTGCCGCTTTCGGCGAAGCTCACGGACGAGGATGTCGAGGACGTGGTCGCCGCGGTGGGGAGGGCGCTTACGTAGTGAGGGGTCACTCACGGTGGGTATTGTCACCCCCCACCGCGACCCTCCCCCTCAAGGGGGGAGGGGGGGAAGGTACGAGCCCTCTATAATTGACCCATTACCTCACCCGAGCCACGCGTGGAAGGTGTACTTGGCGCGGGCGTACTCGAAGTTGAGCTTCTGGTAGATGCGGATGATGTTCACGTTGTTGAGCTGGGTCTCGAAGTCCTGCATGTCGTAGCGGTGCATCCCCTCCCGCATCGCCTCCTCGAGAATCGCGGTGTAGGCCCCGAACCCCTCCGGCGTGCAGCCGCCGAGACCGCCGCCCACGCACTTCACGCCCGTCGCATCGAGCAGGTCCTTCTTCATCCGGTAGCCGAGAAAGCCGACGATCTTCTCCTTCCGCTCCGCCACGATGATCGTCTCGGCGAGGCCGCCGTCGAGGAGTTTCCGCGCCCAGACCTGGTAGAGGCGGTCGCAGAGTTCGCGGGGAAGATGGGGGTCGGCGTGGTAGCGGCCGATGAAGTTCCTGTACGCCGCGGAGGCGACCTCCAGGACGGCGTCGTGGTCCTCGGGCCTGTAGAGCCGGGTCTTGAACAGGTACTTGCCGTGCCCGAGTTCCTGACGCCGGGGGATGAATATGTAGGTCACGATTGTGTCCGTGAGGTAGAAGCCCTTTCCCTCGAGGCACTGCATCAGGGCGAAGTCGTCGGCGTCCGCCTTGACGTTCAGGTGGACGATGCCCTCGGCGCGGCAGGCCGCGACGAGGGTGTCGAGGAGGGCCGGGATATCGGCCCGGGACGCGGGACATTCGCCGGGGTGGACGAAGAGGGGGATATGTCCCATCTTGATGCCGAAGATCGAGGAGTCCCAGGGAAGAGGCATGAGGGCGGCGAGCGCCCGCACCGTGCCGCCGTCCTCGGCCACCCAGACCCGCCCGTCACGGGCGCAGCCGCCGAGCTTGTGGAGGAGATAGGCGGCCTGTTTTTCGCGATTGACGATCCGGTAGCGGCGCAGGTCTCCGTACGGGTATGAGGCAAAAAGCTCCCTGACGGCGCCCTCGTCGTCCCGGCGGTACTCCCTGATCACGCGGCTCCCCCCTTCCCGACGTGGACGGCCCGGACGGTGTAGAAGGGGAGATTGTTCTGCCGGCGGTAGATGCGGATGATGAACTCGCCGAGGAAGCCGAGGATCATGAGCTGGAGGCCCACGACGACGGCGAGGAAGATGAGCGCCTGGACGCGGTTTCCCGGCGAGGTCCCGAGGAGGAGGCGGAGCAGGGTGTACACGACGCCCGCGGCGAGCCCGAATCCGAAGAGCCCCGTCCCGGCGAGGCTCACCTTCTGGAACGGCCTGCGGCTGAAGTTGGTGATGAAGTCGAGGGCGAGCTCGAAAAGGTCCTGGAGCGAGTAGCCGGACCGCCCGCCGATGCGGGGGCGGTGCCGCACCTCGACTTCGGCCGTCGAGCGGGCGAGCTTCACCCCGAGCGGTTTCAGGAACCGCCGCATCTCCCCGTACCGGAGGACCTGCCGCGCGAGCGGCTTCGTCAGGGCCACGGCGGGGCAGCCCCAGTCGCGGAGCCGGGCGCCGGTCATGCGGCCGACGAGGAGGTTGAAGATGCGGGAGGGGAGCGTACGCAGGAGAAAGGAGTCGGTCCGGCCGATGCGCACTCCGCTCACCAGGTCGTGCCCCTCGCGGAGCTTCCCGACCAGGGCGGGGATCTCCCCGGGGCCGATCTGGAGGTCCGAGTCGAGCGTGACGATCACATCGCCGTCCGCCGCATCGAGGCCCGCGCAGAGCGCCGCGTGCTGGCCGTAGTTCCGGTCGAGCTCGACGACCTTCACGCGCGGGTCATCCGCGGCGAGGGGGAGGAGTTTTTGGAGCGTGCCGTCGGCGCTCCCGTCGTCCACGAAGACGATCTCCCATCCGGCGCATTCGGCTCCGGGGATTCCCTCGAGGGCGGCGCGCACGCTCCTGATGCACTCCTCGACGATCCCCGCGTCGTTGTAGAGCGGGATGACCACGGACAGTTTCATCTGATCCATCGTGCGGGCTCCGGGCGCCTGTTGAATGATAGTACATGGACCCCCCGGCGGCAATGTCAAAACTCGCCGCGCGCAGCCCCGGTTCTTGAGATGGCGGGGGGTATCATGTAGAATGGTGCCGCCCGGGCTGATGCCCCCGGCGCGAAAGGCGGTCATGCGCTTCCCTTCTCCCTCCGCGAGAAACGCGGCGGTCGCCGCGGCGGTCTTCGCGGTATTCCTCGCGATCTACGGGCGGACCATGCTCCCCTGCGTAGGGGGGTACGGGGACAGTTCCAAGTTCCAGTTCGTCGGGAAGATCAGGGGCCTCCCGCACCCGACCGGCTTCCCCCTCTATCTCTCCCTCAACCGGATCGTCTCGCAGATTCCTCTCGGCAGCCTCGCCGCGCGCGTGAGTTTCATCTCGGCCGCCTGCGGCGCCCTGACGCTTGCGGCGCTTTCGCTCGTCGTATCGCTGCTCACCGGCTACGCCCTCGCCGGGCTCCTCTCGGCGGCGGTGCTCGGCTTCCTCCCGCTCTTCTGGTCGTCCGCGCTCATCCCGGAGGTGTACACCCTCAACACGCTCATGCTCTCGTCCGCCATCCTCTTCCTGTCCGCGTGGATGAGGACCGGGCGCAGGGCCTCGCTCTATCTGTCATGGGCCTGCTTCTGCGCGGGGCTCGGAAACCACCCGTCGATCATGGCGTTCTTCCCGGCGTTCGTCGTCGTGGCGTTCGGGCGCATCCGGTTGCGGGACCTCCCCGTGTTGGCGCTCATCGCCGCCGCGGGTGCCGCGCAGTACCTCCTCATCTATTTCTGGTCGCGCGGGAACCCCGCGTACATCGAAGGGCAGGTCGGCAGTCTCCGGGAGCTCGCCCGCTACACGCTCGGCGGGCGGTACGCCGTGAACTATTTCCCCGTCCCCCTCCGCGACATCCTCACGACGCATGTGCGCCTCTACGTGAGCGCGATGCGGAGCCAGTTCGGGATCGGGGGGATCGCGCTGGCGATTCTGGGCGCGGGCTGGCTCCTGAAGGCGGACAGGCGCTTCCTGCTCGCCCTCGCCGTCCTCTGGGCGGGGCAGCTCTTCCTCTCCCTGCCGTCGGTGACGGTCGAGACGCCGGTCTACTTCGTCCCCTCGTGCGTGACGGCGGCGATACTCGCCGGGTGCTCCCTCCCGCTTATCGAGGGGCTCGCGGGGAGACGGGGCGGGGCGGGCGGCGCGGCGCTCAGGCTCGTTTACTGGGGAGGGATCGCCTTCTTCATTGCCGCGCCCGTGGCGCGGTCGTGGCCGCGCGCGGACCTGAGCCGGGTGCGTTTCTATGACGAGTTCACGTCGGAGGTCCTGGCCGCCCTGCCGCCATCGAGCCTCCTCCTCTCGCCGAACTACCAGTGGACCGAGGCGTACCTCTACAAGATCCTCGGCGAGGACGCCCGCCGGGACGATCCGGTGTTCATCCTGAACAACTGGGACCCCGCGAAGATGCCGGCCTATCGCGCGGGCAGGGATATCGACTTCCTCGCATACCGCCCCGCGTCGTCGCCGGCGCCCCCGCTCCGTGTCTTCTCCCAGGCACAGGCTGCGCGCGACCCGCGCCTGGGGCAGCTCCGGAAAGGCGGGGAGGAGCTGACGCCGCTCGTGCGGCACTCGAGCGGGGAGCTGGACCGGATCCGCGCGCGCGGGGAGAGCCGCCTCGTGCTCATCTCGGCCAAGGACGAGGGGGCGCCGATCTGCGGCGACGCGGCGTTCGACCTCCTCCTCTCGCTCGGGCTCAAGCCCCGGGCGTCGGGGGGGCTGCGCTGGGGATGGAGCTCGGCGGCGGCGGTGATGTTCGAGAAGGGGGCCCCGAGGGGGATCGTCAGGAACGCGTTCGGCCGGAGCGCGATCGCGCTGAAAAAGGGCGACCCGCTCGGGAACGCGGGGATCCCGTCCCCCGCGGCGATCGAGATCGAGAGCGCGCCGCTCGGGCTCGGCGACCGGAGCCGCATACGCGTGAACGGCCGGCTCGCGAGCCACGGCGACCGGGGCGTGAACGTCGTTATGGTGAACCCGGCGACGGGCGAGGTCGAAGAGGCGCGGAACTACTCCTGCGGGGACCTGAGCGGCATGAACGACGCCGCGGTGTACGAGCTCGCCGGGGGCGGCGGGAGGGGAGGGGAGCGGTGAAGAAGGGGCTCTTCAACCTCGCGCGCTGCTACGACGCCCTGAGCTCCCTCTACACGCTCGCGCCCTACCGGCTCCGCCCCGGCTTCGCCTTCCCCCCGCTCCACCTGTTCGTGGAACTGACCTACCGCTGCAACCTGCGCTGCCGGATGTGCCAGTTCCTCCCGCTCATCGAGAAGGGAGGGCTGGAGGGGAGAAGGGGCGAAGAGCTCACGGCGGCAGAGGTCGTCGGGTTCGTGCAGTCGTTCCCGCGCACCGCGGTCGTCACCTTCACGGGCGGCGAGCCGCTCGTGCGGAAGGACCTCCCCGCGATTTTCGCCGCCCTCGCGCCGCGGAACAAGCTCCACGTCATCACGAACGGGACGCTCCTCGACGATCCCGCCGCGTCGTTCCTCTTTGAACACCGGCTCCGGTCGGTCTGGGGGGGCGGGCTTTTCGTCGTCGGGGTCTCCCTGCACGGCCCCGGAGAGGTCCACGACGGGATCGTGAGCCGGAAGGGGGCGTACGCGCGCGCCTGCGCCGGGATCGGGCGGATCAGGGAACTCCGGGAGAAGGCGCGCGCCGCGTTCCCGCATGTCCACGTGACCTGCGTCATCACCCCCGCGAACGCCGCGCGCCTCGCGGAGACGTACCGGGCGGCGCGGGATCTCGGGGCGGACTACTGCAACTTCACCATATTGAACAGCTCGGATTTCGGGAGCCGCATCCCGACGGTCGAGTTTCCGGGGCACGAGTCGCCCGGCGGGACGCGGATGAGGATCGACCCGGCTATCCTTCGAAAGCAGCTCCGCATGATCGGGGATGAGTCGCGGGGGAGCGCCGTGAAGGTGAGGTTCTCGCCGTTCGGCATCACGCCCGAAGAGGTAGTGCGGTACTACGACGACCGTTCCGACCCTGCGGCCTACCGCTGCTATACCCCGTGGCGGATGCTCGGGATATCGGCCTACGGGGAGATGAGCTCGTGCCCGTTCCTGTCGCTTGGGAACATCAGGGCGAAGCGCCCGAGGGACGTGTGGAACGGCCTGGACCAGGCGCGGTTCAGAAAGCGGCTGAAGGAGCGGGGCATCTTCCCGGCCTGCGCGGGGTGCTGCGCCGCGAGCTACCGGCCGACGCGCGCCGAAAAGGGATGAGCGCGGGATTGCTTCACCCTACTTCGCGGGGTTTGCAATGATAGTGGAAAAGCAGGGCCCGCCATGACGCACGCGTGTCACTCCCCCCGCGCGCGGCACCGCTCGCGGTAGCGCCTGACCTCCTCGTCGCCCTCGCGGAGCAGGCGTCTCAGATGGTCGAGGTCGGGCTTCGACCCCTTCCGGATCCCCCTCCGCTCCCGCAGCGCGTGGGGGAGCATCGCGGCGGCCCCGAGGAGACCGCGGAGGAGCGGGATCGCCTGGCGCCCCTTCAGGGACTGGTGCCCGAGCTGGAAGACGAGGTCGAGGAGGAGTTTGGGGAGCGTCCGCGGGAGCAGGGCCGCGGGCATGTTCTTGAAAAAGAGAGCGACGCCGTTCCGCGTGCTCAAGCGGACCGCGAGGTTGCTCTTCCTCCTCCCGCTCGTCGCCCCGCCCATGTGCCAGCAGACCGCCCCCGGCACGAAGAGGCAGCGCATTCCCGCGAGCTGCGCCCTGAAATCGAGGTCCACGTCCTCCTTGTAGGAGACGAAGCGCTCGTCGAAAAGCCCCACCCGGTCGAAGAGCGCGCGCCGGTAGAGCGCCGCGCCGGCGCACGCCCCGAACACCTCCGCGGGTTCGTCGTACTGGCCCCGGTCCCTTGCGAGGAACCCGCGCGGGACGGACCGGCCGTTCGAGGCATAGCAGTTTCCCGCGCTGTCGACGACCCCGCGGTCGGTGAAATCGATCATCTTCGAGGCGCAGAAGCCGACGCCGGGATTGGCGTCGAGCGCGGCGACGAGCGCGGCGAGCCAGTCGGGGTGGGTCTCCGTGTCGTTGTTGAGGAGCGCGACGAGTTCGGTCTCCGCGCGCCGGATCCCTGCGTTGACCGCGGGGGCGAACCCGGTGTTCCGCCCCATGCGGATGACCGCGACCGCGGGGTAGCGCCCGGAGAGGAGCGCGCACGAAGCGTCCGTGGAGCCGTTGTCCACGACGACGGTCCGGAAACCGGCAAAGCGCTGCCGGGCGAGGGAATCCAGGCACCCCGGGAGGAGCTTCTCCCCGTTGAAGGTGGGGATGATGACCGTGATGCGGGGACAGGCCCCGCCGCGCGTCGTGTCCATAGGAGAGAGACGGCAGCCGCCGTCTCGCAATGGATTCTGCCCCAACAAGTGGGGCGGCGCAACTGTTTTGTTGTCTGTCGGCTGTTTTGTTGTTGTCGCGTTGTTTTGTTGTCTGTCGGCCGTCCGCGCCATGGTTTATAATGGTGGGTTTACGGCGGAAAGGTATGACGACCTACTACGACATCCTCGAGATCAGCCGCGACGCCCCGCGCGAGGCGGTGAAGACCGCCTTCCGCGCGATGGCGAAGAAGTGCCATCCCGATTTTCACCCCGATCGGAGCGCGTGGGCCCACGACCGGATCCAGGAGATCATACGGGCGTACGAGGTCCTCTTCGACGACGAGAAGCGGGCCGTGTACGACCGGACCCTTTCCCGCCTCAATGTCCGGAGGGGGAGCGCCTACCGCGAGTCGCTGAAGAAGAGGGGAGGCGATCCGGCGGCGTGCTGCCAGCTCATCTTTCTCGACCTCCTCGAGGGGCGGGGGGCGGAGGGGCTCGCCCTGTACGAAAGGATCCGGATCTCGCGGCAGCCGTTCGCCCTGAAAGACCACATGCCGGTCCGCGACTTTCTCGACTGCGGCTTCCTGGTCGCGGAGGAGTTTGAGCGGCAACACCGGCCGCGGGCCGCATTTGCGCACTACCGGGAAATTTACCGGCTGGACAAGGTCCACAACTACTTCAAGCACTTCCGGGCGGAGATCCTCCTGCGGATGCGGAACCTAGTGGTGCAGTTCCTCGAGATGGAGGGGCACCTGGCGTGCGCCCTCGACGGTTTCGCGGGAGAACTGGCGGAGGGGCTGAACCGCAGGGAGCGGGCGTTCCTGTACAAGAAGATCGCCGAGCACTTCTGCCGCGCCGGGGAGGAGGGGCTCGCGAGGCTCACCCTGATCGCAGCCCTCCAGCTTCACCCGCGGATGGGAGGAGTCAAGAAGATCAGGACCCGCCTCCGCGAACACCGCCGTAGCCTTTCATCACGGTAAAGATACCCGTACTCATTCCCGAGCGCCTCTTTTTTGTCCAACCTCGTAGGTTGACCCGAAGGCCAACCTACGAGGTTGGACTTTTTGGAGATGACAGGGGATCACTCGTCGCGGAAGGCGTAGCCGTATTTGATGGCGCGGATGTTCTGGTCGAGGTATTTCGCGGGAAGCGACTCGGCGAAATCCACCTTCTCGATGTCGGCGCCCACGTGCCGGAGCAGCCTGCCGAGCGCGAGCATGTTGATGAAGAGGGGGCTCCCGAACTCCTCGAGCGCGGCCTTCCTGAAGGAGAGCTCCTCCACGTCCCCCTCGGCCGCGTGGTACTCGTCGGAGAGGATCCTGCCGACCTCGCGGTCGCGGATCACCCGCTTCGCCTTCACGGCGTCGGCTTTCTTCACTGGCGCGAGCTGGAGGAGGAGGTCGGCCTCCTCGACGAACGGCATCTGGACGGGGGTGTCGGAGTAGGTGAGGTCCCCGCGCACCACGCCGGCGCGGACCGAGGAGGGGTAGGTCACGGTGAGGGCCACGTGCTTCCCGAGCGAGGCGAGGATGGCGGCGAGGGCGTGGGACATCACCTTGATCCCCTGCCCTGCGGCGCCGAGGAGCACGATCGAGCACGTCGTCTCCTCCGGCTTCAGCGCGCGGAGTGACTTCACCATCTGCCTCAGGGCGATGCCGAAATAGTCCCCGGAGATGAGCTCGCCCTGCGCGAACCCCTCGCGCGCGTAGAAGCCGATGATCTCCCGCGCGTCCGGGAAGACCCATATCATCGCCTTGAAGCAGCCCCGCCGTTTGAACTCCTCCATGGCGGCGAAGTGCAGCGAGTGCCCGTAGCCCTGGTCGCGGAAATCCGGGTGCGTGCGGAGCCAGTGGATGGTCCCGATCCCCGCCTCGGCGCGGCCGAGCAGGAAGCCCGCGATCGCGTCCCCCTCCCCGGCGATCAGCATGATCGAGCGCTCGTCGCGGAGCGTCTCCCTGAGTCCCTTCTCGTCGTGCAGGCGGCAATAGCTCTCGCGGAGATCATCGGGGACGAAGCCCTTGAGCTCGGCCATCAGCTGGCGGAAGAGGGCGCTCACCGCCGCCGCGTCGCGCGCGGTCATCTTTCGCACCGGCCTCTTCGGGCGCGCCTTCATCGGGTGATCCCTATCTCGTCGGGGGCGAGCCGCTCGACCTCGCCGGCGGCGGGCCGGTAGGCCTTCTTGAAATGCATCAGCATCTCGTAGGCGTTCTTGTAGCCGAGCCGGCGGCCGAAGTTCACCGGGCACTGCGAGCGGACGTCGACCACCGCGAACCCCCGGTGCTCGAGCGCCGCCCTGAGCGCCTTCGCAAGGAGCGGCAGGTGGAAGGTGGTGGCCCGCGCGTAGAAGCTCCCGTGCGCCTTGACGAGCGCCTGGCAGTCGACGGGGCGGTCGGTGTTCCCCTCGGGGCTCGTGAGCGTCTTCACGCCGAGCGCGGTGGTCGGGGACTTCTGCCCGCCGGTCATGCCGTAGATCTGGTTGTCGATGAGGACGACGGTGAGGTCGGTGTTGCGCCGGGACGCATGGACGAGGTGGTTCCCGCCGATGCCGAGGAGGTCTCCGTCACCGCTGAAGATGACGACGTGCAGGTCCGGCCGCGCCGTCTTGATCCCCTCGGCGATCGGGACCGCCCGCCCGTGCAGGCCGTGGACGCTCTCGAGGGAGAAGTAGCCGGCGGCGCGCGCCGCGCAGCCGATGCCGGAGACGAGCACGGTGTTCCCCGCGTTCATCGCGAGGTCGTGGAAGACCCCGGCGAGCGTCTTGACGACGAGCCCGTCGCCGCACCCCGGGCACCAGTAGGTGGGGAGACGCTCGGGCCTCAGGTATTTTCTGAAAGGCATCTCTTCAGTCTCTCCTCGACATGGCTGATCCTCACCACGCCGCCGAGAAGCGGGATGAACCCGACCGGGCGGTGGAGCAGCGCCTCGACCAGCAGCCGGTACTGCCCCGTGTTCATCTCGATCACGACGACGCGTGTGTAGCCGCGTGCGATCTCCGCAAGCTCCTCGAGCATGGGGAAGATGCGGATCGGGCGGAAGATGGCGCAGCGGTCCCTGAAATGGTACGCGGCGCGCGACGCCGCCCCGAAGGCGACGATGAGCGTGTCGGCCCCCTTGACGGGGAGGTACTCGTAGAAGGCGTAGCGCAGGGCGACCTCCGCCGTCTTCTTCGCGAGGGCGGCGATGAGGTCCTGGTGGGCCGTGGGGACCGTGGCCTTGGGGTAGTCCCCGGCGTGAGTGAGGCTCGTGAAGTGGCGGGTGCCGCTGCCGAGCGGCTTCGTCTTCCGAACCTTCAGTGGCACGTCCACGAGCTCCGCGGTCTCGTAGAGGTGCCCGATGCAGCCGTCGCTCAAGAGCACGACGGGGGAGAGCGACTCCTCGGCGGCGTTGAACGCATGCATCGTGCAGGTGTAGAGCTCCGAGACGGAATTGGGGTAGAGGGCGATCGGGAAATAGTCTCCGTGGCTCCCGTAGCGGCACTGGAGTATGTCGCCCTGCGCGCCGAAGGTGGGCATCCCGGTCGAGGGGCCCACGCGCTGGACGTTCACGACGACGAGCGGCGCCTCGACCATGTGCCCGAGGCCGATCCCCTCCTGCATGAGGGAGAAGCCGGGGCCCGAGGTCGCGGTCATCGCCTTCGACCCGGCGAGCGCGGCCCCGACGCAGGCGTTGATGGAGGCGATCTCGTCCTCCATCTGGAGGACCTTCACCTGCGCGGGGAACTCCACGAGCTTGTGGAGGATCTCGGAGGCGGGGGTGATCGGGTAGCCCGCGAAGAAGTCGAGCCCCGCCTTCACGGCGCCGAGCGCCACCGCGTCGTTCCCCTGGAGGATCAGCCGCTTGGTCATAATTTTAAAACGCTTTGCACCATTATTCCTTGATTTCCTCCACCGCGATGCCGAGGTCGGGGCAGTAGCGCACGCAGAGCATGCACCCCGAGCATTCCCCCTCGCAGACGAGGGAGCCGTCCTTGAACGTGAGGGCGCCCTGCGGGCAGAAATTCACGCAGAGGCTGCACCCCTTGCAGAGCCGGTGATCGATGGAGACCTTGAACTTCTTTTTCATGGCGGAGGGGAGTATGGTAGAGGCGGGGGCGCGGGCTGTCAACAGATTTGAGCCCGTTTCGGTAATCCCTCACTTGCAGAATGAGACCGCCCTCTATTTGTGTAGGGGGGCCGTCACGCCGTCCCCTCCGTGTCCTCCGTGGTGAGGGGGTGCGTTACCGGTTTTTTCTCCCGAACGGGCTCAACTCGCGCAGGGTGCGGATGATCGGGGGGAGGTGCTCGATCACGAAGTCGACCTCCTCCTCCGTCGAGTAGCGGCTCAAACTGAAGCGGACGGAGCCGTGCGCGGCGGTGTACGGGACTCCCATCGCCCTCAAGACGTGGGACGGCTCGAGCGAGCCGGAGGTGCAGGCGGAGCCGGAGGAGGCGCAGATGCCGAGCTCGTTCATCCGGAGCAGGATCGCCTCGCCCTCCACGTACTCGAAGCTGATGTTCGTGGTGTTCGGCAGGCGGTGCGCGGGGTGGCCGTTCAGGCGCGCGTCGGGCGCCTTCGCGAGAAGCGCATTCTCAAGTTTGTCGCGGAGCTTCTTCACGCGGGTGTTCTCCTCGTCGAGGTGCTTCGCGGCGAGGATGCAGGCCGCGCCGAGGCCCACGATCGAGGCGACGTTCTCGGTGCCGCCGCGACGCCCCATCTCCTGGTGCCCCCCGACGATGAACGGGCTGAACTTCGTCCCCTTCCGGATGTAGAGGGCGCCGACCCCCTTCGGGGCGTTCAGCTTGTGCCCGGAGAGGGCGAGGTAGTCGATCGAGGAGCGGCGCATGTCGAGGGGGATTTTCCCGACCGCCTGGACCGCGTCCACGTGGAAAGAAGCGCCGGAGGCCTTCGCGGTCTTCCCGATCTCCTCGATCGGGAAGATGACGCCGGTCTCGTTGTTCGCGTACATGGCGGAGACTACGCCGGTGCAGTCGCGGACCGCGCGCCGGACCTCGTCGAGGTCCAGCATCCCCTGCGCGTCCACGCCGAGCCACGAGACCTGGTGCCCCTCCTTCTCGAGCTTCTTGCAGAGGCCGAGCACCGCGGGGTGCTCCACGCGGGTGGTCACGATGTGCGGCCTTCTCGCGTCCACCGCGAGGGAGGAGAGGATCGCCGCGTTGTCGCTCTCCGTGCCGCAGCCGGTGAAGATGATCTCGTCGGGCTCGGCCCCGAGGAGGGAGGCGACCTCGCCGCGGGCCTTCTCGATGTGCTTCCTCACCCCTCCCCCGAACGAGTGCATGCTCGAGGGGTTGCCGTAGGCGTCGCGGAGGAACGGCAGCATCGCATCGAGGACCTCGGGGGCGACGCGCGTGGTGGCGTTGTTGTCACAATACGTGATTTTCATCTTTGACCTCCTCGACCCGGAGCTCAGGCGAGACGAACTCCCGGAGCTTCTTTTCCACCACGGAGGTGATGGTCACCCCCGAGGACGGGCAGCCGGCGCAGACGCCGCGGAACGCGACCTGGACCCGGTCGCCGACGACGTCGATGAGCTCTATGTCGCCCCCGTCCGCCCTGAGGGCGGGCTTGATCTCCTTCTCGATCGTATCCTGGATGAGCTGGATCTTCTGGATGGTGGTCAGCCTCCGCGCGGCGGGCGCCTCGGGCTTCGCCTTTTTCTCCCCCTCCTTCTTCCAGACCTCGTCGATGATCGCCTGGATGTCGGGGATGCAGGTGCCGCAGCCGCCCCCGGCCTTGCAGTAGTGCGTGACCTGCTCGGGCGCGGTGAGCTTGTTCTCGCGGACGACCCGGGCGATCTTCGCGCCGGTGACGCCGAAGCACCGACAGACGATTTCCCCCTCCTCCCTCGGCTCCGCCTTCGCCCCGCGGTAGTTCGCGATCGCCGCCTCGAGCGCCTCGCGCCCCATCACCGAGCAGTGCATCTTCTCCTTGGGGAGCCCGCCGAGATGGGCGGCGATGTCGTCGTTCGTGATTTGCGCCGCCTCGTCGAGGGTCTTCCCCTTCACGATCTCCGTGAGGGCGGAGGCGGAGGCGATGGCGCTCGCGCAGCCGAACGTCTGGAACTTCGCGTCCGCGATGCGGGTGTCCCTGTCCAGTTTCAGATAGAGCTTGAGCGCGTCGCCGCAGGCGATGTTGCCGACCTCGCCGACCGCGTCCGCGTCCTGTATCTCCCCGACGTTTCGCGGGTGGAGAAAATGATCCATGACCTTGTCGGTGTAATCCCACATCGGCCACCTCCCGGCTCCGCGTGTGTGCCCCCGGAGCCTGCCCCATTATAATACAGGGTAATGGCGCGGGCAATGCGGGATGCGCGATCCCCTCTTGCCGCTCTTCCCACGATGCGCTATCATATAGGATGAAACGCCGCGGGGAGAAGCGGCGGGGAGGTGGTCATGAAACACATCACATGGCTGGCGCTGTGCATGACGCTGCTCGCGGCGGCTCCCGCGGGCGCGCAGAGATTCTCCATGGGGAGCGTGATCGGGTATCCGGGTGAACAGGTGACCGTCGCGGTGGGTTTCTCCAACGGGGGGCAGACGACCGGGTTTGAATTCGGAGTCCAGTACGACCGCGGCAGCATATCTTTCAGCGGCGCGTCCATCGGCGCCGCCGCGAGCGCGGCCGGGATCAACAGCCTGAGAGTGCAGGAGAATTACCCCGGCAACATCGACGTGTACGGAGAGGCGAACCCCCTGCCCCCGGTCATCCGGAATGTCAACGGGACGGTGGCGAACCTCAAGTTCACCATCTCCTCGTCTGCGACTGTGGGCGCGAGCGCGCGCGTCTCTTTCTCGGGGGGCGCGAGTTACGAGATCGGCGGGGCGACCTGGGCCCAAGCGGGCACCGGAAGCCCGGGGACGATTACCATCATCACGGTCCCCACGCCGACCCCGAGCGGCACGCCGCCCGTGGTTGCGCTGAGCATGGTGTCGGCCCCGGCCATCGTTCCCGGGGAGAACGCCGTCCTGCGCTATCGCATCAATCTGACGGACCTGTCGTGGGTGGGCGTCCCGTCCGACGCCTATCTCGGCGTGGTCCCGCCGACTGGCGGGCTCCTCTACATCGCCTCGCACGGGCGGTTCCTGACCCTGCAGGCGCCGATCGTGAAGAACCTCCTGATCAGTGACCTGACCGGCGACATCGATTTCGGCCCCCTCCCGGCGGAGTACCCGACGGGCATCTACACCTTCTACGGCGCGCTCACGTGGCCGGGCCTGAGCCCCATGCTGGCCGCGGGCCGCATCTCGGCCATCAGCAACACGCGGTTCGAGCTCCTGCCGACGCCCACCCCGACCCCGGCGCCGACCCCGACGCCGTGAGCGGCCCCCACCCGCGTCCCGGCGGCCCACGCGGCACGGCCGCCGCGGCGCTGTCGGAGCGCGTCCGCCTTTTCATCCGCGAACACCGGATGCTGGCCGGGGTGAGGACGCTCCTCGTCGCGGTGTCGGGCGGCCCCGACTCCATGGCGCTCCTCGATCTCCTCGCCTCCCTCGCCCCGTTACTCCGCGTGCGGCTCCACGCGGCCCATCTTCATCACGGCCTCCGGGGGCGGGACGCCGACCGCGACCTCGCACTGGTGAAGGAGCGCTGCCGCCTGCTCGGGATACCGTTCGTTTCCGGACGCCTCGACGTGCGCGCGCGCGCACGTCGGCGGGGCCTCTCGCTCGAGGCCGCGGCGCGCGAGGCGCGGTACGCGTTCCTGAAGCGATGCGCGGCCCGCGCGGGGGCGGAAGCCGTTGCGCTCGGCCACACGGCCGACGACCAGGCCGAGACATTCCTGATGCGCCTCGTGCGCGGAGCGGGAGGGCGGGGGCTCGGCGGCATCCGCCCCGTGAGGGCCGAGGGCGCGCTCCGCGTCGTGCGTCCGCTCCTCTTCCTCCGGAGGGCGGAGATCATCTCCTATGCGGAGGCCCGCGGCGTCCCCTTTCGCGAGGACGCGAGCAACAGGGACCTCTCGTTCACGAGGAACCGGGTCCGGCGCGGCCTCATCCCGTACCTGGAACAGGGGTTCAACCCGAGCGTGCGCGAGGCGCTCCTCCGGTGCGCGGGCGTCCTCGCGCGCGAGCACGACTTCTGCGACCTGCACGCGGCCCGGCGGTACCGCGCCCTGGCGCGGGAGGAGGCGGCCCGGGTGTGCGTACCCGCGCGGCGGTTTTTCGCCCTGCACCCCGCGCTCAGGGCGGGCGTGCTCCGGCGCGCCCTCGCCGCGCTCGGGGCGGAGGGGGAGGTGAGATTCGCCGACACGGAGGCGGTCGCCCGCCTCTGCCGCCCCGCGGCGGGGGGCGGGGCCGTGTGTCTCCCCGGCGGCATCACGGCCCGGAGGGAATATGACGACCTCGCCCTCGGCCGCGCCGCCGCCGCCGCGGCGCCGTACGAGTTCCCCCTCCGGGACGGCGCGGAGATCGCCGTCCCTCCGCTTCGCCTGAGATTCCGCGTCGCCGTCGTTTCGCGGCGCGGGGTCCGGCGCCTGCGCGCGAAGCGGCCGGGTCTCGCGGCCGTCTGGGGCGCGGGGGGGAACGGGTGGCCGCTCGTCGAGCGCCTTTCCCTGGACGCCCTCGGGTCCGCGGCGCTCACCGTGAGGAACCGCCGCCCGGGCGACCGCTACCGTCCCCTCGGTATGCGGGGAGCGCGCAGGGTCAAGGAGATCATGATCGACGGGAAGCTGCCCGCCCGTCTCCGGGGGCTGGTGCCGCTCGTCGCGCGCGGCGGTGAAATCGCCTGGCTCCCGGGGTACAGGATCGCGGACGCGTTCAGGGTGACGCCCTCCACGCGGCGGGTGCTGGAACTGACTCTGGAAAAGACCCCCTGAATGTGGTAACGTGTAGCATTGACGATGGGAAGGGGAGCGTGACGCATGGCGGATAAAAAACGGCTCGGGCTCGGGACGCCGCAGAGGGGACCGGTTCGCCCGGCGATACTCTGGCTGATCGTCTTCATCGGCATCATGCTCGCCTTCCAGATCCAGAGGATGCAGGAACGCGACGTCTCCTCCCTCTCCTACAGCCAGTTCGAGAGCGATGTCAGGGCGGGGAAGGTCGCCTCGTTCACCATCGTCGAGGATTCCGTCGGCGGGAACGGGGCGTTCAAGGACGGCAAGAAGTTCACCGTCGAGACCATCCCCGGCGACACCGCCCGCGGAGTCCTCGCGAAGCTGCTCGGCGAGAACAAGGTGAACATCAAGGTCGAGCCCTCGAAGGCCTTCCTCAACCAGGTCATCTTCACCTTCCTCCCGGTCATTCTCATCGCGGGGATCATCTGGTTCCTCATCTCCCGCCAGATGCGCGGCGTCGGCCACAGCGCCCTCTCGTTCGGGAAGAGCCGCGCGCGCCTTCTCGCGAAGGGCGACGAGAAGGTCACCTTCAAGGATGTGGCGGGGATCGACGAGGCGAAGGAGGAGGTCCAGGAGATCATCGAATTCCTGAAAGACCCGAAGAAATTCCAGAAGCTCGGCGGGAAGATCCCGAAGGGCGTCATGCTCATCGGACCGCCGGGCTGCGGCAAGACGCTCCTCGCGAAGGCGATCGCGGGCGAGGCGGACGTCCCGTTCTTCACCATCAGCGGCTCGGACTTCGTCGAGATGTTCGTCGGCGTCGGCGCGGCGCGGGTGCGCGACCTGTTCGAGCAGGGGAAGAAGAGCGCCCCCTGCCTCATCTTCATGGACGAGATCGACGCGGTGGGGCGCTACCGCGGCGCCGGGATCGGCGGCGGCCACGACGAGCGCGAGCAGACCCTGAACGCCCTGCTTGTCGAGATGGACGGCTTCAACACGCAGGAGGGCGTCATCCTCATCGCGGCCACGAACCGCCCCGACGTGCTCGACCCCGCGCTGCTGAGGCCCGGGCGCTTCGACCGCCAGATCGTCATCGATATGCCGGACGTCCGCGGCAGGGAGGAGATCCTGAGCGTGCACACGAAGAACGTCCCGCTCGACCCCGGCGTGGATGTGAGCGTGATTGCCCGGGGGACCCCGGGCTTCTCGGGGGCCGATCTGGCCAACCTCGTGAACGAGGCGGCGCTGCTCGCGGCGCGGCAGGACAAGAAGTGCGTGATGATGGACGATCTCGAGGAGGCGCGCGACAAGGTCCGCTGGGGGCGCGAGCGCCGCAGCAAGGTGATGGACGAGAAGGACAAGAAAACCACGGCGTACCACGAGGGGGGGCACGCCGTGGTCCTGAACCTGATCGAGGAGACCGAGCCGCTCCACAAGGTGACGATCATCCCGCGCGGGATCGCGTACCTCGGCGCCACGATGCAGCTCCCCGAGAAGGACAAGTTCCACCAAAGCAAGAAGGAGCTCCTGCGGCAGATCGCGGGGATGATGGGGGGGCGGATCGCGGAGGAGGTCGTCTTCGGCGACATCACCACGGGCGCCCACAGCGACATCAAGAATGCGACCCGGATTGCGCGGCTGATGGTCTGCGAGTGGGGGATGAGCGACCGCCTCGGCCCGGTCACCTTCGGCGAGCGGGAGGAGCACATCTTTCTCGGCAAGGAGATCGCTCGGACGGTGGACTACAGCGAGAAGACCGCCCAGGAGATCGACCGGGAGGTGCGGCTCATCATCGACGACTGCTACCAGCGCGCGCGCGGCATCATCCTCCAGAACCGCGCCACGCTCGACCGGATCGCGCAGGCGCTCCTCGAGCGCGAGGTGCTCGACGGCCAGGAGATCGACACGCTGATGAAGGGCGGGGAGCTCCCCCCATTCGAGAAGCCCGCGCCCCGGGCGGGGGGCGCGCCGGCGACGGGAGCGGCGCCCGCGGCCCCGAACGCGGAGAAGCCGCTCGCGGTGCCCGGGGACGGGCAGCTCAGGCCGTCGGAGGCGTGACCAAACCCATGACGAAACTCTTCGGCACCGACGGCGTCCGCGGCGTCGCCAACACCGAGCCTATGACCGTCGAGACGGCGGTGAAGCTCGGGCGCGCGGCGGCCCACATCTTCAAGAACGCCGAGCGGCGCCACATGATCGTGATCGGCAAGGACACGCGCCTCTCGGGCTACATGCTCGAGAACGCGCTCGTCGCGGGGATCTGCTCCCTGGGGGTCGACGTCCTCCTGATCGGGCCGCTCCCCACCCCCGGCACCGCCTACATCACCCGCTCGCTCAGGGCCGACGCCGGGATCATGATCTCCGCCTCCCACAATCCCTACGAGGACAACGGGATCAAGTTCTTCTCCCGCGACGGCTGCAAGCTCCCCGACAGCAAGGAGAAGAGGATGGAGGAGCTGATCGCGAGCGGAGAGCTCGACGCCATCCGCCCGACCGCGCTCGACGTGGGCAAGGCCTACCGGATCGACGACGCCCAGGGGCGCTACGTCGAGTTCGTCAAGAACTCGTTCCCCCGCGGGATGGTGATCGACGGCCTGAAGATCGTCCTCGACTGCGCGAACGGGGCCGGCTACAAGGTCGCGCCGCGGATCCTGTTCGAGCTCGGCGCCCAGGTGACGGTGCTGAACGCCGAGCCCGACGGCATCAACATCAACCGCGGCTGCGGCTCGCTGCACCCCGAGGTGGTGAGCGAGGCGGTGGTGCAGCGCGGGGCGGACCTCGGCATCAGCCTCGACGGCGACGCGGACCGGGTGATCATGGCCGACGAGAAGGGCGAGATCGTGGACGGCGACCATATCATGGGGATGTGCGCCATCGACCTGAAGGGCGGCGGCGCCCTGAACGGGAACCTCCTCGTCTCGACCGTCATGAGCAACTGCGGCCTCGAGCGCGCCCTGAGGGACCACGGCATCGCCATGCTCCGCACGAAGGTCGGCGACCGCTACGTGATGGAGGAGATGCGGAAGCACCGGGCGACGCTCGGCGGGGAGCAGTCGGGGCACATCATCTTCGGCGAGCACACCACGACCGGCGACGGGATGATCACGAGCCTCCAGGTTTTGAGAATCATGCGGGCGAAGGGGAAGAAACTCTCGGAGCTCCGGAAGGGCGTGAAGAAATATCCCCAGGTCCTTCTCAACATCGACGTCAGGCAGAAGAGGAAGTTCGAGGAGCTCCCCGGGGTCGCGAAGAGGATCAGGGCGGCCGAGAAGGCCCTCGGCGGCGACGGCCGCGTCCTTGTCCGCTACTCGGGGACCGAGAACATCGCACGGGTGATGATCGAGGGCGAGGACAGGAAAGAGATCGAGGCGCTCGCCCGCGGGATTGCCGAGGAGATCCACCGGGAGATCGGTTCCGCCTGAGCGCCCCTCCCGGGGATGCATACCACGCCTGCGTCACAGGTCCTTGTACGGCTCTTTCATCGCCCGCCTGACGCAGAAGGCGACCAGCCCAAGGATGATCCCCCACGAGAGCGCCATGAACACCCACCCGCCCGCGGTCATCGTTCCCTCCCGAACTTTTTCCGGTACGCCTTCCTGACCAGCGCCGCGATCCCGATGAAGATGATGAGGAGCCCGACCCGCGTCGCCCAGATGTACGGGACGTTCTCACGCGGCACCCCATCCATCCGAAAGGTGGGGATCGCCTGCTGGAAGAACCAGAACCCGAGGATGAGGATGAGGAACGTCGGCGTGACGTACCGTATCACCGGCTTGTAGAACCTCGGGATGCGGAGCTCCGCCCCGTGGTGCATTTCATCCCACGCCTTCTCGATGCCGAAGATCCAGACGAAGATCACGCATTCCACCGTGCCGAAGAGCACGAGGAAGAACGACCCGGCCCAGAAGTCGATGTCGTCCATCACCCCGCGCGAGATGAGGAAGATCGGGAACTGGCAGAGGGCGAACGACACGCAGGCGATGGCCGCGACCGCCTTCTTGCGCGAAATGGAGAGCTCGTCGCTCAGGAACGCCACGGTCGGCTCCAGGAGCGACACGCTCGAGGTGATCCCGGCGAGGAAGAGGAGCAGGAACCAGAGGACGGCGAACGCCGCTCCCCACGCCATTTTCGAGAAGATGAGGGGCATCGTGACGAAGCCGATGTTGAAGCTCCCGCTCCTGGCGACCTCCTGCGCCCCCGCGCCCCCGAAGAAGGCGAAGGCGAGCGGGATCACGATCGTCCCTCCGAGGATCACCTCTGCGAACTCGTTGAGCGACGATGCCGTGAGGCCGGAGAGGACGATGTCGTCGCCCTTCGAGAGGTAGCTCGCGTAGGTGATGATGACCCCGATGCCGACGCTCAGGGTGAAGAAGATCTGCCCCGCCGCCGCGAGCCAGACCTTCGCGCTCCGGAGGGCGCTGAAGTCCGGGTTCCACAGAAAACCGAGGCCGTTCCGGATGTTCCAGTCGGGGTGCGCCGGGTCGGGCGTCCCGAGCGTGAGCACCCGCGCGGCGATGACGACCGCGAAGATGCAGAGGAGGGGGAGGGCGACGTTGCAGAGCTTCTCGATGCCCCCCCTTACGCCGCGGTAGACCACGGCGAAGTTGAGGAAAAAGGTCAGGAGGAAGAAGAGGTAGGACCAGACGAACAGGTTTCCCCGTCCGATCCCCTGGTACCGCCGGAGGAACCCGAGCATCTCCTCCTTCGTCGCGAGGCTCCCGAGCGCCCCGGTGACCGAGTAGAGGCAGTAGCCGAGGAGCCAGCTCTCGATGTAGACATAGTAGATGAAGATGGCGAGGGGGCCGAAGACACCGATCGCGCCGAAGTACTTCGCGGCGCGATGACGCCAGAGGCGGTTGAAAATGAGCGGGGCCGTTCCGTGCCCGAAGAGCCCCCCGTACCTCCCGATCGCCCACTCGATCCACATGAGCGGGATTCCCAGGACGAAGAGGGAGACGAAGTAGGGGATCATGAAGGCGCCGCCGCCGTTCTGCGCCGCCTGGGAGGGGAAGCGGAGAAAGTTCCCGAGACCGATCGCCGAGCCCGCGACGGCCATGATAATCCCCAGTTTGGATGTCCACTTCTCCCTCATTATCCCTCCGACCGCCGGATTGTATCCCAACGAGAGCTTCGTTGCAACAGCGATCGGCGGTGTGGTACAGTACTGCCGGGGGGGAAGCGGAAGATGGTAAAGCTCGGCGTCAACATCGACCACGTGGCGACGGTCCGCCAGGCGCGGCGGACGGTGGAGCCCGATCCCGTCGCCGCCGCGGCCCTCTGCGAGCTCGCTGGCGCGGACGGCATCACCGTCCACCTGCGCGAGGACCGGCGGCACATCCAGGACCGCGACGTGGAGATCCTCAGGAAGACCGTCCGGACGCGCCTGAACCTCGAGATGGCGGTCGCGAAAGAGATCGTCGCGTTCGCCGCGCGGGTGAAGCCGGACCACGCCTGCCTGGTGCCGGAGAAGCGCGAGGAGGTCACCACCGAGGGGGGGCTCGACGTTGCGGGCAACAGGGCGAGGATCGCGGAGGCGGTGAAGCGCCTGAGCGGCGCCGGCATCATCGTGAGCATCTTCATCGACCCGGTCGAGGAGCAGATCCGCGCGGCCGCGCGCTCCGGGGCCGGGTTCATCGAGCTCCACACCGGCTGCTACGCGAACGCGCGAGGCGCGGAGGCGCGGCGCCTCGAGATCGAGAAGCTCATGGCGATGGGGGCGCTCGCGGCCCGGGAGGGACTCAGGGTCAACGCGGGTCACGGCCTGACCTACTGGAACGTCCGCCCCGTGCTCGCGGTGCCGGGACTCGAGGAGATGAACATCGGCCACAGCATCATCGCGCGCGCGGTGCTCGTCGGGCTCGAGCGGGCGGTGCGGGAGATGGTGGAGCTCATCCGCCTCGGCCCCGAGAAACAATAACGGGATTCCTCCGTGGTGAAAAAAGACCATGAAACTCGTCACCGCCGCCCAGATGAAGGAGCTCGACCGCGCCGTCGTCGTCGGGCGCGGGATCCCCGCCCTTGATCTGATGGAGCGCGCAGGGGCCGCCGTCGCCCGCTGCGCGATCGCGATGATCCGCGAGGGGCGGCTCCGCCCGCGCGTGCTCCTGTTCGCGGGGAAGGGGAACAACGGCGGGGACGCGTTCGTCGCGTCGCGGCACCTCCAGTCCGGGGGGGTCGCGACCCGGACGATCCTCCTCGCGCGGAGGGGCGACGTTTCGAGGGACGCGCTCGAGAACCTCCGGCGGATCGAGGGCGCGGGCGGAGAGGTCGCGACCGCCGAGACCGCGGGGGAGATCGAGGCGCTGAAGGAGGGCGCCGACTCGTTCGACCTCGTCGTCGACGGCATCCTCGGGACGGGGATGTCGGGCAAGGTCGTGGGCCATCTCGCGGAGGCGATCTCCCTGATCCGCGCGCTTCGCGCGACGACGATCGCCATAGATATCCCGTCGGGCCTCGACGCGACGAGCGGGTGCGTCTGCGGGGCCGCCGTCCGGGCCTCGGCCACCGTCACCATGGGCCTCCCGAAGACGGGGATGGTCGTCGCGGACGGCCCCGAGCACTGCGGGAGGATCCGCGTGGCCGATATCGGCCTCCCGGAAGATCTCGTGCACGCGGTCATGGGGAGCGGGGACCTCATCGTCGGGCAGGACCTGTACGGTCTCTTCCCCCCCCGCGCGCGGGTCTCCCACAAGGGCGACTACGGCCGCGTCCTCGTCGTGGCGGGCTCCCCGGGGCTCACGGGGGCGGCGTGCCTTGCGGCGGCCGCCGCCATGCGCTCCGGGTCGGGACTCGTGACCGTCGCGGCGCCGCGCTCCCTTAATCCTGTCCTCGAGGCGAAGCTCACCGAGGCGATGACGCTCCCGCTCCCCGAGACGGCCGAGGGCGCGCTGGGGAAAAAGGCCGGCGAGGAGATCCTTCGCGCGGCGGAGCGTTTCGACATCGCGGTGATAGGGCCCGGTCTATCCCGCTGCCCCGAAACCGCGGAGATGGTGCGGCGGCTCGTCGCCGTTCTCCCGATCCCGATGCTCGTCGATGCCGACGGGCTGAACGCGCTCGCCGGGGACGCGGCGGTGCTGAAAAAGGCCTCCGCCCCCGTCATCCTCACCCCTCACCCCGGCGAGATGGCGCGCCTCATGGGCTGCGAGACCTCCGATCTCCTCAAGGACAGGATGGGCGCCGCGTCCGGCTTTGCCGCCGCGCATGGCGTGACCCTCGTGCTGAAGGGGGCGCAGACGATCGTCGCGGCGCCCGACGGGGCCGCGTCGATGAACGCGACCGGCAACCCGGGAATGGCCTCGGGCGGGACCGGCGATGTGCTCTCGGGCGTCATCGCCTCGCTCGCGGGACAGGGGATGAAGCCCCTCGACGCGGCGCGCGCGGGGGTGTTCGTCCACGGCGACGCGGGCGACCGGGCCGCGGCGCTCCGCGGCGAGCGCGGCATGATCGCCTCGGACATCGTTGATCGGATCCCCGACGCGCTCGAAGCCCTCGCGCGCGGGGGCTGGTAGGAGATGCGGCGCGGGCGCGCCATGCAAAGGAGACTCCATGATCGACAACCGGCCGGACAAGAGCGGATTCGCGGGGCACGCGGTCCTTTTCCCCCTCGTCGAGGAGTACCGGGACTGCGCCGGCGTGCGGCGCGTCTTCAAGATCGAATCCGAGCAGACGGACCTCGGGTGGATGCTGACGGCGACGGAGCAGAACGACCGCCCGCACGGATACTCTTTCAAGGAATTTTCGACGGCGAGCCCGGCCGAGGCGCTGGGGCCGCTCAGGCACAAGATCAAGGCGGGGCTCGCGATCAAGTACCTCGATCTGTCCTCGAAGAAGCTTGCCCTGACGCACGACCTGTTGCGGGGCTCCATTGCGTTCGACCCCGAGACGGAACGCGTCGGGGTGCTCGTGGACGGCACGTTCGTGTCGATGAAGGAGCTCGAGGAGCTGCTGAATTCCTACGAGGGGTGGGAGTTCGAGATGTCGCTGTTCGGGTGACGCGAGTCCCTCTTCTCTCCCTCCCCTGCATGGGGGGTGAAAGTACCCACTGTCAGCGACCCCGCACGGTTGGGTGGGGGTGAGTACTGAGTGAAAGCGGTCATGGACAATATCTCCGTGGTCCTCGTGGGGATCCGGAACAGCGGCAACATCGGCTCGGCCGCCCGCGCGATGAAAAACTGCGGGGTGGGCCGCATGGTGCTCGTTGACCCGCCTCCCCTCGACACCCCCGACGTGCGGAAGCTCGCCTGGGCGTCGCTCGACATCGTGCGGGACGCCCGCGTCTGCGCGACGCTCGAAGAAGCGCTCGGCGAGTGCGGGCTCGTCGTGGGGACCACGCGGCGGAAGGGGAGGGGGCGCAGGCCGGTGGTGGACCTCCGCCGGGCTCTCCCCCGCATCGCCGCCGCGACGAAGAAGAACAAGGTCGCGATCCTCTTCGGGCGCGAGGACAAGGGCCTGAGCAACGAGGAGCTCGCCTTCTGCCAGTGCGCGGTGAGCATCCCCGCCTCGCGCGCGATGCCCTCCCTCAACGTGGCACAGGCGGTGATGGTGGTCCTCCACGAGATCTTCGAATACGCCTCGTCCGACCACGTCGAGCAGCCGGCGGGGCTCGTCTCCCAGGAGCTCCTCCTGCAGCTCTACGCGAGGATCGAGGCGGCGCTCGCGGGCATCGGCTTCAAGGACGAGGGGGACCGGAAGGTGCTCCGGAGCGTGATGAAGACGCTCAAGCGCATCTTCGGCCGGAGCGGCATCGCGGACGACGAGTGGCGCGCACTCCACGGCATCTGCCAGCAGATCGAGCACTACGTGCGCGAATCCTCCCCGACAGGGGAAGGTGAGGGGGCGTGAAATTCGGTTTCGTCGCCATCATCGGCCGTCCCAACGTCGGGAAATCGACGCTCCTGAACCGCCTCGTCGGCCAGAAGCTTGCGATCGTCACCCCCAAGCCGCAGACCACGCGCGATGCGATCAGGGGGATCATGACGGGCGCGGAGGCCCAGGTCGTCTTCATCGATACCCCCGGCCTCCATGACCCCCGCGATCTCCTCGGGCGTTACATGGTCCGCGCCGCCCGCCGCTCCTCGGGCGATGCCGACCTCGTCTACCTGATGGTCGAGCCGGCGGCGGCGGGAGACGCCGACCGGTCGTCGGTGGAGCTCCTGAAGGCCTGCCGCGCCCCCGTCTTCCTCCTGATCAACAAGACCGACACGGTCCCGAGGGACGCGCTCCTCCCCGTGATGGATTCCTACAAGGACCTCCTGCCGTTCAGGGAGATCATCCCGATCTCCGCGCGGGCGGGGGACAACGTGGACCTTCTCCTCCGGAAGACGATCGAACTCCTTCCCGCCGGGGAGAAGCTCTTCCCCGACGACATCCTCTCCGACCAGCCGATCCGCTTCGCGGTGGGCGAGATGATACGGGAGAAGGTATTCAGCTTCCTCCACCAGGAGATCCCCTACGGCACCGCCGTGCGGATGGAGGGGATGAAGGAGCGCGGGGACGGCGTCACCGAGGTGCACGCCGTGATCATCGCCGAGAGGGAATCGCACAAGGGGATGCTCGTCGGGAAGGGCGGCGCCATGATCAAGAGGATCGGCACCGCCGCCCGCCGCGAGATCGAGGAGTTTCTGGGCGCGAGGGTGTTCCTCGATCTCCGGGTGAAGGTCATAAAAGGCTGGAAGAAGGACGAGGACGAGGTCAGGAAGCTCGGGTACGATCAGTGAATGCGCCGGGCGGGGCGGTCATCGAAATCTACCGGAAACTCCGCCGCCGCTTCGGGCCGCAGGGCTGGTGGCCCGGGGAGACGCCGTTCGAGGTGATCGTGGGGGCCATCCTCACGCAGAACACCGCCTGGGGAAACGTCGCGGTTGCCATCGCAAACCTTAAAAAGGCCCGGCTCCTCTCGGCCCGGGGACTCACCCGCGTCCCGCGCGCGCATCTCGCGCGGCTGATACGGCCCTCCGGATACTTCAACCAGAAGGCGGTAAAACTCAAGGCGTTCATGGCGTTCCTGAACCGCGGGTACGGGGGGAGCCTCGCAGGGATGGGCAGGGAGCCCGCCGCGTCGCTCCGCGGGAAGCTCCTCGCCGTCCACGGGATCGGCCCCGAGACCGCCGACAGCATCCTCCTCTACGCCTTCGACCGGCCGGTCTTCGTCGTCGACGCCTACACCGTGCGCGTGCTCTCCCGGCACGGGCTCGTCGCCCCGTCCGCGCGCTACGACGAGGTCCAGCGGTACCTGACCGCGCGGGTCCCCGGGAGCGCCCGGATCTACAACGAGTACCACGCCCTCTTCGTCCGCGTGGGGAAGGAGTTCTGCGGGAAGAGGCCGCGGTGTGGAAAGTGTCCGCTCGGGGGGCGAGGGGCCCGTGCCGCGGCAGGGATGAGATGAGGCGGAAATCAGTTCTTGGGATTTGGGATTTGGGATTTGGGATTTAGCGCGGCCATGCGGCCGAACGCCGGCTTGATCACCCGATAGATGATGTCGCAGCGTTCGCGATAGTGGATGAACGCGCTCTTCATGGCGTTCAGCGTCAGCACCTCGAGGTCCCGCAGGGTCAGCCCGTAGGCGCGCGTCGCGATCTCCAGCTCCTTGCTCATCGAGGTGTCGCTCATCAGGCGGTTGTCGGTGTTCAGGGTGACGCGGAACCGGTTCGTGTAGAAGAGCTTGAACGGGTGCGTCTCGAAGCTGTCCGCGGCCGCCGTCTGGATGTTGCTGCTGAGGCAGCACTCGAGCGGGATGCGCTTGTCGAGGACGTACTGGGCGAGCGTCCCCATCTTCACCACCTTCCCGTCCGACAGGGTGAAATCGTCCACGAGCCGGGTGCCGTGGCCGATGCGGTGCGCCCCGCAGTACTGGAGCGCCTGCCAGATCGACTTCGCGCCGAACGCCTCGCCCGCGTGGATGGTGATGTTGAAGTTCTCGCGAAGGCAGTAGTCGAACGCCGCCTGGTCCTTCTTGGCGGGGTTCCCCGCCTCTTCGCCCGCGAGGTCGAACCCCACCGCCCCCTTCTCGCGGAATGCCACGGCGAGCTCCGCCATCGGCATCGCCCACTCGGTGCCGCGCATCGAGCAGAGGATGAGGCCGAAACGGGTCCCCGTCTCCTTCTCGCCCCGGTGCAGGCCGCGGAGGACCGCCTCCATGATCTCCTCGAGCGTCAACCCCTTCCGCGTGTGGAAGAACGGGGCGAAGCGCGTCTCCGCGTAGACGACGTTGTCCGCCTTGAGGTCGAGCATCGACTCGTACGCGATGCGCTCGAGGGCCTCCCCGGTCTGGAGGACGGCGTAGACGACCTTGAAGGTTTCGAGGTAGAGTTTCAGGTCCCCCTGGTTCGCGCCCCGGTGGAACCAGTCGAGGAGCTCGATCGGGTCTTCGGAGGGGAGAGGGACCTTTTCTTTTTTGGCGATGTCGATGATGGTGGAAACGCGCAGACCGCCGTCGAGGTGGTCGTGCAGGAGCACCTTGGGCAGCTTCCTGATGACGTCGGGAGTGGGTGTCATTCGCGGCCCCGTGTTCTTCGAATTGTACCAGAGGGGGCCGGGGAGGCGCCAGAATTATCGTGCGCCACCCGCGAGGTCGAACACCGCGCAGCGGCGCTTGCCCAGCCGTTCCTCGAAGAGAAACCGCAGTCGCGGGCCGAGCTCCTTTTCGACCGTCTCGCGCTCGCGGGAGGGCAGAACGAGAATCGCGGGTTGCGTTCCGTCGACGGCCCGGTGCAGGGCGGGGAGCGATTCTATGAACGACAGGGGCGCGGTCCCGGTGTGCCAGTACAGAAACTTCAGCCCGTCGGCGTCCTTCCCGATGCCGTAGAAAACGATCCGCTTTCCTCCCGCCGCGCGCTCGACCGCCTGCACGAACGGGCGCGCCTCCTCCCTCGCGGTCATCCTCGGCGAGTCGAACTGGCTGAAGGCGAGGAACCCGGCGGACAATGTCCAGGCAAGGAGCATGAACGACCCGTCGCCGTCTTTCCGACGAAGCGCGGGGACGAGGAGGGGGAGCAGGCACGCGGCGGCGATGCACCATGACAGGGCGGGAGAGGCGGCGGGGAGGAACACGGGGGCGATAGCGAGGACAAGAGCGCCCGCCGCGAGCAAGGCGAGGCAGACGCGCCAAACCCATGGTGTCACGAACGGCGCCCACGACGGCGCGCCGGTCGTGCGCAGATCCTCCCAGAAGAACGCGGCGAGCATGGCGACGGGAGGCGCGGCGGGGAGAAGATAGCGGGAGTGCTTGATGCTCGCCAGGCTGAGGAGCGCGAATGTCGAGAGGAACCAGCACGCGCAGAACGAGTCGAACTCCCGCCGCTCAGGCTCGCCCCGCCGAAAAATCCGGCCCAGCGCGAAGACCGACCACGGGGCGAATCCCCCGAGAAAGACCCAGAGGTAGTAGATGCGGGACTGGTTCGCTTCGTCCCCGACGCGCTCGAAGAGCTGCGCGCCCATGAGCCTCGCGAGGGAATCCCTCCCTTCGGCGAAGAGGATCGCGGCCACGCAGATCGCGGAGAAGATCGTGAGGAAGAGGCCGAGTCTCAGGAGCAGGCCGAGAAGCTCGCGGATGCGCCCCCGGGCACACAGCCAGACCACTGCGGCGCAGAGGGGAACGGCGACGCCGATCGGCCCCTTGGTGAGCGCCCCCCCCGCGAGGCCCAGGCAGGCCGCGGCGATCCCCCCCCGCGCGCCCCCTAAGACGGACCACCGGCAGCCCGCGAGCGTCAGCGTGGTGAAGAAAACGAGCATCGCGTCGACGATCCCCTGCGAGGCGCAGGAGAAGAAGAGAGGGGTCAACGCGAGCGCGACTCCCGCCCTGAGCCCCGTCCCCGGGCGTTCGCACTCGGCCATGAAGTACACGAGCAGCAGGGTCCCCAGCGCGGCGAGCATCGAGGGGATGGCGAGGGAGAGCGGAATGATCGCGCCGAGGAGACGGGAAGACAGGGCGGCCGCGAGGAAGTAGAGGGGCGGGTAATCGAAGTACGGGGCGCCGTCGAGGCGGGGGATGAGCGAGGGGCCGTTATGCAGTATTTCGCGGATGAAGAGGGCGGTCCGGAACTCCATCCCCGTGAGCCCGCGGAACGCGGCGGCGGGGAGGAGCGTGAGCGCGCAGAGCCCCCCGAGGAGGGTGACGTGGAGCACCGTGCGGTTCTGCATGAGGGCCCCTCCATGGCGGGCGGCGCGGCTGATGTGGTATAGTATAGCATTCCACGGGAGATTGCCATGACATCCGGCGCGAAGGACGACCATATCCCCACGCCCGACGAACTCCAGAAGGAGCTCGCCGAGTTCTTCAAGAACAAGTTCGGCGGGAAGGCCATGGTGAGCATCTTCCCCCAGGCCGACGGGGGCCCGGGAGAGGAGGAGGCGGGCGCGGAGCAGGCCCCCCCCGACCTCAAGTTCGACCTGAAGCCGCGGGAGGTCAAGGACTATCTCGACCGGTTCGTGATCCGCCAGGACGAGGCGAAGAAGGTCCTCTCCATCGCCGTCTGCGACCACTACCACCACGCGGCGCGGTGCGCGGGAAAGGGCGGCTGCGGCGACTACGCCAAGCAGAACGTGATCCTCATCGGCCCCACCGGGGTCGGGAAGACCTACCTCATCCGGTGCATCGCCCGCCTGATCGGCGTCCCGTTCGTGAAGGCGGACGCGACCAAGTTCAGCGAGACCGGCTACGTCGGGGGCGACGTGGAGGACCTCGTGCGCGACCTGGTCCACGAGGCGGACGGGGACATCGCCCGCGCGCAGTACGGGATCATCTACGTCGACGAGATCGACAAGATCGCCTCCGCGCGCGACCACGCGGGGAGGGACGTGAGCGGTCACGGGGTGCAGACGGGGCTCCTCAAGCTCATGGAGGAGACCGAGGTGCCGCTCCGGAGCCCGATGGACATGGTCGGGCAGATCCAGGCGATGATGGAGTTCCAGAAGAAGGGGAAGATAAAGAAGAAGACGATCAACACCCGCCACATCCTCTTCATCGTCTCCGGGGCGTTCGAGCCTCTCGCGGAGATCGTCCAGAAGCGGCTCCGGAAGGGCGAGATCGGGTTCGGGGCGGGTATCGACGAGAAGAAGAAGCGCTTTGCGTATCTCCACGAGGCGCGCTCGAAGGACTACATCAAGTTCGGATTCGAACCGGAGTTCATCGGGCGGCTCCCGGTGCGGGTCGTCTGCGAGGAGCTCGATGAGGAGGACTTGTACCGCATCCTCAAGGGCTCGGAGGGCTCGATCGTCAGGCAGTACGAGGCCGCCTTCGACGCCTTCGGGATCAGGGTGGTCTTCTCCGACGAGGGGCTTCGCCACATCGCGACGAAGGCGCACCACGAGGAGACGGGCGCGCGCGGCCTGATGACGGTCTGCGAGCGGACGCTCAGGGATTTCAAGTTCGAGCTCCCCTCGACCGGGATCAGGCACCTCGTGGTGACGGGGGAGATCGTCGAGGACCCGCGGGGCGAGCTCGCGAAGATCATCGCGGCGCCGCAGCTCGTGGAGCGCGCCTTCGCCGCCGAGCTCATCCACCAGTTCGAGAAGGAGTTCTCCCGGAAACACGGCATCGAGATCGCGTTCACGAAAACCGCGGCGGGGCTCGTCGTGAGCCAGGCCGAGGAGGTGAAGATGGACGTCCTCCAGCTCTGCCGGACCCTCCTCAAAGACTACGAGCACGGCCTGAACCTCATCAGGCGGAACACGGGGCAGGGCCGCTTCACCATCACGCGCGAGGCGGTGGGCGCCCCGGCGGAGACGCTCAATACGTGGATCAAGAAGTCGTACCGGAAAGAGAGAGGGTAGGGGTCAAATCTTTAATCTTGAATCTTCCTGGGCGGATTACAGCGAGGTTAGAGAGAATTCAAGATTAAAGATTTGACCCCTACCACCCCCGAACACCGGAAGGCATAGGAATCCTGCGAACAATGACACCCGAAAGGCCCGAGCCGCCGGCGAAAAAATCCATGTGGCACACAATCATTCCCCTAATACAGAAGGGGACGCATTTCCTCGTCACCGGGCACGAGCACGCCGACGGCGACGCGCTCGGCTCACAGGTGGCGCTCTACTATTTTCTGAAGCAGATGGGGAAGCAGGTGCGGGCGGTGAACTGCGACGAGCCGCAACAGCGCCTCCGCTTCATCGACCCGGAAAACGTCATCGAGATCTACCCGCCGGGGGGCGGGGCGGGGTGGATCGGCCCGTGCGGCGCCTGGTTCGTCGTGGACACCTGCGCCCTGCTCCGCATCGGAGCAATGGGCGAGCTCGTTCCCCTCCTCCCCTGCCCGAAGATCACCATCGACCACCACGTTTTCGCGAAGGAGGAGGTGTTCGCGGACCTGAACCTCGTCGACGAGAGGGCGGTGGCGACCGGGAAGCTCATCTATGCCCTCGGGCGCGCGCTCGGCTGCAGGATAGACCGGCGTATCGCTCTCGCGCTCTACGTGGCGATCTACACCGACAGCGGCGGGTTCATCTACACCACGATGGACCCGGACACGCACCGTATCATCGCGGAGCTCATGGAGGCGGGCGTGAAGCCGTACGAGGTGTTCGACAAACTCTTCCAGACGCACACCGCCGCCGAGGCCGAGCTCTTCGGCCGCGCCATGAACTCGCTCAGGTTCGAGCACGGGGGGAGGATCGCCTGGATGACGGTGAGCAGCAGGATGTACGACGCCTCCGGGGCCGACCCCGAGGGGAGCGAGATCTATCTCCTGAACTATGTGCGCGCAATCAAGACGGTCGAGGCGGTCATCCTGCTCCGCCAGCTCCACGACGGCAAGGTCAAGGTGAGCATGTGCTCGAAGAATTTCTTCCACGTGGACGGCATCGCCCGCGAACTCGGCGGGGGCGGGCACTGGATGGCCGCGGGCGCGATGGTCACCGGGAGCCTTCCGCACGTGCACGAGGAGATCAAGCAGCTCGTCTCCCGGGAGTGGCGGAAGCAGTGTCAGGAGTGGAAGAAGAAATCGCCGGGGGCACATCCCTGCGCGTGATCCCACGCCGGGAGTGGGACCGGCGATCGTGGAGGTATTTCTGTCGACAAGTCGGGTAGGTGCATACTATTCTTTGACTACGATTTGACATGGGGCGCGAAGTGGAGGTCGGACATGACGCTCACCGCGACGCAAAAGGAAGCTTTTAAAAAAGAGCTCGTATCGTGTCTGGGTCCTGCGAAAGAGATCCGCAAGATCGTGGTTTTCGGATCATTTGTCACAGACTCGCACCCCCACGACCTTGACGTCGCGGTGTTTCAAAACAGCCCGGACCCGTACCTGGCTCTCGCCCTGAAGTACCGCAAGATGACGCGTTCGATTTCCCGAAAAATCCCGATGGATATCATCCCACTGAAATCCGACAGCGCGCATTCCACCTTCCTCGCTCAGATTTCTCGCGGAGAGATTGTGTATGAAAAATGAAACGCGGCAGTGGTGTGCATATGCCGGGGATAATTATCAATCCGCATGTCTGTTGCTCAAGGAACGGCTGTATATTCCGTGTCTCCAAAATACACAGCAGGCGATCGAGAAATGGCTGAAGGCGGTTCTCATCGAGCGGGGAAAGTCGCCGCAAAAGACACACAGTACTGCCGGGTTGATCCAAACGCTGAAGGAGGAAGGGGCCGTTATTCCCCTCTCGGAAGACGAGACGGATCTGCTGGATGCGATCTATCTGCCGTCAAAATATCCGCTCGGCGACGCGTTGCCGGAGTTTGTCGCGGATGAAGCCATATGCCGACATTGCCTTGCTATTGCGGAACGGGTCAAAGGGGCTGTCATTCAGATATTAAAATCCTCCTGAAGACGAAAGACCCCGGTATGATTCCAGACCTCCTGACATAGGGGCATGACATTCTGTCCGCTTTAGACCCCTGCCGGCTTGTCCGGCAGGTGAATCAGTTCACTGGCTAAAGACCCCTGCCGGATCCAGAACTTTCTCCCCTGCCGTGCAAGGCGGCAGACGCGGACCGGTCCCCTCCCGACCTCGGACGGCGTGAACGGCCGTGCGGGATGAGGAAGTAAGGATGAATAGGTATGTACGCTATGGCATCCGCGCCAGGCTGGGTGTTGCCCTTTGTGCGCTCATAGGTTCCCTGGTTTTTGCGGAACTGCTTTTCCGCTTCCTGCTCACTACCGATTGTTCTTTGGTTCGCCGCGTTCGGAAACCCGACCTTTATGCAAGCTATTTCGGCGACAACGATTACTGGAAGCTTCAATATCTATGGATCAAACAATTCCTCCCACCTGCACACCCCCATCCCCTTTTGGGTTGGACAGGCGACTTTTCGCGGGATACGTATCTTCACAACAGAACGAAGGAATTGAACGGACGGCGTCCCGTTCTCCTCTACGGAGATTCGTTCGCACAGTGCTTGCAGGTACGGTGCTTCCAGGATATTCTCAACGAGGATCCTGCGTTCAACGCGCAGTACTTCATGCTGAACTACGGAGTCGGTGGGTATGGTATGGACCAGTCGTATCTCCTACTGCGGGAGTCGATCGATTTGTACGATAACCCGTTTGTCATCTTCAGCATGTATTGGGAAAACATAGATAGAAACCTGCTCTCCGTTCGCACGGGACAGAAACCGTACTTCAGGATGGTCGATGGCACTTTGTGTCTACAGGGCGTTCCGATCAACAGTGATTCCGAGGCATTTTTCATGGACAACCCCCCTGCCATACCATCGTATCTCTGGAGGCTGCTCCTTTATCTTACCACCAGGGAAACAGCTTATGAAAGTCCTCGGCGTCGCGAGGAGAAAAAGGTTCTCGCCAGCGCGATTCTCACGAGTGTAATAGCAGAATGCAGAAGTCGCAATCTGGATTTGATCTTCATTGTCTTCTATGACCACTGGGCCGGCCCACTCGGCTGGAGAGGCAGTTTCTTGAAGGAATATTTCAAGGGCCGTGGTGTGCCCTATATATGGTCGGTGGATGTCATCCGACAGAAGGCGGATGGAGTCCCTCTCCGAGATCTGATATCGCCTGAAACAGGGCACCCCACCGCCCGTTACAATAGCTTTATTGCCGAGGAGATTAAGAGGCATGTCCTGCTATTCCCGCGCATGCACGAGAACGAAGGTGATCCGTCAAACCGGTCGCAAGCGCACCGGCCACCGGTTTCAGGGCAGGAACTTCTAGGGGTGCCTTAGCTTTTTTGGTAGATAGACGTCGATGACGTAGTTCAGGTCGTGCTTCGCGAACGCATGCTGCCCGATGTCGACGGTTGCCTTTGTAATTTTGGAATGAGCGATTGACAGTGCCCGTTAAAGGTGCTATATTCGGTACAATAATCAGTACTATAGGGAGGGGCACATGAACATACTGGCGGCCCAGGAGATCAAAAGGCGGGGGATTGCCGCAGTGGACGGCCTCATCGGGAAAGGCCCGGTGCGCATCGTGAAGAATAACCGGCCCCGCTATGTGGTGATGAGCGAGGAAGAGTATGAAACGCTCATGGCGGATCTTTCCGAGGCGCGCCTCGCGGCCTCGGAGGCAGACCTCAAGGCGGGCCGCGTCCGCAGGGGCAGCGCCGCCCGGTTGATTGCGGAATTGAAGCAGGGATAGGCCGGCGATGCCCTCTTCATCCCCGCTGCATACGCTGGCCTGGTCGGCGACATTTATCCGCACCGCCCGCAAATTCCTGGAGCGGCATCCGGATCTTCGGGGCGTATTCGAGGACGTGCTGCGGCAGTTGGAACGAGATCCCCGTGCAGCCCGCCTTCGTCTCCATGCCCTGCGAGGCCGCTACCGGGGAAAACATGCCGTCAGCCCGACCTATGAGTATCGCATCGTCCTCATCTTGAGGCTTGCTGAGAAGGAGGTCATCCTGCTCGATGTTGGCACCCATGATGACGTGTACCTGGGATGAGAGAAGGTGCATCGGGGTCACCGAGATGAATCAGGGGAGGAACTTCTCGGGATTTTTCAGTTTCTTCGGCAGGTAGACGTCGATGACGTAGTTCAGGTCGTGCTTCGCGAACGCCTGCTGCTCCACCCTCACCCCCATCGCGATCATCTGCTCGATCGCCTGCTGCCACGCCTTCTCATGTTTGATGAACGGGTCGTTCGAGAGGGCGTCCTTCGCGCGCTTGATGTCCACCTCTTTCAATGGGTGGGTGGCGTCCTCGAGCTTGTAGTCGATGATATCCTGGGGCGTTACGCCGAGGTAGTGGGCCTGGGGGACGCAGAAGAATTTATTGATGTGGGCCGCGTTCCCGGAGCCGACCTTGAGGGTCCGGTAGATGTTGGTGATCCCGTACGGGTCGCCGTCCACGAAGGCGTAGACGGGGATCTTCTTCTCGTCCGCGAGCCGGCGGATGAAGCGCCGGCAGGCGCGCGTGGGCACCCCCCCCATCGAGACGAGGATGCAGTTCGCCTGCTTCCAGAAGTTGTGCTTTACGAGGCGCTGGAACATGCCGGCGGTTTCGATCGCGAGGATGAAGCTCGCGCCGGTCTGGAACTCGATTTCCTCGACGGAGATCGGGATCGAGTAGGCCCCGGAGCCGAACCGGGTGCAGTCGATCTTGAGCTTCTTTCCCGTGTCGGCGTCGCGGTCCACGACGACCAGCCTCCCCGCCACCTCGCCGCCCTTCTCCTCGGGGATGAAGCCGAGCTGCTCGCGGTTCACCTCGAAGAGGGCCTCGATGTCGTCCATCACCGCGTCGGACTCCGGCTGCTCGTCGAAGCGCGCGTCGCCCCAGTTCTTCGAGACGTAGTACGCCTCCCTCTTCGTGGCGATGTCGTCCTGGCGAAGGAGGTCGTTCGAGAGCGACATCATCTTCAGGCTCTGGGCGAACGTCTTGGCGGTCCCCACGGTGAGGGTCCGCACCTTCTTCCGGCGCCCGATCTCGAAATAGCCGGACTTCGGGTTGTAGCGGACGTTGTCGAGCGAGCGGATGGGGAGGTTCAGGGACGGCTTCTTTTTCTTGAGCACCGTCCGGTAGATGTCCTGGGCCGTCTGCCGTATCTTTGCGGATGCCTTGTTCATGGGAATACCACCTTCTCAATTATTCGATCGACCTCGACTTCTCGAGTATCTCCGTGAGTATCCGCACGACCTTCGACTCCTCCGCCTTGTCGAGCTTCAGGATCTCGCGGAGGGCGATGCCGATGTGCGGCAGGTACTTTTCGATGTACGCCTTCTTCTTCTCGGCGTCGGCGACGCGGGCGCGCCGGCTGAGGAATGCCTTGAGCTTCCTCCCCACCTCCTGGAGCCCCAGACGGATCTCCTTCATGATCTCGGGGTAGTGGGCGATCGCCTCCTTGCTCTCGGAGGTGAAGGGGACCCAGACGGAGACCATGTGCACCATCAGGGTGAGGGGGCCGGAGGGGAGCGCGCCGCGCCCCTGCGTGAGGCCGTAGGCGCGCCAGTTCGTGCCGATCACAGCCCGTGCGATTGCGCAGGCGGACTGCTGGTAGAGGAGCGGGACGCGGTTCGCGAAACGGACCAGGTGCGCGAGCGACTCCCCCGGGCTTGCCTCTCCCTCCTCCTCGTCGTCGCCCGCCGCCGTGCCGCCCCAGGCGAGCCCGACCTCGATGCGGAACGGGTTCCCCCGGTACACCTCCGGGGGGCGGGTGGTGGCGGTGTAGAAGTCCGCCTTGATCCCCTTCTTCAGGGCCGCCAGGATGAGCTCCTCGCCGATGGGGGAGAGGCAGTCGGTAGGGGGGCTCATGATCTTCGTGGCGTTGACGGCCCTGTAGAGCTTGTCGGATTCCTCCCGCGCGATCCGGGACGGGTAGGCGGTTTCGGGGAGGCCGGACTTCGCGCAGATCTCGCGCGCGACCTTCGCGCCGACCCTCGAGAAATCCTGCATCAGGAACGAGCGGAGGCGCTTCGCCTTCGTCGTCTTCAGCATCTGCATCAGCACCCCGAGCTCGACGCCGTACGGGTGCGGCTTGATCTCCTTCGGCTCGCGCGGGAGCGACTGCGCCGCGCGGGCGAGCACGGTCTTCTCTCCCTCGGGGCCCTGGTAGACGATGCGGACGTGCGGGTTGGCGAGGGAGACCTGCTCGAGGTACTGGTCCACCGACTGGCGCCCCTTCTGGTGCCGCGCCTCGAGATCGATCTCTACCTTCGTGCCGTGAGGGGAATCCCACGGCACCTCCTCGTCCTTCACGATCTCGGGGATGTTCTTCGCGGTGTCGATGCGGATCTCGAAATAGTGGGCGGGTTTCCTCGGGCCGATCTTCGAGGTGATCCGGATGGACTGGCCGGTCGTGAGCTGGCCGTACATCCCGGCGGCGGAGATGCCGATCCCCTGCTGGCCGCGCGCCTGCTTCAGGGTGTGGAATTTCGAGCCGTAGAGGAGCTTCCCGAATATCCTGGGTATCTGGTTCTTGACGATTCCGGGGCCGTTGTCCTCGACGGTGACACGGTACCGCTCCTCGCTGATCTCCTGCACGGTCACCTTCAGCTCGGGAAGGATCTTCGCCTCCTCGCAGGCGTCCAGGCTGTTGTCCACCGCCTCCTTCACCGTCGTGAGAAGCGCCTTTTTCGGGTTGTCGAAGCCGAGCAGGTGCCGGTTCTTCGAGAAGAATTCTGAGACGGAGATCTCGCGCTGCCGGAGCGCCATCTGATAGGCGATCTCCTCCTGGTGGAGCCCCATCCCGTTCTCGCCGAGCTCGCGCGGGGTCTTGACCGTGCCCCCTCTTTTCACCGGTTCCGGTGCGGGTTTCACGGCCTGCTTCCTCGACACCTTCGCCGCTTTCTTTGCCGCCATGGTGGCGTCTTCCCCTGATTTCCGACATAGCAACGCGACAGGGTAGCATACTGATGCCGTCATCTCAAGATGGTGGGCGCAGATTGTGGGCGCAGAAGATGGTGGGCGCAAGATTCGGCGGGGTGATGGGACACACCGGGCGGATTAGCGGGGAGCCCAGGCGGGGGCGGAGAAGTTGCCGGCGCCGCGGGTGATCTGGGTCGGCACGGGGTCGTAGACGTCCATGATGAACAGGTCGCGCTTCCTGCCGCGCTGGACGCTGTAGACGATGTGGCGGCTGTCGGGGGCCCAGGAGGGCTCCTCGTCGCTGGCGCCGGTGCGGGGGAGGGATATCTCCTCCCGCGTCTTCAGGTTCAGCATCCAGATGCCGAACCCGCCCTGGCGCGAGCAGTAGGCGATCGACTCGCCGTCGTGCGACCAGTCCGGCTTCGTATTGTAGCTCCCCTTGAAGGTGACGCGCTTCGGCGGCGTTTTGCCCCAGGAGTCCATGATGTAGATCTGCGGCGAGCCGGTCTGATCGGAGACGAAGGCGATCTGCTTCCCGTCGGGGGACCAGCAGGGCGACGACTCGATCCACGTCGTCCGGGTGATGCGCGTTAGGTTTCCCGACGAGAGGTCCATCCGGTAAAGCTCGGGGTTGCCGGCTTTTGACAGGGTGAGAAGCATCTCGCGCCCGTCGGGCGATACGTCGCCGAAGGCGTTGAGGCCCGGGAAGGAGGCGAGCGGCTTCGCGTTCCTCGACCCGATGTTCATCATGAAGAGCTCCGGGAAGCCGCGGATGTACGAGGTGAAGACGAGGCTCTTTACGTCCGGGGTCCATGCGGGGAACAGCGAGATGTCCCTGCCGCTTGTGATCTGGCGGTAGGCGGTGCCGCCGTAGTCCATCACGTAGATCTGCTTCAGGCCGGTCATGTCGGAGACGAAGGCGATCTGGGTTCCGCAGAGGCCGGTCTCGCCCGTGACCGCCTTGATGATGTCATTGGCGAGCCGGTGGATCATCTGGACGGAGGCGGAGAGCTCGCCGCTATAGGACTGGGCGAAAATGTTCTTGCCGTCCCGCACGGTGTAGAGCCGGCAGGTGATGGCGAGCGCGCTTCCGCGCGCGGCGAACTCGGTCTTCGCCACCATCTCCGCGCGAAGCCGCGCCCACTCCTGGAGGTCTATCTTCCCCCTCTGCCGGTCCTCCCGGTCGGTCTCGTCCACGAACTGCTGCTTCTTTACGGTGTCGAAGTAGCCTGAGGCGTCGAGGTCGGACTTGAGGAGCTCGGCGAAGGTGCGGGAGAGCTTCTCGTCGCCGCCCTCCTTCCGGGCGAAGGAGGGGATGGCGATCACGGTCTTGCGGGCGTATTTTTTGGATATGGTGATCTGCACCTGCGCGCCGGACGGGGCGGCGCACAGAACGGGCGCGGCGATGAACGCCGCAAGAATGACGCGGGCAGACACTCTCATGATATGCGGGTACGATACCATACGGCGTGGGGGGGTGTGAATAAAAACCTCTGGGGTCAGACCTTAACTATTAACTGAGCACTTTATCCTTCACCCGTTCGAACCGGCGAGACAGCACCTTGGATCTCTCAAGTTCCACATGCAGCCGTTTTCTGTTCATCACTATTGCTGCGCCCGTTATCCCGCCCAACATGGCGCCAATTTCACTCATCCGTTTGTGGGATGCCAGATATCTTCGGCAGAGTTCAAGGAGTACCCGGCGTGCGTGCGTGTGTTTCGATTTGCGTCCGAGGATCTCCTGCGGGGCGACTTTGAACTCATCGGCAACGCACTGCGCAATGTGCTCCAGGGTATTCGGGGGGAGCGATGCGCGCAGGTTCGAAAACTCCTTGTTCGCCTCCTTGCCGTTGATGAAAGATCGATAGACCCATCGGACGAACGATTCATCCCCCAGGATCACGCCATGCCGTTTGCCCTTCAGGGGATCAGGGGTATCGTCCTTTAGCCTCTCCAGCACAAACAGTTTATATCCCTCGCATGCCCTGCCGATGCTACGGCCAAACTTGTCCAGAATGAGTTGTGTGCGCAGGAAATCCGGTATCGGCATTCTGCCTGTGTATGCCTGGTAACTGCTCCAGGGATAGGATTCCAGAAACCGCAGCTTGTTCTCAATCGACTCATCTGACATCTGTTGCGTGCGCACCGGATTAAGATGAATATATCGGCTCAGCTCCAGAAGATAGGAATCCGAATCGATCAGTATGCCTTTATAGCGTCCCTGAAAAAGGTGCCCGACCCGATGGTGCTTCCAGTTGAAGAACACCGTAAAGGCGGTATTGAGTCGCTGCATGAAATGGCTCAAATTACCGAGGGGTGTTTGAAGAATCAGATGGAAGTGGTTTCGCATCAACACGTAGCCATGCAGCTCGACGGTGAAGGCCTCGATGCTCTCTTTGAGTATCCTGATGAACGCGCGTCTGTCCGCATCGTCATGGAAGACGGACTGCGTGTTGTTGCCCCTGCTGGTGATGTGATACCACGCCCCGGGATATTCAATTCTCAGCGGCCTTGCCATGGCACCAGCGTAGCACTTTCAGGGGAATAAGTGGCAGATAGTTGCTCGTCGAGGTTTGATTCTGAGAGGAGTAATAGTTTAGCTCTTTGAAGTAGTGTGGGGCGGCAGGAGGCAGTTTTCGAGCA